>NZ_JBHWHY010000049.1:0-73099 GCF_042732265.1 Streptomyces sp. NPDC059788 | reverse complement strand
GCGGGGGGGTCGCTGTCCGGGCTCGGGGTCGGGGGGGGGGGGGCGCGCGGGGCGGCGGGGCGCCCCCCCCCCGCACCGCACACCGCCGGTCAGTCGCGCCGCAGGCGCCATGCCGCACGGGACCCGGCCCGGTCCGGCACCGGCTCGATCTGCCCGGCGTCCCGCAGCCGGTGGAAGACCCGCTTCATCCGGTTCTCGGAGGCGATGCCGGTGATCCGGCGGGCGATGCGGTTGGGGATCTCCGGGTTGGACCGCAGGTACTGGAGCACCAGCTCCTCGGGCCGGGCGAGCGGGGTGTGCTCCAGCACCACGACGAAGGCGTTCGCCTCCACGGAGAACCGCGGCTCCTTGAGTTTCGCCGCCTTCATCGTGCTCAGCACGGTGTCCAGGCCCTCGCCGATGTCCTTGTTCGGCGGGTCCGGGTACTTGTTCAGCAGCCGCACGATGGTGGGGTTGCGCGCGAAGCGGTCCGTGAACAGGTTGTCCGGCGTCATATGGCCGGGCAGCCGGCCCGGACTGCGCACCTCCACCCGGTTGTCGAAGACCGAGATCAGGATGTCGTCGGAGAGGTTGTAGTCCCGGTGGATCACCGCGTTGACGATGATCTCCTTCAGCGCCTCCGGCGGATAGGCCATCGGCGACAGCGAGCCGTCCGGGCCCAGCACCGGCACCGACTGGACGATCCGGGTCACCGCGGCCAGCGTCCGGTCGATCAGCAGCCGCGCCGGCCCGTCCACCGTCGTCGGCGCCGACTTCAGGTGCCGCCGGTCGGGCACCTGCTCCCCGGTCTCGTACCGGGCTATCTTCACCGAGCACTTCTTCGGTACGACGGCGGGCGGCTCCGCGGCGAACAGCACGGCGCCCGCGACGGTGGCCCGCGACCCGCCGCGGTCCACCAGGCGCTGCCGGCGCACGAACCGCTCGGCGCGGGTGCGTGGACTGTAGCGGCCGAGGAAGACGCGCAGCTCGTCCTCGTCCCGCAGCTCCTCAAGGGCGTAGTCGCGCAGCAGCTGGTCCTCGTACGACCGGGCGCCCTTGGACAGCGACAGGTCGGTGATCTGCGTCCCCTTCAGCCGCCGCGACTGGGCACCGCGGCGCTGCGGCACCTCGCCACGGGCGGTCTTGTGCACGTCCGGGCTCTTGTGGACGGTGACCAGACAGACCCAGCCCAGCTCCGCGCGCCCCTCGATCCGCAGGAACTCGATGTCGTACGGCACCGGTGGCTCCACCTGGTCGACCATGGCCTGCTGGACGAAGTTGGCGTCCTCCAGCGAGGCGAAGCCGCGCCACCGGGCCAGCCCGCGCCCGCTGCGCGGGTCCTCGATGCCGACGGCGAACTCACCGCCCTCGGCGTTGGCCAGGGCGGCGGCGATGACCTGCACGACCGCCCCGCCGCTGCGGGCGCTCTTGAACTCCCAGAAGTGGTCCTCCTGCCGGGCGAGGATGTCCGCCGCCTCGGCCCGGGAAATGCTGCGCCCCTCCACCCACGGCCTCGTCTCGCTCGCAGGGCTGTGCCCGCACCACCGGCCGCGCACGCGGACCGCTACCCAGGTCATGCCCGCCGGGCGCGGGCTCACTCCTCGGCGTACGTCGCCCGCAGCTCCTCGCGCATCGACCGCTGGAAGGCCGTCACCAGCGCCTGCACCACCATCGGCTGCATGTGCGCGGAGAGCGACTTCATCGACTCCACCTGCTCGGGGTCCGACTCGCGTTCCCGGTAGGGGCCCCACACCTCGTCGTGGAAGAGCCGGGTCAGCTCGCGCGCCGCGGAGCGGGTGTGCTCCTGGACGACGGTACGGGCGGCGAGCAGCGTCTCCAGCGCGACCGGCACGTCCAGCAGCCGGATGCCCAGGTGCAGGACGGCCGGGTCGACCCGGAACGCGTCGGGGTCCGCGGTGCGCTCCAGGACGTCCATCGCCGCCAGCCGGTCGATGTCGTCCTCGCTCAGTGCCCGGCCCGCCCGGCGCTCCAGATGGGCCCGGGTCGCCTCCTCGGCGGAGTCCGGCGACCAGGAGGCGACCAGCGCGCGGTGGATGGCGAGGTCGTGGGCGCTGAGGTCGTCGGGCAGCCGGGCGAGGTAGCGCTCGATGGCGGCCAGGGTCATGCCGTGGTGCTGGAGTTCCTCGATCAGCGCGAGCCGGGACAGGTGGGCGGCGCCGTACCGGCCGACGCGGCGCGGGCCGATCGCGGGCGGGGGGAGCAGGCCGCGGGTGCTGTAGAAGCGGACGGTGCGTACGGTCACGCCCGCGCGGGCGGCCAACTCGTCGACGGTGAGCGTCGGTTCTTCCCCGGTCCCGGTGGCCATGCCGCGCCTCACTTTCCTCGCTGCGTCCGCGCGCGTGCCCGCGCCCCCTGTGTCCGCCGCGTCCCGTAGCGCGGTCCGTGTTCAACAGTATTGCTGTCTCACCAGCCCTGTGAAACCTTCCGGAGGGTGTGGAGCGCCAGGAAGCCGGTCCCAGGACGGCGCCCGAGCCTGTCACCCGCGCCCGGCGCCCCGCTCGATGGTGAAGGGCGATTTCCGGCCACCCGAGACCGGAACGCGACGCCGGTCCCGCTCTCCTGGGTGAGCGGCGTTGACCGGAGCGTGGCGAAATACAGACCTCATGGACATGACCGCGAGAGGTTATTCCGGGCATACCCGGGTGAATTATTGATGGCTCATACATGGTGTGATCCGGAACACAGACGAGGGGGCGGCTCTGGGGGAAGGTGTGCCGTCGGCCGGACTCCACGTGACCCGTGGGTCCGCAGACGGCTCCATCGCCTGCCCGAAAGCGAGATGAACCAGCTGTGAGCACGGAAACCGTCCAGGAAGACGCCCACAGGCCACCGGACGGGGGGAAGGCGTCGACCACCCAGGACGCGGGGGACGCCGGATACAGCAAGGGCCTCAAGGGCCGGCACATCAACATGATCGCGATCGGCGGGGCGATCGGCACCGGCCTGTTCCTGGGCGCCGGCGGCCGGCTCGCCTCCGCCGGACCCGCGCTCGCCGTCGCGTACGCGGTCTGCGGCCTGTTCGCGTTCTTCGTCGTACGGGCCCTGGGCGAACTGGTGCTGCACCGCCCGTCGTCGGGCTCCTTCGTCTCCTACGCGCGGGAGTTCCTGGGGGAGAAGGGCGCGTACGTCGCGGGCTGGATGTACGTCGTCAACTGGTCCACCACCGGTATCGCCGACATCACCGCGATCGCCCTCTACACCCACTACTGGAGCCTGTTCACCGCCGTCCCGCAGTGGGTGATGGCGCTGATCGCGCTCGCGGTGGTGCTGGCCGTCAACCTCATCTCGGTGAAGATCTTCGGTGAGATGGAGTTCTGGTTCGCGATCATCAAGGTCGCGGCGCTGGTCGTCTTCATGTTCATCGGCATCTTCCTGCTGGCCACCCAGCACCCGGTCGGCGGCGAGACCCCCGGCCTGAGCCTGATCACCGACCACGGCGGCTTCTTCCCGAGCGGCCTGCTGCCCGTGGTGATCGTGCTGCAAGGTGTGGTCTTCGCCTACTCCGCCGTCGAACTGGTCGGCGTCACCGCGGGCGAGACCAGCGAGCCGGAGAAGGTCGTGCCCAAGGCCGTGAACTCGATCATGTGGCGGGTCGGCGTCTTCTACGTCGGCTCGGTGATCCTGCTCGCGCTGCTGCTGCCGTGGAACAAGTACACCGGCTCCGAGAGCCCCTTCGTGACCGTGCTCTCCAACGTCGGCGTGCCGGCCGCGGGCGACGTGATGAACCTCGTGGTGCTCACCGCCGCCATGTCCAGCCTGAACTCCGGCCTGTACTCGACCGGGCGCATCCTGCGCTCGATGTCGATGGCGGGCTCGGCGCCGAAGTTCGCGGGCCTGATGAACCGCAACCAGGTGCCGTACGGCGGCATCATGCTCACCTCGGCGGTGTGCGTGCTGGGCGTCGGCCTCAACTACCTCGTCCCCGGCAAGGCGTTCGAGATCGTGCTGAACATCGCGGCGCTCGGCATCATCAGCACCTGGTGCACGATCATGGTCTGTCACATGGTCTTCGTCCGCCGTTCCCGCGAGGGCCTGGTCGACCGCCCGCGCTTCCAGCTGCCGGGCACCCCCGTCACCGACATCGCGACCATCGCCTTCCTGCTCGGCGTCATCGTGCTGATGGCCTTCGACAGCGAGGGCGTGGGGCAGCAGACCGTGATGCTGGTGCCGGTCATCGGCGCGGCCCTGGTCGTGGGCTGGTTCGCGATCCGCGGGCGGGTGGGCCGCATCGCGGCCGCACGCGAACGGGACGCGGCGGCGGCCCGGGGGCCGCTCGACCAGGGATGACCGTACGGCCGGGGCCGCCCGGCCGGAGGTGACCGTACGGCCGTGCCGCACGGCCGGGGCGGCGGGCGGACGCGGGACTCCTCCGGGGCCCGCGACCGCCCTTCGCCGTATCCCTCCGGCCGGGACGCCCCGTCTTTGGCGCTCGCCGGTCAGCCGAGGCGGTAGTCGGACCAGACACGGTGCGTGCCGTCGGTGTCGACCGCCATGCCGCCGGCGCCGGATATCCCCGCCAGGGCGCCGGTGCCGCTTGAGGGCACGACGGTGAAGAACTCCGCGGTGCGGTCGCTGCCCGACGTCGTCGCCGAGTGCGCGAAGTTGAAGGAGCCCGCCTGTCCGTGCAGCGAGCCTTCGAACGACTCCATGGCAACGTAGGTGCCCACGCCGGTCGTCTGGTCGAAGGCGGCCGTGAACAAGGTCGCCGAGCGCCCGGCGACCTCTCCTTCGAAGTGCTTCTCCATCGTCGCGACACCGACCGGCAGCCCGGTGGACACCGCCGGATCGGGCTTCAGTCCGGTCGGGACGAACGCTTTGACGCTGAAGGTTCCCGTAGCTCTCATGTGCCGACCGTACCGAGGGGGTCTGACAATCAAGGCGCCCCGCACGTCCTCGCCGCCGAACACGGCTGCCGCGTCCGCCTAACGGCCCGTGGCAGGGGCGGCCGGGCACATGACCAGGGTTCTCAGGAGCCGACCCCCGTCTTCGCCGACCGCTCCGCCTGGGCCGCGCGGTCGGCCGCGCGGCGGATGATCGTGGTCAGTACCGTGACCACACAGGTCAGGGCGACCGAGACCAGGGTGGTCCACATGGTGGCGCGGGCGTAACCGGCGGCGCTCGGTGCGTCGCCGGACAGGGCGAAGAAGGCCGCGCCGATGACCGCGACACCGGCGGCGCCGCCGAACTGCTGCGCGGTGGTGAGCACCCCGGCGCCGATCCCGGCCCGCTGCGCGGGCACCCGGACCAGCGAGGCGCCGATCAGCTGCGGGAAGGTGAGCCCGTTGCCCACCCCGGCCACCGCCATGGCGACGACGACCCACGGCAGCGCCCCGCGGTCCGGCTGGAAGTGGAGTACGAGGGTGAGTGCCGCCAGTCCGGCCACCGTGACGACGCTGCCCAGTTGCAGGATGCGCAGGCCGAAGCGCTGGACCAGCGGACGGCTGAGCAGCGCGCAGCTCGCGAAGCACACACCGGTCGGCGCGAAGGCCAGACCGGCCTGCAGCGGGCCCAGTCCGAAACCGCCCTGGAGCAGCAGCGTCAGCGTGAACATCACGCTCGACCAGTACGCCATGAAGGCCGCCCCGGTCACCACCCCGGCGAGGTAGGACCCCTCGCGGAACAGCGTGAGGTCCAGTACGGGATCGCCGCCGCGGGCGGTCAGGGCCCGCTGCCAGTACACGGTGGCCGCGCCCACCGGGACGGCGGCGGCCAGGCAGATCCAGGTCCAGGCCGGCCAGCCGGCGGTGCGTCCCATGGCGAGCGGTACGAGCACCAGACCCAGCGTCAGGGCCATGCCGCCCGCGCCGGGCAGGTCCAGCCGGGACCGCCGGGCCGGGCGTACCGAGGGCAGGAAGCGCAGGGCCAGCAGGGCGGCGACCGCGCCGATCGGCACGTTGATCAGGAACAGGACGCGCCAGCCCAGCCCGAGGATGTCGGCGTCCAGCATCAGCCCGCCCAGCACCTGCCCGGCGACCGAGGCCGAGCCGCCGGCCACGCCGTACCAGGCCATCGCCCGGCCCCGGGCGTGCACCGGGAACGACGCGGTGATCGTCGCGAGCACCTGCGGCACCATCACCGCCCCGGCGAAGCCCTGCAGCAGCCGCGCGCCCACCAGCTGGGCCGGGTGGACCGCGATGCCGCACAGCAGCGAGGTGACGGCGAAGGCGATCAGCCCCGCGACGAACGTGCGCCGGTGACCGAAGAGGTCACCGAGCCGACCACCGGTGATCATGCCGCTGGCGTACGCGAAGGCGTAGCCGCCGACGATCAGTTCCAGTGCGGCGGGCCCGGTGTGCAGGTCTCTTTCGAGCGAGGGGGCGGCGACGTTGACGACGAAGAAATCGAACTGCGCCATGAACCAGGCGGACAGCAGCACGGCGAGCAGCGGTCCGGGTCGGGGGGCGGTGGCGGGTGTGGGGGAGGGCCGTACGGGGGTGGCCCGTGGATCAGCTGATATCTCGGTCACGCCAGCATCCTGGACTCACTGTGTCCAGGAGGCAAACGGCCGCCGGACGGGCCGCCCCGCAACTCCCGTGAAAGCACAGCCCCGTGCCCGGCAGGCCGCTTCCGCACGGGGTGTACCCAGGTACACCCCGGCCCGGCAGCCAGACGCAATGGCAGCGGCCCCGCCGGGCGGCATCGTCGGTGTCATGCGAAGGAAACCTGCCGACATCAAGGCGATGACCTTGTTCATCACCGTTGCCTTTGTCGCGGCCGGAGCGCTCGGCGCGATCCAGCCCGCGACCGGGATACCCGCCGAGGTCATCCAGTTGACACAGTTCGGACCCGCCCTCGGAGTGGGGCTGGCCGCGCTGCTGTGGCCGTCGCGGGTACGGGAACTGCTCGCCGGCTCCGGGCCGGGCCCGGGTGGCCGGGGAGTGCTCCTGCTCGTCACCGCGCCGCTGGTCATCGCGCTGAGCGTCGCCGCGTACACGGCGCTCACCGGAGACCCCCGGTTCACCCGGCCGGACGCCCCGTTCGCGCTGATCGCCGTGGCGCAGCTGATCGGCGCGTGCGGCGAGGAGATCGGGTGGCGCTGCTTCCTGCAACCGCTGCTGCGCGCCCGCTTCGGCCCTCTCACGACATCGGTCGTGGTGGGCGTGGTGTGGGGCTCCTGGCACGTCCAGATCTTCGCGCGGCACCCCCTGTACGCGGCGGCGTTCGTCACGATGGCCGTGTCCATGTCGGTCGTGATGGGGTGGGCCCTCGAAGGGGCGCGGGCCGTCAGGCTGCCGCTCGCGGGAGGCTTCCACGCCCTGATCAACCTGGGCCTGCTGCTGTTCATGGACGAGGAGTCCGGCGCGGTGCTGCCGATGGCGCTGTTCGGCGCCTCGTGCCTGGCCGCGGCGGGACTGTGGACGTGGGCGGGCGTCCGCCGGGCACGGGCATCGGCACAGACGCAGGCATGGGAACCGGCTCAAGGCCGGGCACAGACGCAGGCCCGGGTACCGGCTCAAGGCCGGGCACAGGCCCGGGTACCGGCACCGGCGCGAGCCCGGGCCCGGCTACAGGCCCCGGCCAGGATCTCCCCGATAATGGACGATGTTCGATAAGCCACGTACGTTCGCTTCCCGCGCCGGTATCGCCGTCGCCCGCTGCCAGCTGGCGAGCCTCGACGCCGTCGCGGTGGCGGCGGTGGGCTCCCTGGTCGTACTCGCCCTGCTGCTGGTGCCCGTGGGTGTGGGGTTCCGGCTGCTGCCGCCCGCCGCGCGGGCCCTGCGCGTCCTGTCCGGCCGCGCCCGCTTCCGCGCCGAACGGTGGACGGGCGTCCGGATCGCCGCACCCGAGCCCCTGCCCGTGAACCGTGCCCGAAGCGCCCGCAGGAGGTCGGGCGCGATCATCGCCGACGAGGGGTTCTGGCGCGACCTGGCGTGGGCCTGGCTGGAGCCGGTGACCGGCGGGCTGCTCGTCGCCGTCCCCCTCGCCCTGATCGAGTACGGGGCGTTCGGCGCGCTGGTGCAGCCGTTCGTCTGGCGGGTCCTCGACGACGGCAACTGGTACGCGTTCGTCCCCGTGCACAGCACCCCGACCATGTTCGCCGCGCTGGTGCTGGGCCTCGCCCTCATGACTGCCGGGCTGCTGGCCGCTCCCGCCGTGCTCCGGCTGCACGCCCGGGTGAGCCGTCCGCTGCTCTCCGTACCGCGTGGTGTCCGGCTCGCCCGGCGGGTCGAGCGCCTCACCGACACCCGTGCCCGGGTCCTGGACACCCAGGCCGCCGAACTCCGCCGCATCGAGCGGGACCTGCACGACGGGGCGCAGGCCCGGCTGGTCGCCCTGGGCATGACGCTGGACCGCGCCACCCGCGTGCTGGAGACGGACCCGGCGAGGGCGCGCGAACTCCTGCTGGACGTCCGCCGCACGTCCGAGGGGGCCTTGCAGGACCTGCGCGACCTGGTGCACGGCATCTACCCGCCGGTCCTCGCCGACCGGGGCCTCGGCGACGCCGTCCGGGCGCTGGCCCTCGACAGCTTCCTCGACGTGCGCGTCGAGAGCCGGCTGCCGCGGCACCTCCCGGCGCCGGTCGCGTCCGCCGCGTACTTCGCGGTCGGCGAGGCGCTGGCGAACGCGGCGAAACACTCCGGGGCCCGGGAGGCCGCCGTCGTCCTGACCCACGAGGGCGGCCTGCTGCGTGCCACCGTCACGGACGACGGCCGGGGCGGCGCGGACCCCGCGCGGGGGACCGGGCTGACCGGCGTGCGACAGCGATTGGATACCTTCGACGGCACACTCGACCTGCACAGTCCGCAGGGCGGGCCCACCACCGTGACGTTGGAGATTCCGTGCGCGTTGTCCTCGCCGAAGACCTCTTCATATTGAGAGACTGGCTGATACGGACGCTCAAGGAGCACGACTGCGAGGTCGTCGCGGTGGACAACGGTCCCGCTCTGCTGCGCGAGCTGCTCGACGAGGGCGGCCCGGGGCCGGATGTCGCCGTGGTCGACGTGCGGCTGCCGCCGACCTTCACCGACGAGGGCCTGCAGGCCGCCCTCGAAGCCCGTCGCCGGCGCCCCGGCCTGCCGGTCCTCGTCCTCTCCCAGTACGTCGAGCAGCTGTACGCGAACGAGCTGCTGGCCGGCGGCGAGGGCGCCGTCGGGTACCTCCTCAAGGACCGGGTCACCAACACCGAGCAGTTCATCGACGCGGTCCGCCGGGTGGCGGCCGGCGGCACGGTGATGGACCCCCAGGTCATCTCCAAGCTGCTGTCGCGCAGCGACGCCCGCGGCATGATCGGTGAGCTGACCCCGCGCGAGCGGGAGGTCCTCGAACTGATGGCCGAGGGCAGGTCCAACGCCGCCGTCGCCGTCGGCCTGCACATCAGCGAGAGCGCCGTCGCCAAACACACCGCGAGCATCTTCGGCAAGCTCCGGATCAGCCCGTCCGCGGACGACAACCGCAGGGTGCTGGCCGTGCTGGCCTACCTCAAGCGCTGAGGGGACGACGCGGGGCGGCCGTGCGGCCGGTCACCCGGCGGCGCCCACCACGGGGTAGTGGTCCGAGAGGTTGGTGTAGGTGTAGTCCGTGCCCCAACTCGACACGGTCCAGGGCGCGGACCGCTCCTTGACGACCTCGTTGCGCCAGCCGGCGGGCCGGACGTGGCCGCGGCGGTGCAGGACGTGGTCCAGGTCCTCGCGCGGGTCGTCCGGGTAGCGGTACGCCGCGACGGAGTTCTCCCGGGTGTCGAAGGAGTACGGGTGGCCCGTACGCGCGTCCGCCGCCACGAGGCCGGCGTCGGTGAGCAGGGAGGCGAATTCGGCGCTCCGCGAGTCGACGTTCAGGTCCCCGGCGACCATGACCTGTTCGTTTGCCGGAATGTGCTTCGCGTCCAGGAAGGCGTCGATCTCCTTGAACTGCTTCGCCCGGACCGCGGCCGCTTCACCCGCCTTGCAGCCCGGGTCGGTGGACTGGGTGTGCGTACCGACCAGGTGCACCTTGGCGCCGCGTACGTTCAGCACGGCGTAGGCGAAGCCCTTGTTCGACCAGGAGTCGGAACCACAGGCGTCCTTGAACACGTACTGCTCCTTGCGCAGCACCGGCCACTTGCTCAGCAGCGTGACCCCGCCGTCCTCGGGTGTGGCGGCGGAATAGGCGCCGCCCGTGGCGTCCCAGCCGCTCTTCCCGCGCCCGACCACCGGCGTCTGATACGGATACCGGTCGGCCGCGGCGGTCTTGAGGGCCTCGGAGGAGGAATTGTCGAAGGCCTCCTGGAGTACGACGACGTCCTGACCGCGGAAGAAACCGGCGGCCGCGATCTCCTTCGCCCGGTGGTCCTGTCCCCAGTTGGGGTAGAGGTTCCTGCTCATCAGGAAGACGTTGTACGAGAGCACGTCGATCCCGGGCACCTCGGCCCGCGGCGCCTGTGCGGCGGCGGCCGGGGCAGCCGTGACGAAGCACGCGGTGGCGGCCAGTCCGACGGCCACCGTGGCGGCGAAGGCCGCTCCGTGAGCGCGGCGTGGCGTGCGGTGCGGCATGAGAACTCCTGGTCGCGTGAGGGGCGGGGATGATCTGCCGCACATCGAATCCAGGCGTACTTACTTGCGAGCGGCCTCCGGGTGTCGCGGAGATGGAGGGGAGGTGGCGCGAGCGGTGGGGCCCGGCGCGTCGTGCGCCGGGCCCCTCCGCTTCACAGGTCAGTGCTGGTGACCGTGGTCGTGCACGTGGTTCGTCGCCTGGATCGACTTCCAGGACTTCGGCTGGGCCGGTGCCTTGGCCGGGGCGGCCGAGCGGGCGCCGAAGGCCGACTTGAGCGCGGTGGCCGAGGGCTTGACCGGCTGGAACAGCCAGGTGTCGAACAGCTCGGCGAGCGGCTTGCCGGTCTTGCTCTCGGCGTACTTCACGAAGTCCTGCACCGAGGCGTTGCCGTACTTCTTGTCCGTGGGCCAGGACTTGAGCAGCCCGAAGAAGGCCCGGTCGCCGACCTTGTTGCGGAGCGCCTGGAGGGTGAGCGCGCCCCGGTCGTAGACCGCGCCGTGGAACTGGTTGTCCGGGCCCGGGTCGCCGGGCTTGACCTTCCAGAACGGGTCGTCGGCCGGGTGCTGGGCGTAGACGTAGTCGGCCAGCTCCTGTCCGGTGCCCTCGCCCTCCTTCTCCGACCACAGCCACTGGCTGTAGCGGGCGAAGCCCTCGTTGACCCAGATGTCCTTCCAGTCCTTGACCGAGACACTGTCGCCGTACCACTGGTGCGCGAGCTCGTGCACCACCACGGAGACGTTGGTGCCGTTGGCGAACGCCTCCTTGCCGTAGAACGGGCGGGTCTGGGTCTCCAGCGCGTACCCGGCCGGCACGTTCGGGACGTACCCGCCGACGGAGTTGAACGGGTACGGGCCGAAGACCGATTCCAGCCACTCCGTGACCTCGGCGGTGCGCTCGATGCTCGCGCGCGCCGAGCCCTCGTAGGGGCCGAGGTCGGTGCTGACGGCGTTGATCACCGGCAGGCCGCCGGCGGTGGTGTCCTTGGTGATGTCGAACTTGCCGACCGCGAGCGTGGTCAGGTACGGCGCCTGCGGCTTGTCCGAGCGCCAGTTGTAGCGCGTCCAGCCGAGCTTGGAGGACTGCGAGAGCAGGACGCCGTTGCTGAGCGTCTGGTTGCCGTCCGGCACCGAGACCGAGATGTCGTACGTCGCCTTGTCGGTCGGGTGGTCGTTGCTCGGGAACCACCACACGGCGGAGTCCGGCTCCTGCGCGATGACCCCGCCGTCCGGCGTGCGGTGCCAGGCGGAGTAGCCGTCGATCTTCAGCTCGGACGGCTTGCCCGCGTAGCGCACGACGACGCTGATCTGCTTGCCCTTGGGCAGCGGCGCCGCCGGGGTGACCTCCAGCTCGTGCTTGCCGGAGGTGGCGAAGGCCGCCTTCTTGCCGTTGACGCGTATCTCGCTGACCTTCAGGCCGAAGTCCAGGTTGAAGCGGCTCAGGTCCTGCGTGGTCTTGGCGAGCAGCGTCGCCGTGCCCTCCAGCAGGTCCGTCTTCGGCTGGTACTTCAGCCGCAGGTCGTAGTGGGAGACGTCGTACCCGCCGTTGCCGCTCTCGGGGTAGTAGGAGTCGCCCGCGCCCGGAGCGCCGGGTGTGTAACTGGCCGCGGAAGCCGGGATCGCCAGCAGCAGGCTGAGGGCGGCCGCACCCGGAACGATGAGTCTGTGACGCACGAAATCCTCCAGCTTGTAGGGGAGGTGAGCCCTTCGGCTCGTCATCTCTTCGGTTCTTCAGACCCTATGTACTGGGAAGCTGCCCGTCATGTCCATGGCCTCAGCTGACACATGATCGACATCAGGACGACACGGAGCACACCGTTCCGCCCCGGAACAGCGCTCCCGCGAGCCCCTCTTCGCCCGCCTCCGCCAGGCGCACTCTTACGCACAGGAGTTCCCCCGCGCTACCGTCCGCCCCGTGACCAAAAGCGCGCGGTTGTCCCGCATCCCCTGGAAAGCGCTCGTGGCGGCGGTCACCGTCGCCCTGTTGACCACGCTCACCGGACCGGCGTCCGCCGCCCCGGCCGCCTCCGGCGAGTCCAGACCGGTGTACTCCTACGACCGCGCGATACGCGAGTCGGTCTGGGTGGACACGAAGATCGACGGCGACTCGGACGGGCGGACCGACCGGGTCGCCGTCGACATCGTGCGGCCGCGCGAACCCGCGCAGCAGGGCCGCCGGGTCCCCGTGATCATGGATGCCAGCCCGTACTACTCCTGCTGCGGGCGGGGCAACGAGAGCCAGAAGAAGACCTACGACAGCGCCGGAAAGCCGGTGCAGTTCCCGCTTTTCTATGACAACTACTTCGTGCCGCGCGGCTATGCGGCGGTCCTCGTCGACCTGGCCGGCACCAACCGCTCGGACGGCTGCGTGGAGGTCGGCGGGCGCTCCGACATCCAGTCCGCGCGCGCTGTGGTCGACTGGCTCAACGGCCGGGGGCGCGCCTACGACTCCCGTACCGGCGGCAGACGCGTCGCCGCCGGGTGGTCCAACGGCGACACCGGAATGATCGGAAAGAGCTGGGACGGCACCATCGCCAACGGCGTCGCCGCCACCGGCGTCGAGGGCCTGAAGACCATCGTGCCGATCGCCGCCATCTCCTCCTGGTACGACTACTACTTCGCCAAGGGCGCCCCGCTGTACAACTCCGGTCCTGACGCGCTGGCCGACCGCGTCGACAGCCCCGAGGCGCGCCTGCGCTGCGGCGCCGTGCAGAAGAAGCTCGCCGAGGGCGCGCCGCGCACCGGCGACTGGACGCGGCTGTGGACCGAGCGCGACTACGTCAAGGACGCGGAGAACGTCACCGCCAGCGTCTTCGCCGTCCACGGGATGCAGGACCTCAACGTCCGCACCAAGCACTTCGGCCAGTGGTGGGACGCGCTCGCCGACAACGGCGTCGAGCGCAAGGTCTGGCTCTCCCAGACCGGCCACGTCGACCCCTTCGACTTCCGCCGGTCCGCCTGGGTGCCCACCCTGCACCGCTGGTTCGACCACTACCTGATGGGCTACGACAACGGCATCGACGACGAGCCGATGGCCGACATCGAGCGCGCCCCCGACCGGTGGACCACCGACCGCGTCTGGCCCGCGGCCGGCACCTCGGCCACCACCGTACGGCCGCGCAACGGCAGCGCCCCCGGTGTCGGCGAACTCGGCACCCGGCGCGCGCCGCACGGCGCCACCGAGACCTTCACCGACGACCCGCGGCTGAACGAGGCCGACTGGGCGGCGCAGATCGACACGTCCACCCCCGCCAAGGCCGGCTTCACCACCAAGCCGCTGGCCCAGCCGCTGCGCCTGTCCGGCTCCGGCAAGGTGACCGTCACCGCCACCCCCAGCACCGCCACCGCCCACCTCTCCGCCGTCCTGGTGGACCTCGGCCCCGACACCATCCGCAACTACGGCGCCGCGGGCGAGGGCATCACCACCCTCGCCGACCGCACCTGCTGGGGCGCGAGCACCGCCGGTGACAGTGCTTGCTACAAGGAGACCAAGGCGAACACCGTGCAGGTCGGGCACACCGTCTTCAGCCGGGGCTGGGCCGACCTCGGCAACTGGGCCGACCCGGGCAAGGGCCGCCCGCTGACCCCCGGCAAGCCCTACACGATCACCCTCGACCTGGCCGCGAGCGACCACGTCGTACCCGCCGGGCACCGGCTAGCGCTCATCATCGCCGGAACCGACGCCGACCTGATCGACCCGCCCTCCACCACCCCGCGCCTGACCCTCGACCTCGCCCGCACCGACGCCCGCCTGCCCGTCGTCGGCGGCGCCAAGGCGCTGGCCGCGGCCACGGCGGGGACCGGCGTGAAGGCCCGCGTCGCACCGGCGCCGAAGGACGGCGTCCGGCCGCCCGTGCCGAGCCGCATACCGGACGTGCGCTGACCGTACGGCGGGGGCCGGGGCAGCGCGCCCCGTCCCCCGCCGTACCCGCGCCCGCCCGCCCGCTTCCACCGTTCGCCCCACCGACCGACACCGGAGGCACCCCCTCGTGACACCCCTCTCCCGCGGCCTCGCCTTCGGGGCGCTGGCCGCCGCGCTCACCACGACCCTGCTGGCCTCGCCGTTCGCCACGCCCGCCGGGGCGGCGGGCCCGGACCTGCCCCGGACCGGCTTCGAGACCAGCAAGGGCGCCCGCTGGACCACCCAGCCGGAGGAGCGGGACTTCCTCGCCGCCGTGGACCGGGCGAGCGAACGGGTCCGTACGGACCGGATCGGCACGACCGCGCAGGGCCGCCCGATCCGGCTCGTACGCATCGGCGCGCCGGCACCGAAGCCCGCCGACGCCGTACGGCACGGCAACACGGTGCTGCTCATCTGCTCCCAGCACGGGGACGAGCCGTCCGGGCGCGAAGCGTGCCTGTCCACGGTCCGCGACCTCGCCTTCGCCGGGGACCGGGCCACCCGGCGCTTCCTGGAACGCACCAGCGTGCTGGTCGTACCGACCGCCAACCCGGACGGCCGGGCCGCCGACACCCGCGGCAACTCCGCCGGGGTGGACATCAACCGCGACCACCTCGCCCTGCGGACCGCCGAGGCCCGCGCGCTGGCCGCCGTGCAGCGCGACTACCGCCCGGACATCGTCTACGACCTGCACGAATACGGGCCGACCGTGCCCTACTACATGAAGGACCTGCTGTCCCTGTGGCCCCGCAACCTGAACACCGCCCACGCGGTGCACCGGGAAGCAACCACCCTGTCCGAGGAGTACGTCCGGCCCGAGGCCGCCGATGCCGGTTTCAGTACCGGCATCTACGGCATCTGGACGGACCCGGAGACCGGCGATCCCGTCAAGCAGGTGGCCGGCGACGGCCAGGAGCGCATCCTGCGCAACACCGCCGGGGTGAAGAACTCCGTCGGGCTGCTCGTGGAGACCCGGGTGGACGCGCTGACCGACGCCGAGAAGGCCGACCCGGCGCTGAACAACCGCCGCCGGGTCACCTCGCAACTGGTCGGCCTGAAAGGCTTGTTCGAATTCACCGGTGAGCGCCGGGCCCGGATCGAGTCCGCCACGGCCCGCGCCCGGCTGGCCGGCTACGCCGACCGCGGGCCCGTCTATCTCGCGGGCGCGGACAACGAGGCTCCCGCGCCCGGCAAGGTCCTCACCGACCCGCCGTGCGCATACCGCCTGGACGCCAGGCAGTACGCCCAGGTCAAGGACGAACTGGTGCTGCACGGGGTGACGTTGCGCAGGACGGGGAACGGCGGGGCCGTGGTGCCGCTGCGCCAGCCGCTGCGCGCCCTCGTCCCGCTGCTGCTGGACGGCCGGGCCGAATATCACCTTACGGCCGCGACTCCGCTCAAGGGCTGCTGAACGCGTCCCACCGTGTGGTAGGGGGTAACGGGTAGGGAAAAACTGGCCAATTGAAAGGTCGACACGTGTCGGACACAGACAAGGACGCGGGCGGCGGAGGAGGTGCGTCGGTCGTGGCGGACCTCCCCGGCGAGCCGCACGGCACCGGCCCTCCGCAGACCGACCGCGTGGTCTTCGGCGTCACGGCGCTGCTCACCCTCGCCTTCATCGTCTGGGGTGCCACCTCCACCGAGTCGCTCAAGAGCGCCTCGTCGACGATGCTGGACTGGGTCATCAAGAACGGCGGCTGGGCCTTCGTGCTCTCCGCCTCCGGCTTCGTGGTCTTCGCCATCTGGCTGGCCATCAGCAAGTACGGCCGGATCACGCTCGGGAAGGAGGGCGAGGAGCCGGAGTTCCGTACGGTGTCCTGGGTCGCGATGATGTTCAGCGCGGGCATGGGCATCGGCCTGATGTTCTACGGAGTCAGTGAGCCGCTGGGGCACTTCGGCACCCCGCCGCCGGGCACCGATCCCAAGGACGCCGCGCAGGCCATGGACACGGCCCTGGCCACCACGCTCTTCCACTGGACGCTGCACCCCTGGGCGATCTACGCGGTCGTGGGGCTGGCCATCGCGTACAGCTGCTTCCGGCGGGGGAGGCGGCAGACCATAAGCGCGGTGTTCACCCCGCTGATCGGCAGGCGGCGCGCCAACGGCTGGGGCGGGCAGGTCATCGACATCCTGGCCATCTTCGCCACGCTCTTCGGCTCCGCGGCCTCCCTGGGGCTCGGCGCGCTGCAGATCGGCAGCGGGATCAAGGTGCTCGGCTGGATGGACAAGGTCAGCACCACCCTGCTCGTCGTCGTCATCGCCGTACTGACCGTCGCCTTCATCCTGTCGGCGGTCTCCGGCATCGCCCGGGGCGTCCAGATGCTGTCCAACATCAACATGGTGCTGGCGCTGATCCTGGCCGTCTTCGTCTTCGTCGTCGGGCCGACCATCCTCATCCTGAACATGCTGCCGACCTCCGTCGGCACCCTGATCGGCGAACTGCCGCAGCTCGCCGGCCGGACGGAGGCCAGCAGCGGGGACAAGGTCGGTGACTGGCTGCGCGGCTGGACGGTCTTCTACTGGGCGTGGTGGATCTCCTGGACGCCCTTCGTGGGCATGTTCATCGCCCGGATCAGCCGTGGCCGTACGATCCGGCAGTTCATCGGCGGCGTGATCCTCGTGCCGAGCGTGGTGAGCCTGCTGTGGTTCGCGGTGTTCGGCAGCTCGGCGATGCATCTCCAGGACACCAAGAAGCTCTCCGGCGAGACCACACCGGAGGGGCAGCTCTTCGACGTGCTGCACCAGTACCCGGCGGCCACCGTCACCAGCATCCTGGTCATGATCCTCGTCGGCATCTTCTTCGTCTCCGGCGCGGACGCCGCGTCCATCGTGATGGGCACGCTCTCCCAGAAGGGCTCCTTCGAACCGACCAGGCTCGTGGTGGTCTTCTGGGGCGTGGTCACCGGCGCGGTCGCCGCGATCATGCTGCTGATCGGCGGCGGTTCGGGGGACGCCCTCACCGGGTTGCAGAACCTGACGATCCTCGTCGCGGTGCCCTTCACCCTGGTGATGATCGCGATGTGCTGGGCGCTGATGAAGGACCTGCGCCGCGACCCGCTGATCGTCCGCGGGCAGAAGGG
The DNA here is from genome assembly GCF_042732265.1 of Streptomyces sp. NPDC059788. Classification (NCBI taxonomy): domain Bacteria; kingdom Bacillati; phylum Actinomycetota; class Actinomycetes; order Kitasatosporales; family Streptomycetaceae; genus Streptomyces; species Streptomyces sp. NPDC059788. Next base: position 55,652 of record NZ_JBHWHY010000049.1, on the reverse strand, counting down.
CGAGGAGGTCGTCGAGCTGGCCGTCATCGCGGGCCACGAGCGCTACGACGGCGACTTCGAGATCCGTATCGGCCCCGGCAACGGGGTGGACGGCACCGGCGCCGGACCGGCGGGCGCGGCCGCCCCGGCCTCCGAGGAGGGCAAGCCGTAGCACCGGCCGGGCCGGAGTGATCCCAGGGGGAGGGCCGGCGGGCGACCGGCCCTCCCCTCACCGCGTCCCGCCGCCCGCCAGACGCACCACCTCGTCCGCGCACCCCCACGCCACCGTCACACCCGCCCCGCCGTGCCCGTAGTTGTGCACACACAGCGCGCCGCCCGGCAGCCGCTCCGCTTCCAGCCGCACGGCGGCGCGCGCCGGGCGCAGACCGACCCGGTGCGCCAGGACGCGGGCGTGTGCCAGCTTCGGGTGGACGCGCGCGCAGCGCTCCACGATCGCGCGGGCGGTCGCCGGGTCCGGCTCGCGCGACCAGGCGCCCTCGCGGGCCGTACCGCCGAGAACCACCCCGTACGGCTGCGGCAGGATGTACGTCGTCGCCTCGGCGTGCGCGTCGGCCGAACCGAACCACTCCTCGACGCCGGGGTTCTCCGCGATCACCAGCTGTCCCTGTACGGGCTGGACCGCCGGGTCCGGGACCAGCTCACGGGCGCCCAGCCCCGAGCAGTTGACGACCGTGCCGGCCTCCCGCCCCGCCTCCGCGAGCGAGGTGAACGGCCGGTGCTCCACCGTGCCGCCCGCCGCCGCCAACCGCCGTTCCAGGTACTGGAGGTGGGACGGCATGTCCACCAGTGGCGTGCGGGCGCGCCAGCCCCCGCCGTAGCCCGGCGGCAGCTCGTCCGGCGCGGCCCGCCGCAGCCCCGGCACCGCCGTGTGCCAGCCGTCCGGCTCCGCGTTCCCGTCGTCGGCCATCGTGCCGGTCACCAGCCGTACGCCGGTCGCCGCCGGACGCGCCGCCAGTTCGGTGAGCACGTGCAGGGAGCGCAGGGACCAGGCCACGGCCCGCTCCTCGGGCCGCACCCGGTAGGGCCAGCACAGGCCGCCCGCGACCGCGGAGGTGGTGTCCCGGGCCGGGTCCCGGGTGACGACCCGCACCTCGCGTCCGCGCTCCGCCAGCCCGACGGCGGCCGTCAGGCCGATCACCCCGCCGCCGATCACGATCACATCGCTCGTCGTCATGCCTGGACGCTATCCGGTGCGCCCGCCGGGGGCGACGGCTCCGGCGGGGCATCCGCGCCGGACCCGGCGGACCGGCCGGCGCGGCCCGTACACCGCGGGGCCACGGGGACGGTACGGGGCGACCGGGCCGCCAAGGAACGACCGGGCGGACGCAGCACGACCGGGCCGATACGGAATGGGCCCTTCCCTGCGAATTGCCCGGCGCCGGGCTCTTATCGGCGGTTGCGTGGGGATACTCAGGACATGTCTGCGCACCACGCGACCTTCGGACTGGCGCCCGCGACGCGCGCCGGAGCGATCCTGTCCAACGGCGCGTACGAAGTCCACCGCGACTTCTTCGACTTCATCGTCGACGGCAGACCGCTCCTGCTGCGCCTGGCCGACCTCGACGCCGTATCCCCGCTCGCCGCCGACCTCGGGCCGTCCCTGTTCACGGCGCACGTCCGGCGGCTGCTCCTGGAGGAGGACGCTCCGCTCGCCGACGGGCGCTATGTCCTCTACGGCTGTCCGGAGTGCGAGGGCCTGGAGTGCGGCGCGGTCACCGCCGTCATCGAGCGCGACGGCGCGGACGTCGTCTGGCGCGACTTCGCCTGGCAGACGGGGGAGACCGCGGACCTGCGGCGCGACGGCTATCCGGGCATCGGCCCGTTCCGCTTCGACGGCGCGCAGTACCGGGCCGCACTGGAGGACTTGTTGTACGACGGCGGGCCGGGGCAGGGCGCCACCGCCCGGCGGGTCCTGCTGGTCGGCCAGCGGGTCGCGCTGCCCGCCCGGCTGGCCGCCGCGCTGCGCGGCATAGGCATCGGCGCGGAGATCACCCGGGACGCGGCGGGTGCTTCGCCGGACGAGCTGCGGTCGTACGGAGCGGTGGCCTTCGGCAGCGCGGTGCGGGAGGCGGAGCGGGACGCCGTGCGGGCCGCGTTCGCGGCGGCGGGTTCGTCGGCGGTCTTCGTGGACCTGCCGGTGCCGGTCGTGCCGCTGCTCGTCGCGCGGATCGAACAGGCCCTGGACCGCTGTCCGCAGGATCAGCGGCGCCTGCTGCGGCTGGCCGCGGTCCGCGGCGAGGTCACGGTCGAGACGGCGGTGCCCTGCCGGCTCGGCGTCACCGCGTACCGCGTGGACCGCCTCTCGCGTACGCGGACGGCGGAGCTGTTCGCGGGGCAGGTCGAGGCGGGCACGCACCGGTTGGCGGTGGACGCGCGGGCGACGCGGGGCACGGCGTACGTCGTCGCCCGGACGAGCGGGAGCGTGCTGGTCGCGGCGGTGGCGGGGGAGCAGGCGCGGCGGTGACGGGTACGGGCGCGGGCACGGCCGTGGGGCGGCACCGGGCGCGGGGTGTGCCGGGGAGCGGGCGGGGCGCGGCCGCGGGCCGGTGGGGCGCCGGTGTGCGTTCGGTGCGGCTGAATGTGATCTTGACATTCCCGTAACCCGCCCGTCCCGGCGCGTACGAACGGGACCTTAAGGTGGATGTCAGCACCGTCGGCCGATGACGCCCCTCGGACATCCGCACCCGTCCCGGGCGCTCCGCGCCCACCCCGTTGCCAGGCAGTACGTCCCGATCCATACGGGTACGTACCCATAAGCCCGCCGACACCGTCATCCGCCGTACCAAGGAGGCTCATGCCCCGCGCTCCGCGCGCCGTGCCCACGTGGCTCGCCCACCCCCTGCGCTGGCAGCGGCTGCCCGTCCCCTGGGCCGCCGTGGTCCGCGGCGCGCTGTGCGCGGGCCCGCTGCTCGCCGCGGGCCTGGCCACCGGCCACCCGGCGGCCGGCGTGCTGGCCGGCCTCGGCTCCATGCTCGCGGGCGTCAACGACCGCCCCGGCACCCGCCGCCGCGGCATCGTGCACATCGGCCTGCCCGCCCTCGCGTCCGCGCTCGGCATGCTGGCGGGCGCCACGCTGCAGACGGTCGGCGCGGGCTGGTGGGTGGTCCCCGCGCTGTTCGTGGTGGGCTTCGTCTCGGGCGCGGGCAGCGTCGCCGGACCGGTGCGGTCCAACGCGGGGATGCAGATGCTGGCCAGCACCATCCTCGGCGCGGGGATGCCGCTGTCCGGCGCCCCGTGGGCCAAGGCCCTCTACCTCCTGGCCGGCTGCCTGTGGCTGCTCCTGCTGCGCCTGGTCTTCCACCCGCCGCGGCCGGCCGGCGGGCCGCTCAGCGGCGAGCGGGCGGCCGTCGCCACCGTCTTCGACGCCCTCGCGGACGCGCTGCAAGCCGTCGGCGGGCCGGGCGCGGAGGCGGCCCGCCGACGGCTCACCGCCGCCCTGGACCGCGCCGACGAGGCGCTGCGGCTGCGGCGCCTGCTGCGCCGCCGCCCCCGCCCGGACGAACGGCTGCTCGCCGAGCGGCTGGCCGCGGCCACGGCGCTGTGCGAGGCCAGTGTCGCGCTGCTGTGGGAGGCGCAGCCGCTGCCGGACCGCGTCGCCGAGGGGCCGCGCCGCTTCGCCGACGCGCTGCGCACCGGCCGGGCGCCGGGCCGGCTCCCCGCGCCGGAGACCAGCTCCCCGGCGCGCGGCGCCTTCGACCGCGCGCTCCTGGACGCCGCGGTGGTCTTCGCCCGTACGGAACCGGTGGACGCCGCCGGGGCCGACGGCGGTCCCGCCGCGATCTCCGGGGCCGTGCCCGCCACGGAGCCCGAAGCCGGGACAACCCCGGGCCCCGAAGCCCGGAGCGCCGAGGAACCCGCACCCTCCAGCGCCCCGGAACCCGGAGCCGGAACCGCCGGGGAATCCGGAGCGGCCCCGCGCCGGCCGGCGCCCCGGCGCCAACGCCACTCCGTCCTCAACTGGATGATCGCGCTGGTCAGCCCGCGCACCCGGCAGGGCCGCAGTGTCCTCGGCCCGGCCGGGCGCGACTACGGTCTGCGGGTCGGCCTGTGCATCGCGGTGAGCGCGGCGGCGGCCCTCGCGCTGCGGGCCGAGCACTGGTACTGGCTGCCCGCCACCGTCACCTTCCTCGTCAAGCCCGACCTGGGCCCGCTCTTCTCCCGTACGGTCAACCGCTTCGCCGGCACCGTCGCCGGCGTCCTGGTCTTCGCGGCGGCGGGGGCGCTGCTGGACGGCTGGTGGTGGCCCGCGCTGATCGCCGGCGCGGGCGGCGCGCTGCTGCCGTTCGCCACCCGCCACTTCGCGCTGCAGACCGTCGCGATCACCCTGATGGTGCTGTCGTTCGTGCACGTCAGCGGCGATCCGCAGGCCGCGCTGGAGCGGATCGTGGACACCTCGGCCGCCTGCGCCGTCGTGCTCGTCGTCGGCCACCTGCCGCGGCTCGCCGATCCGCGCCGCCGCGTCGGCCACCGCGTCACCACCGCGCTGCGCGCCACCGGCGCGTATCTGGGCGAGGTGCTGAAGACCGAGCCGGGGCACGACCGGGGCGAGCGGCTGGTGCTGCGCCGGGAGGCCTACCGGGCGCTGGGTGAGGCCCGCGCGGCGGCCGAGACCACCGCCGCCGAACTCCTCGCGGCGCGCGGCCGGGGTCCCGACTGGCTCACGGTCGTCACCACCGCCGAGCGCATCGTCGACGCGGCGACGGCCTGCGCCGTACGGCTCGACCACGGCGCCCGCCGCCCGACCGGGCAGGAGGCGCGCCGGCTGGGCGAGGCGCTGACCGCGATGGCGGACGCGCTGGAGGACCCGGGCCGTCCGGGACCGCCCGCGCTCGCGGCGCAGATCCCGCCCGTACCGGGCTGTGCGACGCTCACGGACGTGGCCGCCGAGCTGGAACGGATGCGCGGCTTCGCGGGCGCGGCCTGACCCCGCCGGACGCCGCGCGGGCCGGGTCCGGGCCCGGCCCGGCCTGAACCGGACCGCAGCGGGTACGCGTGCCCGGACGGGCGCCCGCGCGGCTGCCGCCGGGCCGCCACCCGCTTGGCACGCCGGGCAGGACGGCGGCGCCGGGCCGGTGCGGTACTGGAGAAGCCGGGCGGCACCGCCGCGGCGCCACGCACCACCGATTCCAGCGCGAGCCGGGAGCCAGCATGGACGACATGTCGAAGAACCGCCCCGAACGGGAGCGCAGGGCACAGCACGCGGCGCAGGAGGCCGCCCCCGCCTCCCCGGACCGCAGCGCCGGAGAGGCCGCCGGCGTCGGGGAGAGCTATGTGTCGCAGGAAGACGGCCGCTGGGTCAGCCACGTGGGGCACCCGGGGACCGGAAAGCACCGAATTCGCCCCGGCCGGGTTGCGGGGGCGGAGGCGGAGGGTTTTGCTGCCCGCCCTTGCGGCGGGGACCGGCCCGAACCGGTCCCGGCCGCCACCGGATCAGCGTCCCCCGCGCTCCTTGCCCAGCAGGCCCGCGCGCCGCAGCGCGTCGGCCATCGCGCCGTTCGCCGGGGCCGCGTCCCGCTGGCCGCCGCGGCGCTCGTTGCCGCCCTGACGCTGTCGCGGGGTGCCGCCGCGCCGCTGCTCGCCGCGGTCCGGCCGGTCTCCGCGCCGGCCGTCGCGCGGGGCCCCGGAGCGCTGTCCGCCGCCGTCCACGCCGCCGCCCTTGCCGGGTTCGTCGTCGAGGCGCAGCGTCAGCGAGATCCGCTTGCGCGGGATGTCGACGTCCAGCACCTTCACGCGCACGATGTCGCCGGGCTTGACCACGTCACGGGGGTCCTTGACGAACGTCTTCGACATGGCCGAGACGTGCACCAGACCGTCCTGGTGGACGCCGACGTCGACGAACGCCCCGAAGGCGGCGACGTTCGTCACCACGCCCTCCAGGAGCATCCCGGCCGTCAGGTCGCCGATCTTCTCCACGCCCTCCTTGAAGGTGGCGGTCTTGAAGACCGGGCGCGGGTCGCGGCCCGGCTTCTCCAGCTCCTGGAGGATGTCGGTGACGGTCGGCAGGCCGAAGGAGTCGTCGACGAAGTCGGCCGGCTTCAGCGAGCGCAGCGCCGCCGTGTTGCCGATCAGCGAGGACACCTCGCCGCCCGCCGTCTTCACCATCCGGCGCACCACCGGGTACGCCTCCGGGTGCACGCTGGACGCGTCGAGCGGGTCCTCGCCGTCGCGGATGCGCAGGAAGCCCGCGCACTGCTCGTATGCCTTCGGCCCGAGCCGCGCCACGTCCTTGAGGGCCTTACGGGCCGTGAAGGGGCCGTTGGTGTCGCGGTGCGCGACGATGTTCTCGGCCAGCCCGGAGCTGATGCCGGACACCCGCGACAGCAGCGGCGCGGACGCGGTGTTGACGTCCACGCCGACGCCGTTCACACAGTCCTCGACCACCGCGTCCAGCGAACGCGACAGCTTCACCTCGGACAGATCGTGCTGGTACTGGCCGACGCCGATCGACTTCGGGTCGATCTTGACCAGTTCGGCCAGCGGGTCCTGCAGACGGCGCGCGATCGAGACGGCGCCGCGCAGCGACACGTCCAGGTCCGGCAGTTCCTGCGAGGCGAAGGCGGAGGCGGAGTACACCGAAGCGCCCGCCTCGGAGACCATCACCTTCGTCAGCTTCAGCTCGGGCTGCGCCGCGATCAGGTCGGCGGCCAGCTTGTCCGTCTCGCGGGACGCGGTGCCGTTGCCGATGGCGATCAGCTCGACGTCGTGCTCCCGGGCCAGCCGGGCCAGCGTGGCCAGCGACTGGTCCCACTTCTGCTGCGGCACGTGCGGGTAGATCGTCTCCGTCGCGGCCACCTTGCCCGTCGCGTCCACGACGGCGACCTTCACGCCCGTACGGAAGCCGGGGTCCAGGCCCATCGTGGCGCGGGTGCCGGCGGGCGCCGCCAGCAGCAGGTCGCGCAGGTTGGCCGCGAAGACCCGTACCGCCTCGTCCTCGGCGGCCTGCCGCAGCCGCAGCCGCAGGTCGATGCCGAGGTGGACCAGGACGCGGGTGCGCCAGGCCCAGCGCACGGTGTCCTTGAGCCACTTGTCGGCCGGCCGCCCGCGGTCGGCGATCTGGAACTTGTGGGCGATGGACTGCTCGTAGGACGTGGTGCCCTCGGCCGGCTCGGTCTCCGGCTCCAGCGCGAGGTCGAGGATCTCCTCCTTCTCGCCGCGCAGCATCGCCAGAATCCGGTGCGACGGCAGCGCGGTGAAGGGCTCCGCGAAGTCGAAGTAGTCGGCGAACTTGGCGCCCGCTTCCTCCTTGCCCTCACGGACCTTCGCGGCGACCTGGCCCCGCGACCACATGCGCTCGCGCAGCTCGCCGATCAGGTCGGCGTCCTCGCTGAACCGTTCGGTCAGGATCGCCCGCGCGCCCTCCAGGGCGGCGGCCGGGTCGGCGACGCCCTTGTCCGCGTCCACGAACGCCGCCGCGGCGGCCGACGGCTCCACCGAGGGGTCGCTCAGCAGGCCGTCCGCCAGCGGTTCGAGGCCCGCCTCGCGCGCGATCTGCGCCTTGGTGCGCCGCTTGGGCTTGTAGGGCAGGTAGATGTCCTCCAGGCGGGCCTTGGACTCCGCGCCCCGGATCTGCGCCTCCAGCGCGGCGTCCAGCTTGCCCTGCGACCGTACGGACTCCAGGATCGCGGTGCGCCGCTCCTCCAGCTCCCGCAGGTAGCGCAGCCGCTCCTCCAACGCGCGCAGCTGCGCGTCGTCGAGCATCTCGGTCGCTTCCTTGCGGTACCGGGCGATGAAGGGCACGGTCGAGCCGCCGTCGAGCAGTTCGACCGCGGCCTTCACCTGCCGCTCCCTGACGCCGAGCTCGTCGGCGATCCTCGCTTCGATGGTCCCGATGGTCCCGGACGCCCCGTTGGCCTCGGTGGATGCCGTCACGTTGATTCCTGCCCCGCCTTCCAGCGCTTGCTTGAGCCTGCATTGTGCAGGTTGCCGGGCCGCACTGTCGCGCGACCCGGGCCGCCGCGGCCAGGTGTGAGAAGCCGCACGCACCGGGGAGCGGTCCGCGCGGGGCTCGCGTACCCGCACGGGACGGGCGGGGCGGGAGGTTTCGCGCGCCGGGGGCCGCGGGCCGCCGGGAAGGCCGCGACGGCCGGGCGTGTCCGCGGGCCGGCGCCCGTTCCTCAGCCGTCGGTACGGCGCAGCACCAGGCTGAGGAAACCCCAGCTGTCCCGGTAGACCCGCAGCCATTCCGTGCGGTGCGCCTCGGCCACCGCGAGCGCTTCGGCGCGGTCGGGACCGTCCGGGCGGTCCAGGGCCCAGGACGCCAGCGACCCGGTCCAGGACCACTCGTAGGCGTCCAGTTCGCGGCGCGTGCTGACGTGCCCGTGGACGGGGGTCCACCCGTCGGCGGCGACGCGTTCCAGCGTGGTCGGCAGGTCGGCGAAGTCGCCCAGCATCTCCACGGCCTCGCGGGTCGGCGTACGTTCCCAGAAACCGTCGCCGACCAGGACCCGCCCGCCGGGCGCCAGATGCCGGCGCGCCGCCGCCAGGGTGGGCAGCAGGCCGCCTAAGGCGTGTGCGGCCCCGACACTGAGCACCAGGTCGAACGGGTGCGGTGAGCTGAAGTCCGCGGCGTCCGACTCGTGCAGGACCAGACGGTCCGCGACGCCGCGGCCGACGGCGGCCGTACGGGCGTGCGCCAGGGACTCGGCGCAGACGTCGACGCCCTCGGCGCGCAGCCGCGGGTGCCGGGCCAGCGCGCGCAGCAGCCACTCCGCGCCACCGCAGCCGAGGTCGAGTACGCGCTCGTCGCCCTGCGGCAGGCCGTGTTCCAGCAGCTGCCGCACCGAGTCGTCGTCGAGCGGCGCCGCGATCGGGTGACCGCCATGGGCGATCCGGGAAATCCGTTGACGATTCACCGGCGCAGCTTCGCAGCGGCGGCCGCCCCGCGCACCCGGATTTCCCCGTGCGCGGGACGCCGTACGGCCGCCGCACGGCCATCCGGCGTCCCGGTCAACTCCCTTGACTGTCCAGCTCGTTCGGCCCGGCGGCTCAGCGCTTGCCGAAGAGTTCCTTGGGGAACGCGCCCGCCGCCACCGCGGCCTGGGTGAAGCCGGTGGCCAGCTCGGTGAGCCGGGCCACGTCCGCCGCGCCCAGGTGCTCGTACGGCGCCCGGTCCAGCCGGTCCGTGGTGTCCTCCAGGTCCGCGCGCAGCTTGTCGCCCGCCTCGGTCAGCCCGCCCGCCGCGTCCAGGAGACCGCGCTCGCGCAGCCCCTCCTCGGCGGCCTGCCACTCCTCAAGCGTCCAGCCGCGCGTCGCCAGGACCCACGAGCGCTCCGCGCCGCGGTCGGAGGCGGTGTGGGTGACCAGCGCCTCCAGGCCGTCCAGCCCGGCGTCCAGCAGCGCCACCAGGTGGCCGTCGCCGCGGTGCTCGCGCAGCAGCGTCGCCGCGTGCCAGTAGGCGAGGTGCGGGGCGTCGGGGACCGGCAGGTCGGCGTGTGCGGCGAACAGCGGGCGGGCGTGGCGGGTGCAGGCCTCGGTGGCGCGCAGCGCCAGCCGGGCCGCCTCGGCCATCTCCGGCGACTCCACCGTGGCGTCGCCGAGCAGCCGCCGCAGCGTGCTGTCGGCGGCCCGCAGCCGTGCGGCCAGCACCTGCTCGGGCGAGGCCACGGACCAGATCTGCGGTATGTGGCGGGCGATCAGGTCGTGCTTGAAGTTGTAGAAGGTCGCGGTGACGGTGCCGGGGCCCACCGCGCCCATGGCCGCGGCGCGGCCGACGAAGTAGGCGGCGCCGGGGTCCTCGACACCGAGAGCGGCGAATTCGGCCGCCAGGTCGGGGGAGAAGTACACGGTCGAGTGCAGCGGGTTGACGACGTTTTGACAACGCCGGCCGGCGCGCTCGGGGAGCGAGGTCGTGGTGGTCATGACCGCAGGTTACCGACCCGTTGGTACAGGGGGGCGGGCAGGTGCGCGGCGCGCCTGCCGGACGGCGGGCCTGCGGGACGGCGCGCCTGCCGGACGGCGGGCCCGCGCACGGTCCGGCTCCTGCGCGGACCCGTGCCCGGCTCCTGCGCGGACCCTGCGCGGACCCGTGCCCGGCTCCTGCGCGGACCCTGCGCGGTTCTGCGCCCGGCCGCCGATGGCCGTAAAGGTGGGTTATTCGTCATTGCCGCCATCGCCGCGCCCGCCCACGATGGTCGTCATGGAACAGCGCGACGTGCTGGCCGTCCTCTTCGAGGGCGTGCAGAGCCTCGATGTCACCGGCCCCTTGGAGGCCTTCTCGGGCGCCGCCCTCCGCGTGCCCGGCGCCTACCGGGTCCGCACCGCCTCGCTCGACGGCGCCCCGCTGCGGACGTCCAGCGGGCTGACCGTGACCCCCGACCTCCGGCTGGCCGACGCCGAACCGCCGCACACCCTCCTCGTGCCCGGCGGCCGGGGCACCCGCGCGCCCGATCCCCGCCTCGTCGAGTGGCTGGGGCTGCACGCCCCGCGGGCCCGGCGCAAGGTGGCGGTGTGCACCGGAGCGTTCCTGCTCGCCGCCGCCGGACTGCTCGACGGGCGCCGCGCGACCACCCACTGGACCCGGTGCGACGCGCTGGCCGAGATGTTCCCGGCCGTACGGGTCGAACCGGAGCCCATCTACGTACGGGACGGCGACGTGGCCACCTCCGCCGGGGTCACGGCGGGCATCGACCTCGCACTGGCGCTGATCGAGGAGGACCTCGGCCGCGACCTCGCGCTGGACATCGCCCGCCACCTGGTCGTCTTCCTGCGCAGGCCCGGCAACCAGACGCAGTTCAGCGCCCAGCTCGCCGCCCAGACCGCGGACCGGCGCCCGCTGCGCGACGTCCAGCAGTGGATCACCGAGAATCCGGCGGCCGACCTGTCCGTCGAGACCCTCGCCGGCCGCGCGGGCCTCTCGCCCCGGCACTTCGCCCGCGCCTTCCGCGCCGAAGTGGGCATGACACCGGGCCGCTATGTCGACCGGGTGCGGCTGGAGGCCGCCCGGCGCCTCCTGGAGGACACCGCCGACGGCATCGAAGGCATCTCCCGCCGCTGCGGCTACGGCACCCCGGAAGCGATGCGCCGCGCGTTCAGCCGCACGCTGGGCGCCGCGCCCGCCGAATACCGCCGCCGCTTCCAGCCCGCCTCCCCACCGCCCTTCTCCTGACCGGCCCGCGCGCACCGCCGCGGCCCCACCCACGGCCGCGGCACCGCGCGCACCCACACCGACCCACGGCCGCGGCACCGCACGCCCACACCCCCACCGATGAAAGGCACACCATGCAGATCGCCATCCTCCTCTACGACGGCTTCACCGCCCTGGACGCCGTCGGCCCGTACGAGGTCCTCAGCCGCCTCCCCGGCGCGCAGACCGTCCTCGTCGCCGAGCGCACCGGGGAGCACCGCGACGGCAGCGGCACCCTGGCCCTGACCGCCGACGCCGCACTGGCCGACGTCACCGCCCCGGACCTGCTCGTCGTGCCCGGCGGCCCCGGCCAGGCCGCGCTCATGGACGACGGACCGCTGCACGACTGGCTCCGCGCCGCGGACACCCGCACCACCTGGACGACCTCCGTCTGCACCGGCTCCCTGCTCCTCGCCGCCGCCGGGCTCCTCAAGGGCCGCCGCGCCACCTCCCACTGGCTCGCGCTCGACCAGCTCCCGGCCTACGGCGCCGAACCGACCGGCGAGCGCGTCGTCTTCGACGGCAAGTACGTGACCGCGGCCGGTGTGTCCTCCGGCATCGACATGGGCCTCGCCCTGGCGGGCCGGATCGCCGGCGACACCTACGCCCAGACACTCCAGCTCGGCATCGAGTACGACCCGCAGCCGCCGTACGACGCGGGCTCGCCCGAGAAGGCGCCCGCCGAGATCACGGCGGCGATCCGGGCCCGGGGCCGGATCACCGCGGAGGGGTGACGTCCGGCGGGCGGCCGGGGCCGGCGTCCCCAGGCGCCTCCGGCCCGCCGCCCTCCAGCTCCTCCTGCCACAGCAGCTCCGTCAACCGCCCGATCCCGGCGGCCAGATGACGCCGGTACGTCGTCATCGGCAGGCGCAGCAGCTCCGCCGCGCGCGCCTGGGTCCCGGCCGGGCGCAGATACGTGTGGTGCAGCGCCCGGAACCCCCGGCGGTCCTGCGGCGACGCCTCCAGCGCCGCCGCAGCGGCGCGTACCGCTTCCCGCAGCGCCGCCACCCGCTCCTTCGGCCCCGCCGCGCCCGTACCGCCCGCCGCGCACCGCCCGGCGACCAGGCGCGTCTCCAGCAGCGGCGACTCCCGCAGGCCGTCCGGCCGTACGAGCTCGCGCAGCGCGTCCCGTACGGCCTCCGCGAACGCCTCCCGGTCCAGCACCCGCAAGGGGTCCGACGCCGCGGGCGGGGGCACGGTGAACGGGTCCTCGGCCCGTTCGCGCTCGGTCAGCATCGCCAGCCACGCCAGAGCCGGCACCCGCCGCCAGTCGTGCACGAACATCCCGAACCGGCGCCCGGCGACCGTGAAGTCCGCCGCTGGCAGCCGCGCGAAGTCCACGTACGCGCAGCCCGGCTCCCAGAACTCCGGGTCGGCGAACGGCAGCAGCGTCAGCGCGGGCCGGTGGTCGGTCAGGTAATGGTGGGTCAGGCGCAGGGTGATCAGGGTCTGTACGGGGGAGACGTCCTGGTACTCGTCGCGGCTCATCCAGAAGCGGACGAGCAACGCCTTCTCGCCGTCGCGCAGTTCCGCGTGCGCGTCCAGCCAGCGGGCGGCGGCCTGCACCGCCGGGTCGTCCGGCGCGCCGGACGGGGCGGCGCCGGTCAGCTCGACCAGCGTGTAGAACCCCGCCGCCACCCCGTCCGGGCCGCGCACGGTGTACGTCTCGGCCTCCGGGCGCTGCGACCAGTCGTGCACCAGCCGCGCCGCCTCGATCCCCTCGTGGATGGCGGCGATCGTGCACGCCTCCACCAGCTCGCCACCGGTGACCGGCCCAGGCGAGACCGTCAGCCGGTCCAGCCGCGCCGCTCCCGCGGCACCGCGCGCCACCGGCTCCAGCAGCGGTCCGACGACCGGACTGTCCCGGTGCAGGTACGCGAAGTCCGCGAGCACCGCCCGCTGTCGCGCCCGTTCGTCCTCCTGGGTGAACAACCGCTGGTAGTAGGCGCTCGCCCGGCGGTGCAGCGCAGCCCTGCGCTCCGCGTCGCGCCAGCGCAGCTCCGCGTCCAGCGCGTCCCGCACCAGATCGTGCGGGTGCACCCCGCGCAGCCCGCTCTCCACCGCGGACAGCCCGCACAGCCAGTCGAAGTACGGCCGCGCGTCGGGCACCTGTAGGAGCGCGGCCAGCAGCGGCTCGGTAGTCGAGAGCACCTGCGAGGACGCCTCCAGTGCGGCCCGGTGCAGCGGCGTCGGCACCGCTTCCAGCAGGCTCGCCAGCAGCGCCCGTACGATCTGCGGCGACGGCTCGGCCCCGGCCGCCTCGCCGCCGAGCGCGGCCACATCCGCCACCAGCGCGAGCGCCAGTGGATGCCCGCGGGTGAAGGCAAGCCCCTCCTCCTGGACGGCGGGCGGCACACCGCGCCGGGTCAGCAGCTCCCGGCTGTCCGCCTCGTCCAGCGGCCCGAGCGGCAGCAGATGCAGCAGCCCCTGCCAGGCCGGGTCCAGGCGCCAGGACAGCGGCGGCGCCGTCCGGCAGGCCAGCGCGACCAGCGCGTCGGCCGGCAGCCGGGGCAGCAGCTCGCGGTGCACGGTGTCCCGGGCCTCCCGCGGGCCGTCCAGGCCGTCGATGAGCAGCACCAGCTCCGGCCGGTCCGGAATGCGCTCCGCCAACTCCTCCTCGTAGGAGCGCACCTCGGAAGCCTCCAGGCGTACGGCGGGCCGCCCGGCGCGCGCGGCGAGCTGCGCGAAGTGGTGCAGCAGCGTCGTCTTGCCGATGCCGCCGGGGCCGTGCACGTAGACCACCGCGCCGCGCCCGGCGGCCAGCAGCGCGCGGAAGGCCGCGGTCTCACCGCGGCGGCCGACAAAGCCCTCTTCGCGCGCCGCCACGAGCCGGTCGCCCAACCGGTCGGTCACCCGTCAAGTATGTCGCCGGGGCGGCCGGAACGGACCCATACCGGATGTGAACCGGATACGGAACGGTCTGCAATCCGGTCGGCCGCTGCCCCTAGCTTCCTGGGTGCCGAACCACCAACGACTCAGGGGGCGAAGGAAGATGAACCGCAGGATCACCACCGTCATGGGCACCGCGTTCGCCGCCGCCTCGGCCGCCGGAATGGCCCTGTCGGCAGCCGGGCCGGCCGCCGCCTCGCAGTTCTACGGCGGCACGCTGCACCCGGGGGAGCAGCGCTGCGTGCAGCAGTCCGCCCAGCACAAGGTGCGCGTCGACGGCAAGGCCACCGGCCAGGGCGCCAAATTCAAGCTCCAGTACCAGGGCGCGACCGTGCCGGGCACCGGCTCGCCCGGCCCGGTCACCGCGTACGCGGCGGAACTGCGCGACACCTGGGCCGGCTGGCCCGGCGCGGGCGACTACACGGCCTGCGCCACCAACAACGGCACCGCCGACACGAACGTGCGCCTGACCCTCAAGACGGACGGCGAGTTCACCTGACCCGCCGGGAGCCGCTCGACTCACCCTGCCGACCAGGTGAATCGCGGCTCACGGCGCTCCAAGAAGGCGGCGACACCCTCCGCGGTGTCGCCGCTCGCGTGCGCCTGCGCCTCCCAGTAGGCGTCCCGCTCCGCGTCCGCGGGACGGTCCGCGAACTCCTTCGCCGCGGCCTGCGTCAGCTGCGACCGGCTCGCCAGTACGGCGGTGAACCCCGCCACCCGCTTGTCCAGCTCCCCCTCGGGCAGCACCTCGTCCAGCAGCCCGGTCCGCAGCGCCCGCGCACAGTCGATCAGCTCCCCGGAGAACAGCAGGTACTTGGCGGCCGAAGGGCCCACCAGCCGTACCAGCCGGCGAGTGGCGGAGGCCGGATAGACGATCCCCAGCTTCGCCGGCGTCACCCCGAACAGCGCCCCCTCCTCCGCGAACCGCAGGTCGCACGCCGCCGCCAGCTGGCAGCCGCCGCCCACGCAGTACCCGCGTACCGCCGCCAGCGTCGGCTTGGGGAACGCCGCGAGCGCCTCCTCGGCAGCCGTCGCCAGCCCCTTCCCCGCCCCCGCCGACCCGCGCAGCGACCCGATGTCCGCCCCGGCGCAGAAGGTGTCGCCCGCGCCCGTCAGCACCAGCACGCGTACGGCACGGTCCGCCGCCAGCCGCTCCAGCAGCGGCGGCAGTTCCCGCCACATTCCCGTCGTCATGGCGTTGCGCTTGGCGGGGTTGCCGAGGGTGACGGTCGCTGTGCCGTCGCTGACGTGTGTGACGATGCCCGGTTCCATGCCCCGGATATTAGGACGACCATCCCACCGCGGGCCGGATACGATCGACGGCCTGATGTCTGCAACCGCCGCCACCCTCGTGGCCAAGTCCCTCGCCGCCGGCCACGGCGAGCGCGTCCTGTTCTCCGGCCTCGACCTGGTGGTCGCCCCCGGGGACGTCATCGGCCTGGTCGGCGCCAACGGCGCCGGCAAGTCCACGCTGCTGCGCCTGCTGGCCGGGCTGGCCGCCCCGGAGGAGGGCGGCCTGTCGCTGAGCCCGCCCACGGCCACCGTCGGCCACCTCCCGCAGGAACCCGACCGGCGCCCCGGAGAGTCCGTACGGGCCTTCCTCACCCGCCGCACCGGCGTCGCCGCCGCCCAGAGCGCCCTGGACGCCGCCACCCAGGCGCTGGTCGACGAGGCCCCGGGCGCCGACGACGCGTACGCCACCGCCCTGGAGCGCTGGCTCTCGCTCGGCGCCGCCGACCTCGACGAACGCGCCGAGGAGACGGCCGCCCGGCTCGGCCTCGCCGTCGGCCTCGACCAGCCCATGACCTCCCTGTCCGGCGGCCAGGCCGCCCGTGCCTCCCTCGCCTCGCTGCTGCTCTCCCGCTACGACGTCTTCCTGCTGGACGAGCCCACCAACGACCTCGACCTGGACGGCCTGGCCCGGCTGGAGGAGTTCGTCACCGGCCTGCGCGCCGGCACGGTCCTGGTCAGCCACGACCGCGAGTTCCTGACCCGCACGGTCAGCCGCGTCGTCGAACTGGACCTCGCGCAGCAGCAGGTCAACACCTACGGCGGCGGCTACGCCTCGTACCTGGAAGAGCGCGACCGCGCCCGGCGCCACGCCCGCGAGGAGTACGAGGAGTACGCGGACACCAGGGCCGCCCTCGAAACGCGCGCCCACACCCAGCGCAACTGGATGGAGAAGGGCGTCAAGAACGCCCGGCGCAAGGCCACCGACAACGACAAGATCGGCCGCAAGTTCCGCGCGGAGTCCACCGAGAAGCAGGCCGCCAAGGCCAAGCAGACCCAGCGCATGATCGACCGCCTGGAGGTGGTCGAGGAGCCCCGCAAGGAGTGGGAGCTGCGCATGGAGATCGCCGCCGCGCCCCGCGCGGGCGCGGTCGTCGCCACCCTGCGCGGCGCCGAGGTGCGGCGCGGGGGCTTCCGCTTCGGCCCGGTGGACCTCCAGATCGACTGGGCCGACCGGGTCGCCGTCACCGGCCCCAACGGCTCCGGCAAGTCCACCCTGCTCGCCGCCCTGCTGGGCCGGCTGCCGCTGGACGCCGGTCACGCCTCCCTGGGGCCCGGCGTCGTCGTCGGCGAGGTCGACCAGGCCCGTGGCGCCTTCCTCGGCGACGAGCCGCTGGCGGACGCCTTCCGCACGGCCGTCCCGGAGATGTCCCCGGCCGACGTACGGACGCTGCTCGCCAAGTTCGGGCTCGCGGCGGCCCACGTGCTGCGGCCCGCCTCGACGCTCTCCCCGGGCGAGCGGACCCGTGCCGCCCTCGCCCTCCTCCAGGGCCGCGGCGTCAACCTCCTGGTCCTCGACGAGCCCACCAACCACCTCGACCTGCCCGCGATCGAGCAGCTGGAGTCCGCGCTCGCCTCCTACCAGGGGACGCTGCTGCTGGTCACGCACGACCGGCGGATGCTGGAGGCGGTGCACACCAACCGGCGTGTCGAGGTCGATGCCGGGCGCATCGCGGAGCGCGTTCTCTGAGCGTGCCCCCGCAGGTACGGGTGGTGGACTCAGCCGATCGTGACGGACGTGCCTGAGTCCAGCCGGTGATAACGCGTCGGCGTGCCGGGCCCCCGGTCGCCCAGGAGTCCGCCGACCATCGCGGTGCCGATGTCGTTGAGGGCGCCGTCGTGAATGGCGTAGGCGTCCTGTGGGGCGACCTCGCGGACGTAGTCGATCAGATGGCCGACGGTGGACCAGGGGGCGTGCACCGGCAGCAGCAGCGTGCCGACGGGGGCGTCGGGGACGGTCAGGGCGTCCCCGGGGTGGAAGAGCGCGCCGTCGACGAGGAACCCGATGTTGGCGACGCGCGGAATGTCGGGGTGGATGACGGCGTGCCAGGCGCCGTGGACCCGCACGTCGAAGCCGGCCGCGGTGATCGCGTCGCCTTCGCCGACGGCGGTGACCCGGGTGCCGAGGCCGTCCAGTCGCCCGGCGACGGCGGAGTTGGTCCAGATGTGCAGGCGCGGGTTGTCCCGGGCCGCCCGGCGCAGCGTCTCCTCCGAGAAGTGGTCGAAGTGCTCGTGGGTGACCAGGACGGCGTCGGCGCCGTCCAGCGCCCGCGGCTCGGTCAGGCCGCCCGGATCGACGACCAGGCGGCGGCCGTCCTTCTCGACGCGGACGCAGGCGTGGCCGAACTTGGTGAGCTGCATGGGGGCGGCAACCTTTCCCTCGGAAAACCGTACAACCAAACTGTGTAACTCAGCTGTGCAATCTGACTGTACAACCAGGTTGTACAAGTAGGTTCCATGGGTCTGGGTAAGGTGCGCGCATGAGTGAAGAAGTGCTGGACGAAGAGGTGCTGGCCGAGGAGCTGCGGCAGTCGGTCGGTGAGCTGGTCCGGGCGGTGCGCGTGGTGGACGCCATGCCTCCGGGAGAGGCGGCGGCCCTCGGCTTCCTCGACCGGAGCGGCCCGCTGACCACGGCCGACCTCGCCCACCTGCGCGGCGTGACGCACCAGTCGGTCGCCAAGTCCGTGAAGGAACTCGTCGCCGGCGGCCTCGTGCGCACCGAACCCCACCCCGGCGACGGCCGCAAGCTCCTGCTGCACATCACCGACGCCGGCCGCGCCCGCCTGCGGCGCGAGCGCGCCCGGCGCGCCCACACCCTCGACGCCGCCATCCGCGAGTTGTTCGGCCCGGAAGAACGACGGCAGCTGCGCGACTGCGTGGACCTGCTGTCCCGCCTGACCGCGCATCTCGCCGGGAAGTGACCACCCGGCCCCCGGCCGCCCGTCGCGGCTGTCCCGCCCGGCGATTTGGTGTGGGCCCCCGCATCCCGTAACGTATGCGGAACCGACGCGGGGTGGAGCAGCTCGGTAGCTCGCTGGGCTCATAACCCAGAGGTCGCAGGTTCAAATCCTGTCCCCGCTACTTCCGCGGCAGGCCCGGTGCTCTTCGTGAGCACCGGGCCTGCTGTCGTACGCGCGCCGTGCCGTACCGATCCGAAGCGCGCGCTGCCGTCCCGCCCCGAAGCGTGTGCGCTGCCGTCCCGCCTCGAAAGAGGTATACCGGGACAAAGGCGTCCGTGAGGAGGGCCGTGATGGTCGGCAGAGGCAGATCCTCGAAGTCCCGGGCGGGCGGGGCGCCGCCGGGGACGCGGGAAGCGGGAGACCTGCGGCGCAGCTTCGGGCTGCTCGCGGTGCTCGGGACGATCCTGGTGGTCGCGGGCCTGGTGGGCCTGGTGTACGTCGGTTTCGCGACCCTCACCACGATGCTGCTCTTCGGCTGGCTGCTGCTGATCGGCGGCGTGGTCGGGCTGCTGCACGCGATCCAGTCGCGCGGCTCCAGCTTCTTCTGGCTCGCGGTGATCGTGGCGGCGCTGAACATCGCCGCGGGCGTGGTCGTCATCCGCCGTCCGGAGGTCGCCGCGGCGGGCCTGACGATGTTCGCCGCGCTGCTCTTCCTGACCGGCGGAGTCTTCCGGCTCGTCGGCGGGGTGGTCGTGCGGGGGCCGCAGTTCGGCTGGACGCTGGTGCAGGGGGCCTTCGGCGTCCTGCTGGGCGTGCTGGTGCTCGGCGACTGGCCGCACAGCACCCGGTACGTGATCGGCTGCTTCTTCTCCCTCGCGCTGCTCTTCGACGGGCTCGGCCTGATCGCGATGGGGGTCGGCGGGCGGCGGATCGTCGGGATGGTGGCGGGCGGGCGCGGTCCGGGCGGAAAGGCGACATCCGCGCCGGACGCCACCGGGCACCCGCCGGCCTCTTCCGACAATTCTTGAACAGAAAACAGAATGAGCAGGATCTGTCGTAGAACTGATCACCGATTGCGGAATCGGTCAAAAGGCGTCGATAGAAGCTGACTTCTGTTCAGCGGGTCGGTCCGGACCAGCAAAGAACCAACACTCGGAGGGTGAGGATGCCTTCCGGACCCCCGGCCGAACCCCCCGAGGAGCTGACCGCCCCGTTCGCGTACGAAGGCGTCTGGCGCTTCACCGCACCGGCGCTGGAGTCGTCGGTGCCCCAGGCGCGGCACGCGGTCCGGGACCTGCTCATCCGCCGGCGTGTGCCCGTCGCGGAAGAGACCGTGGACGCGCTGTTGCTGATCGTCTCCGAACTGGTCACCAACGCCGTGCAGCACGCCGCGCTGCTCTCCCCGGAGATCACCGTCGAGGTCACGGTCGGCGCCAAGCGGATCAGGGCCGCCGTCGAGGACGACCATCCGTACCGCCCCAAGGCCCTGCAGGCGGACGAGGGCGACATCGGCGGACGCGGCCTGTGGCTGGTCAAGATGCTCACCGCCGAGGCGGGCGGCGGATGCGATGTCGAGCACACGGCGAGCGGCGGCAAGGCGGTCTGGGCCGAACTGCCGCTCGCCCCGGTGGCGGGCGGGCCTACCAGCCCGCCGCCGGCCCGGTGAGCTCCCGCACGGCGGGCCGGGCCGCGTCCAGCACGGTCATGAACCACGCCGAGAACGGCGCCTGCTCGTGCCGCTCCGCCAGCTCCCGCGGCGTCACGAACGCGACCTCGCCGACCTCCTCCGGGTCCGGCTCCGGCGCGGCCTGCACCAGTCCCACGAACAGGTGGTTGTACTCCTGCTCGACCAGCCCGGACTCCGGGTCCGGGTGGTTGTAGCGGACCGTACCGGCCTCGCCGAGCAGCGCCGGGGCCACGCCCAGCTCCTCGGCGGTACGCCGCGCCGCGGCGGCGAACGGCGTCTCACCGGGGTAGGGGTGGCCGCAGCAGGTGTTGGACCAGACACCGGGGGAGTGGTACTTGCCCAGCGCCCGGCGCTGGATCAGCAGCCGCCCCCGGTCGTCGAAGAGGAAGACCGAGAACGCCCGGTGCAGCAGGCCCGGGGGCTGATGGGCGGCGAGCTTCTCCTCGGTGCCGATCGTCGTGCCGTCCTCGTCGACCAGCTCCAGCAAGATCGGTTCGGCGGAGCCGCCCGGTGGGTTCACCGCCGCGGTCCCGGCGGTCTGTCCATTGGCAGGTGTGATCGGCATGCCCATCCTTGTCGTCGGTCTCCTCGCCGCTCAAGTCTGCCCTAGGTCCTGTCGTCGAATTCCCGGCATTCGCCCGAAGGGAGGGCCGCGCCGCGCCCCTGTCATGGGCACAACTGCGCTTCGTGCGCCGCGTGGCCGCCCGGTTCCAGCTGGAAGGTGCAGTGCCCGACGTCGAAGTGCCCGCCCAGGCAGCCGCGCAGTGCGTGCAGCAGCTTCTCGTGGTCCGCCGCGTCCAGCACGTCCCGCGTGACGACCACGTGGGCCGAGAGCACCGGCAGCCCCGACGTGATCGTCCAGGCGTGCAGGTCGTGGACGTCCTCGACGCCCGGCAGCGTCAGCAGGTGCGCCCGCACTTCTGTCATGTCCACCCCCTTGGGTGCGGCCTCCAGCAGAACGTCCAGGGACTCGCGGAACAGCTTCCAGGTACGCGGCACGATCATCAGCCCGATCACGATGGACGCGATCGGGTCGGCCGCCGACCAGCCCGTCAGGGTGACCAGCAGCGCCGCCACGATGACCGCCACCGAGCCCAGCGCGTCCGCCATCACCTCCAGGAACGCGCCGCGCACATTGAGGCTGTCGCGCTGCCCGCGCATCAGCAGGGCCAGCGAGACCAGGTTCGCCAGCAGGCCGACGACGCCGAAGACCATGGTCGCGCCGCCCTCGACCTCGACCGGCTCGAAGAACCGCGGGACCGCCGTGACCAGCACGTACCCGCCGACGCCGAACAGCAGCAGCGCATTGGCCACCGCGGCCAGTACCTCGGCGCGGGCGAGCCCGAAGGTGCGCCGCGGCGACGGCGGCCGGTTCGCGAAGCGGATCGCCACCAGCGCCATGGTCAGCCCCACCACGTCGGTGGCCATGTGCCCGGCGTCGGCGAGCAGCGCCAGCGAGCCGGTGACCGCGCTGCCGATGATCTCGGCGACCATGACGGCCGTGGTCAGCGCCAGCGCGCCGCGCAGCCGGCCGCGGTACGCCGCGGCCGCCGTGCCGGTCCCCGTGCCGCCCGGTGCCGGCCCGCCGGCTCCGTGGTCGTGTCCTGCGCCCATGCCGTACGCCTCCCGGAGATGCCGCGTCCGTACCGCCCGGCCGATGCCGCCGGCCCTTGCAGTGAACTACGGGTGGGGGGTATGTGGCAACGCGGGGCTGAACACCGTTGTCATGCGCTGACCTGCGGCGATGCCGTGCGGGGGAGAGGGCGGGTGTGGGGCCCCGGCGACGGTCCGAAGGCCCGGCTCGCGGTCGCCCGGCCCGCCGTCCGGCCCGCGCGGAGCGCCGTGCCCCGCCCCGCGCCCCACCGCCCGGCAAACCCCCCACACGTGACCAGTCGTGTCATAACCGGCACCGCGCCCGGGCGTCAGTTGTTCCCGGACGCGTTGATCCACCATGATGATCGCGGCAGGCGCAGCCGGCGGTCACTCGATCGTGCGGTGAATGCGCGGTGAACGGCCGCATCCGGCGATCCGATAGCCTCTGCCGACGTGCCCACCCACCCCCTCGGGGCCCAGGTGTGCCACGCCCGCTGCCCGGGTAGCCCGTATCGAATGCGGACCGACCGGCGCGGCCTCGTCAGCTTCCAAGGAGTGAGTTCGTCTGTCGACCGCCATCCTCACCGGTCCGCCGGTCGCCGGGTCGCCGCTCGAAGCCGGCCTGCGCTCGCTGGGCTTCGACGTCCGTACGGCGGACGGCGCCGCGGCCGTGGCCGACGCGCTCGCCGCGGTCCCGGCCGATGAACGCGTCGCCGTCGTCGACCCCCGCTTCGTGGGCCATCTGCACAGCCTCCGGCTGGCGCTGACCGACCCGCGCTTCCCGTCCGCCGCCGCGCCGGGTGCCGTCACCGCGCAGCCCGAGGCGCGCGCCGCGCTCCAGCGCGCCGCCACCGCGGTCCCCGCCGGACCCGGCACCCGCTACCGCGTGGACGTCCTCCCGGACGCGCTCGCCGAGAGCATGGCCGCCGAGGACGCCGCGCCGCAGCGCGTCGAGCTGGGCAGCCTGGTCGCGGCCGTCCCGCTGACGCCCGCCGAGCGCACCACGGCCGAGGAGGCCGTCGCCGCCGTCGACGAAGAGGCCGTACGGCTGCGTACCGCCGTCAAGGCCCGCGACGGGTTCTTCACCACGTTCTGCATCAGCCCGTACTCCCGCTACCTCGCCCGCTGGTGCGCGCGCCGCGGCCTGACCCCCAACCAGGTCACCACGGCGTCGCTGCTGACCGCGGTGATCGCGGCGGGCTGCGCGGCCACCGGCAGCCGCGGCGGGTTCATCGCCGCCGGCCTGCTCCTGCTCTTCTCCTTCGTCCTGGACTGCACCGACGGGCAGCTGGCCCGCTACTCGCTCCAGTACTCGACGATGGGCGCCTGGCTCGACGCCACCTTCGACCGCGCGAAGGAGTACGCCTACTACGCGGGCCTCGCGCTCGGCGCGGCGCGCGGCGGCGACGACGTCTGGGCGCTGGCCCTGGGCGCCATGGTCCTGCAGACCTGCCGACATGTCGTCGACTTCTCCTTCAACGAGGCCAACCACGACGCCACCGGCAACACCAGCCCCACCGCGGCGCTGTCCGACCGGCTCGACAGCGTCGGCTGGACGGTCTGGGTCCGCCGGATGATCGTGCTGCCCATCGGCGAACGCTGGGCCATGATCGCCGTACTGACCGCCTGCACCACCCCGCGCATCGTCTTCTACGCGCTGCTGATCGGCTGCGCCCTGGCCGCCTGCTACACCACGGCAGGCCGGGTGCTGCGCTCGCTCACGCGGCGTGCCCGCCGCACCGACCGGGCAGCGGGCGCACTCGCCGACCTCGCGGACTCCGGGCCGCTCGCCGAGCTGTTCGCCCGGGGCGGCAGCGGCGGCGCCTTCACCGCCCCCGTCATGGCCTTCCTCGGCACCGCCTGCCTGCTGACCTGGGTGATTTTCCAGGACGAGCCCGTGACGTGGACGACTGTGGTCATCGCGGTCATCTACGCCCTCTTCTCCGGCCAGGCCGTCGCCCGCCCGCTCAAGGGCCCGCTCGACTGGCTCGTACCGCCGCTGTTCCGGGTGGGCGAATACGTCGCCATCCTGGTCCTGGCGGCCCGCTCGGACGCCGACCAGGCGCTGCCCGCGGCGTTCGGCCTGGTCGCGGCGGTCGCCTACCATCACTACGACACCGTCTACCGCATCCGCGTCGGCACGGGGGCCCCGCCGCGATGGCTGGTGCGGGCGGCCGGCGGGCACGAGGGGCGCACGCTGCTCGTTGTCCTCCTCGCGGCCCTGCTGCACGGCACAGGTTTCACAATCGCGCTGACGGTCCTGGCACTGGTCCTGGCGCTGCTGGTGCTCGTGGAGAGCATCCGCTTCTGGGTGTCCTCCGGAGCACCCGCCGTACACGATGAAGGAGAACCCGCATGATCGGCCTCGTGCTGGCCGCCGGCGCCGGACGGCGTCTGCGTCCCTACACCGACACCCTGCCCAAGGCGCTGGTGCCGGTCGACGGTGACACGACCATCCTGGACCTGACGCTCGGCAACTTCGCCGAGATCGGTCTGACCGAGGTCGCGATCATCGTCGGCTACCGCAAGGAGGCCGTGTACGAGCGCAAGGCGGCGCTGGAGGCCAAGTACGGCCTCAAGCTCACCCTCATCGACAACGACAAGGCCGAGGAGTGGAACAACGCCTACTCCCTGTGGTGCGGCCGGGACGCGATCAAGCACGACGTGATCCTCGCCAACGGTGACACCGTGCACCCGGTCTCCGTCGAGCGCACGCTGCTCGCCGCCCGCGGCAACGGCCAGAAGATCATCCTCGCGCTGGACACGGTCAAGAACCTGGCCGACGAGGAGATGAAGGTCGTCGTCGACCCCGCCAAGGGCGTCCAGAAGATCACCAAGCTGATGGACCCCGCCGAGGCCACCGGCGAGTACATCGGCGTCACCCTCATCGAGGGCTCGGCCGCCGAGGAGCTCGCGGACGCGCTGAAGACCACCTTCGAGCGCGACCCCGACCTGTACTACGAAGACGGCTACCAGGAGCTGGTCAACCGCGGCTTCCAGGTCGACGTGGCACCGATCGGCGAGGTCAAGTGGGTCGAGATCGACAACCACGACGACCTCGCGAAGGGCCGTGAGATCGCATGCCAGTACTGACCCGCCTCATTCCGTCCCCGGTCGTCGTCGACATCAGTCCCGGCGCACTGGACGACCTGGCGGGCCTGCTGGCCGATCAGCGCATCTCCGCGTCCGGGAAGCTCGCCATCGCCATCAGCGGCGGCTCCGGCGCCCGGCTGCGGGAGCGGCTGTGCCCCGCGCTGCCCGGCGCCGACTGGTACGAGGTCGGCGGCGGCACGCTGGACGAGGCGATCAAACTCGGCGACGCCATGAAAAAGGGCCGCTACGACGCCGTCGTGGGCCTGGGCGGCGGCAAGATCATCGACTGCGCGAAGTACGCGGCGGCCCGTATCGGCCTGCCGCTGGTCGCCGTCGCGACGAACCTGTCGCACGACGGCCTGTGCTCGCCGGTCGCCACCCTCGACAACGACGCGGGCCGCGGCTCCTACGGCGTACCGAACCCGATCGCCGTGGTGATCGACCTCGACGTCATCCGCGAGGCCCCGGTCCGCTTCGTACGCTCCGGCATCGGCGACGCGATCTCCAACATCTCCGCGGTCGCCGACTGGGAGCTGTCGCACCGCGAGACCGGCGAGGACATCGACGGCCTGGCCGCCGCCATGGCGCGCCAGGCCGGCGAGGCCGTGCTGCGCCACCCCGGCGGCGTCGGCGACGACGGCTTCCTCCAGGTGCTGGCCGAGGGCCTGGTCCTGACCGGCATCTCGATGTCGGTGGCCGGCGACAGCCGCCCGGCCTCCGGCGCCTGCCACGAGATCAACCACGCCTTCGACCTCCTCTACCCCAAGCGGGCGGCGAGCCACGGCGAGCAGTGCGGCCTCGGTGCCGCCTTCGCCACGCACCTGCGCGGGGACAAGGAGACCTGCGAGCTGATGATCGAGGTGCTCCGGCGGCACGGCCTGCCGGTGACCCCCGGCGAGATCGGCTTCAGTGACGAGGAGTTCGTCAAGGCCGTCGAGTTCGCGCCGCGGACCCGGCCCGGCCGCTACACGATCCTCGAACACCTCGACCTGTCCACCGACCAGATCAGGGACGCATACGCCGACTATGCACAAGCCGTCCGTAGCTGAACTCCGCCCGGTCGTGCACCCCGAGGGTGTCAAGGACCGGCGCAGCGGTGAGCACTGGGCCGGTCGCCTGTACATGCGGGAGATCTCGCTGCGCTGCGACCGGTACCTGGTGAACACCAGGGTCACGCCCAACCAGCTGACCTATGTGATGACCCTCTTCGGCGTCCTCGCGGCCCCGGCCCTGCTGGTGCCCGGGATCTGGGGGGCCGTGCTCGGGGTGCTGATGGTCCAGCTCTACCTGCTGCTCGACTGTGTCGACGGCGAGGTGGCCCGCTGGAAGAAGCAGTTCTCGCTCGGCGGGGTCTACCTGGACCGGGTCGGTGCCTACCTCACCGACGCCGCCGTGCTGGTCGGCTTCGGCCTGCGCGCCGCCGACCTGTGGGGCACCGGCCGGATCGACTGGCTGTGGGCCTTCCTCGGCACCCTCGCCGCCCTCGGCGCGATCCTGATCAAGGCCGAGACCGACCTGGTCGGCGTCGCCCGGCACCAGGGCGGGCTGCCGCCGGTCAAGGAGTCGGCGTCCGAGCCGCGCTCGTCCGGCATGGCGCTGGCCCGCAAGGCCGCCGCGGCGCTGAAGTTCCACCGGCTGATCCTCGGCATCGAGGCGTCGCTGGTGATCCTGGTCCTGGCGATCGTGGACTCCGCCAGGGGAGACCTGTTCTTCTCGCGGCTCGGCGTCGCGGTCATGGCGGGTATCGCGCTGCTCCAGACGCTGCTGCACCTCGTGTCCATCCTCGCCTCCAGCAGGCTCAAATGACGGGGGCGCGCGGGATGAAGGTCGGCGCTGTCGTCCTGACCATGGGAAACCGCCCGGATGAGCTGCGGGCGCTGCTCGATTCGGTCGCCAAGCAGCACGGCGACCCGGTCGAGGTGGTGGTCGTCGGCAACGGCTCGCCGCTGCCGCCGCTGCCCGAGGGCGTACGGACCGTGGAGCTGTCGGAGAACGTCGGCATCCCCGCCGGGCGCAACGTCGGCATCGAGGCGTTCGGACCGGGCGGCAGCGAGATGGACGTGCTGCTGTTCCTGGACGACGACGGGCTGCTGCCCGGCGCGGACACCGCCGAGCTGTGCCGCGAGGCGTTCGCCCGCGACCGGAAGCTGGGCATCGTCAGCTTCCGCATCGCGGACCCGGACACCGGCGAGACGCAGCGCCGCCACGTACCGCGGCTGCGCGCCTCCGACCCGATGCGCTCCTCCCGCGTCACCACCTTCCTCGGCGGCGCGAACGCGGTCCGTACGGCGGTCTTCCAGGAGGTCGGCGGCCTGCCCGACGACTTCTTCTACGCCCACGAGGAGACCGACCTGGCCTGGCGGGCCCTGGACGCGGGCTGGATGATCGACTACCGCGCCGACCTGGTGCTGTACCACCCCACCACGGCGCCCAGCCGGCACGCGGTCTACCACCGGATGGTGGCCCGCAACCGTGTCTGGCTGGCCCGCCGTAACCTTCCGGCCCCGCTGGTTCCGGTCTATCTCGGTGTCTGGTTCCTGCTCACCCTGGCCCGGCGGCCCTCGCGGCCCGCCCTGCGTGCCTGGCTGGGCGGCTTCAAGGAGGGCTGGGCCACGTCCTGTGGTCCCAGGCGTCCCATGAAGTGGCGTACCGTGTGGCGCCTGACCCGGCTGGGCCGCCCTCCCGTCATCTGACAAGCTCGTATCTGAGAGCATCAGGCGCGAACCCGGGGCACGGCCCCGGCAGCGCACCTTGAGGACGAAAGTGTCAACAGTGAGCGAGACTACGCACGACAGTGCGGTCGCCATGAGTGCCCCGCCAACCCCCGACGACGGGCTGTCCCGCGCCGAGCTGGCCCGCAAGTACGGGCTCACGCAGAGCGGCGCGCGGCCCAGCCTGCCGGAGTACGTGCGGCAGCTGTGGGACCGGCGGCACTTCATTTCCGCCTTCTCCAGCGCGAAGCTGACCGCGCAGTACAGCCAGGCGAAGCTGGGCCAGGTGTGGCAGGTGGTGACGCCCCTGCTGAACGCGCTCGTCTACTACCTCATCTTCGGCCTGCTGATCGGCACCCGCAACGGCGTGCCGGACTACGTGCCCTTCCTGGTCACCGGCGTCTTCATCTTCACCTTCACGCAGAGCTCGGTGATGGCCGGCACCCGCGCCGTCTCCGGCAACCTGGGACTGGTGCGCGCGCTGCACTTCCCGCGGGCCTGCCTGCCCATCTCGTTCTGCCTGATGCAGCTCCAGCAGCTGCTGTTCTCGATGGGCGTGCTGGTCATCATCCTGCTGGGCTTCGGCCAGGTGCCCACCTGGTCGTGGCTGCTGGCGATCCCGGCGCTGGTGCTGCAGTTCGTCTTCAACACCGGCCTGGCGATGGTCATGGCCCGCCTGGGCAGCAAGACCCCCGACCTGGCGCAGCTGATGCCGTTCATCATGCGGACGTGGATGTACGCGTCCGGCGTGATGTTCAGCATCGACGTGATCCTCAAGGAGAAGGCGGTCCCCGCCTTCGTGCACGTCCTGCTGGACTGCAACCCGGCTGTGATCTTCATCGACCTGATGCGCTTCGCGCTGATCGACAGCTTCACGTCGGACAAGCTGCCCCCGCACGTGTGGCCGCTGGCCCTCGGCTGGGCGCTGGTGATGGGCATCGTCGGCTTCGTGTACTTCTGGAAGGCTGAGGAGCGGTACGGCCGTGGCTGAGCAAGAGGACGCCGTACAGACGGCGGACGGGAACCGCATCCCCACCGTGATCGCGGACGACCTGCACATCGTCTACCGGGTGTACGGCACCGGAGCGGGCAAGGGCAGCGCCACCGCGGCCCTGAACCGCATCGTCCGCCGCAAGCCCTCCAGCGGTGTGCGCGAGGTGCACGCGGTCAAGGGCGTCAGCTTCACCGCCTACCGCGGCGAGTCGATCGGCCTGATCGGCTCCAACGGCTCCGGCAAGTCGACGCTGCTCAAGGCCGTCGCCGGGCTGCTCCCCGCGGAGCGCGGCCGGGTCTACTCGCACGGCCAGCCGTCGCTGCTGGGCGTGAACGCGGCCCTGATGAACGACCTGACCGGTGAGAAGAACGTCGTACTGGGCGGTCTGGCGATGGGCATGTCCCGGGAGCAGGTGCGCGAGCGCTACCAGGGCATCGTCGACTTCTCCGGCATCAACGAGAAGGGCGACTTCATCTCGCTGCCGATGCGGACGTACTCCTCCGGCATGGCGGCGCGGCTGCGCTTTTCCATCGCGGCGGCCAAGGACCACGACGTTCTGATGATCGACGAGGCGCTGGCCACCGGCGACCGGGCCTTCCAGAAGCGCTCCGAGGCACGCATCCGCGAGCTGCGCAAGGAGGCCGGTACGGTCTTCCTGGTCAGCCACAACAACAAGTCGATCAGGGACACCTGCGACCGGGTGCTGTGGCTGGAGAAGGGCGAGCTCCTGATGGACGGCCCGACGGACGAAGTGATCAAGGCGTACGAGAAGGAGTCGGGCAAATAGCCCGCAGTGAGCAGCACGGCCCCCGCGAGTCCGGCTCGCGGGGGCCGTTGATCGTCGTGGACCGGCGGCGGAACGTTGTCCGCCGGTCTGCAGATCGTTAACAGATGGTCAACTCGGCCGGATACGGGAACAGTTCGCGGCGAATGGATGTTGACCGGATCGTTGCTTCGAGGTTCGGTACCCCCTCGGACGCCGGAGAGATGTACGGCGTAAGCTGTACGGGTACTGAACAGCACAAGTGGCACAAGTCGGGCAATGCGTACCCGTCCTGGCGACCGGGAGTCCGATCGGGCGGGTCGCGTCATGCGGCGTGTCCGAAATGGGATGTTTTGGCTTGGCGGTGTAGAACGGGAGGCGTGACGGCAATGGCTACTGGAACTCTCCGGCTCCGAAACGCGCCGGGCAGCCTCCGGTGAGCCGAGGGATGGCACGGGCACGCGACGTCCTGGTCCGTCGCCGGCCGCCGGACGACGGGCGGGACGACGCGCAGTCGCGCACCGTCCTGGACCAGGCCGCGCACGAGAACTTCCCGGTGGCGCCGTTCTTCCTGCCCCGCGCCTGGCGCCGGGACCTGATGGCCGTCTACGGCTTCGCCCGCCTCGTGGACGACATCGGCGACGGCGACCTGGCCCCCGGCGGCGGCGACGCCGCCCGGCTCGGGCTGGACCCCGAACAGGAAGCGGACGACCCCTTGGCCCTGCTCGACGCGCTGGAGGCGGACCTGTACCGCGTCTTCAGCGACCGGGCGCCCGGTCCGCTGCACCCCCTGATGCGGCGCCTCGGCCCGACCGTACGCAGCTGCGGTCTGACCCCCGAGCCCTTCCTGGGGCTGATCGAGGCCAACCGGCAGGACCAGCGGATCGGCCGCTACCCGACCTACGGCGACCTGCTCGCCTACTGCGAGCTGTCCGCCAACCCCGTCGGCCGGCTCGTCCTCGGCATCACCGGCACCGCCAGCCCCGAGCGCGTCCGCCGCTCGGACGCCGTCTGCACCGCGCTGCAGATCGTCGAGCACGTCCAGGACGTCGCCGAGGACCTGACCCGGGACCGCGTCTACCTCCCGGCCGAGGACATGAAACGCTTTGGTGTCACGGAAGCGGACCTCGCCGCCCCGACAGGGGGCGCTTCGGTGCGCGCACTGATCGCGTACGAGGCGGAACGCGCCCGTGAACTGCTGAATGAAGGCACCCCGCTGGTGGGTAGCGTCCACGGCAGGCTCAAGCTGCTGCTCGCCGGTTTCGTCGCCGGCGGACGCGCCGCACTTCAGGCGGTCGCGGCCGCCGACCACGACGTACTCCCTGGACCGCCCAAGCCGACCAAGCTCAGCCTGCTGCGCGAGGTGGGGGCGACATTGCGAAGAGAGGGGTGAGTCGGACCGTGGAGGACATCGCACACGCGTCCGCGCCGGTACTCGCTGCGTACCGTTATTGCGAGGCCGTGACCGGGCAGCAGGCACGTAACTTCGCCTACGGCATCCGGCTGTTGCCGGCCGACAAGCGGCAGGCCATGTCGGCGCTCTACGCCTTCTCGCGCCGGGTCGACGACATCGGCGACGGCCCGCTCCAGGACGCCGCCAAGCAGCAGCGGCTGGAGGAGACCCGGACCCTGCTCGGCCGGATCAAGGACGGCGCGGTCGACGAGGACGACACCGACCCGGTGGCGGTCGCGCTGTCCGACGCCGCCCGGCGCTTCCCGATCCCGCTCGACGGGCTCGACGAACTGATCGACGGCGTCCTGATGGACGTACGCGGCGAGACGTACGAGACCTGGGACGACCTGAAGGTCTACTGCCGCTGTGTCGCGGGCGCGATCGGACGGCTCTCCCTGGGGGTGTTCGGCACCGTACCCGGCGCACCGGACACCGCACGCGCTGCCGAATACGCCGATACGCTCGGGCTGGCCCTGCAACTGACCAATATCCTGAGAGATGTTCGCGAGGACGCGGGAAACGGCCGTACGTATCTCCCCTCCGACGACCTCGCCAAGTTCGGCTGCGCGGTGGGCTTCCACAGTCCGGTCCCGCCGCCAGGCTCGGACTTCACCGGACTTGTCCACTTCGAAGTCAGGCGTGCCCGCGCCCTGTTCGACCAGGGCTTCAGGCTGCTGCCGATGCTCGACCGGCGCAGCGGCGCCTGCGTGGCCGCCATGGCCGGCATCTACCACCGCCTGCTCACCCGGATCGCGGCCGACCCGGAAGCCGTACTGCGCGGGCGGGTGTCGCTGCCCGGCCGGGAGAAGGCGTTCGTGGCGGTGCGCGGCCTGTCGGGCTTCGACGCGCGGGCGATCGGCCGCCGCCAGGCGGCCAGGGCGGCGGGCCGCTCGCCCGCGAGGAGGCGCGGATGACGGGGCCGGCGACGGGTGAGGGCGACGAGCCCTGCTCAGGGCCACTGCCACGGTCCAAGCGGTGGGCAACCCTCCGCCGGACCGCTGCGTCCCTGACACCAGTAATCAGGGAGGGCGAATGACATCGCACACGATGCGGCCCGACCGGCACGATGCACATGAGGCAGGCCGTCCCGATGGGGCGGCTGCGGTGGTCATTGGGGGCGGTCTCGCCGGTATCACGGCAGCGCTGGCGCTGGCCGACGCGGGGCTGCGCGTCACCCTCGTCGAGGGCCGGCCCCGGCTGGGCGGCCTGGTCTTCTCCTTCCGCCGCGAGTCCGCGGCGGGGGAGCTGACCGTCGACAACGGACAGCACGTCTACCTGCGCTGCTGCACCGCCTACGACTGGTTCCTCGGCCGGGTCGGCGGGCGCGGCCTGGTGCCCCTCCAGGACCGGATGGACGTCCCGGTGCTGGACGCCGAAGGGCTGCGGCTGGGGCGGCTGCGGCGCACCGCGCTGCCCGTACCGCTGCACCTGGCGAAGAGCCTGGCCACCTACCCGCACCTGTCGCTCGCCGAGCGGGCGAACGTCGGCCGCGCCGCGCTGGCGCTGAAGAAGCTCGACCCCGAGGACCCGGAGCTGGACGGCGTCGACTTCGGCTCCTGGCTGGCCCGGCACGGCCAGTCGCCGCGTGCCGTCGAGGCGCTGTGGGACCTGGTCGGCGTCGCGACGCTGAACGCGCGGGCCGGTGACGCCTCCCTCGGCCTGGCCGCCAAGGTCTTCAAAACCGGTCTGCTCTCCGACAACGGCGCCGCCGACATCGGCTGGTCGCGGGTGCCGCTCGGCGAGGTGCACGACATGCTCGCCCGCGAGGCCCTGGAGAAGGCGGGCGTCCGCGTCGAGCTGCGTACCCGCGCGAGCGCCCTGGCCCGCGCCGAGGACGGGACCTGGCGGGTGACGGTCGAGAACGGACCGCACGGCCGCGAGCAGCTTGAGGCCGGAACGGTCGTGACGGCCCTGCCGCAGCGCGAGACGCACGGCCTGCTGCCCGACGGCAGTCTCGACGACCAGGACCGGCTGCTGGACATCGGCACGGCCCCGATCCTGAACCTGCATGTCGTCTACGACCGGCCGGTGCTCAAGCTGGGGGCGCCCCCCGGACCGTCAGGTCCGCCGAGGGGGACGTTCTTCGCGGCGCTCGGCTCGCCGGTGCAGTGGGTCTTCGACCGTACGGAGGCCTCCGGCCTCGCCGCGCTGCCCGGCGGCGCGGGCAGCCAGTACCTGGCCGTGTCGCAGTCCGCCGCGCAGGACGAGATCGACCGGCCGGTGGCCGAGCTGCGCGAACGCTACCTGCCGGAGCTGGAGCGGCTGTTGCCCGCCGCGCGCGGCGCCGGTGTCCGCGACTTCTTCGTCACCCGCGAACGCACCGCGACGTTCGCCCCCGACCCGGGCGTCGGCCGGCTGCGGCCCGCCGCCCGCACCAGGACTCCCGGCCTGTACCTGGCCGGCGCGTGGACCGCCACCGGGTGGCCCGCGACCATGGAAAGCGCTGTTCGCAGCGGCCTCGGCGCCGTTCGCGAGGCACTCACCGAACTCGGCTTCCCCCAGGGCCAGTTGCCCCAGGAGGTGGCATGACCACGAGTACGAGCGCTCGCACGAGCACGAGAACCGGAAACAGAGGAGAAACCGTGCACCCGGCTTCCCCAGCTATCGACACCGAGAGCGTCACCGCGCTGCTGGAGCGCGGGCGGCAGCTCGCCACTCCCGTGCTGCGTGCCGCCGTAAACCGGCTCGCGCCTCCCATGGACACCGTCGCCGCGTACCACTTCGGCTGGATCGACGCGGCCGGCCGGCCGGCGGACGGCGACGGCGGCAAGGCCGTACGCCCCGCTCTCGCGCTGCTGTCGGCGCAGGCCGCCGGACAGCCGCCGGAGGTCGGCGTGCCCGGCGCGGTCGCCGTGGAACTGGTCCACAACTTCTCGCTGCTGCACGACGACCTGATGGACGGCGACGAGCAGCGCCGCCACCGTGACACGGTCTGGAAGGTGCACGGCCCGGCCCAGGCCATCCTGGTCGGCGACGCGCTGTTCGCCCTCGCCAACGAGATACTGCTGGAGCTGGGCACGGTCGAGGCCGGCCGCGCCACCCGCCGGCTGACCGTGGCCACCCGCAAGCTCATCGACGGCCAGGCCCAGGACATCTCCTACGAGCACCGCGAGCGGGTCACCGTCGAGGAGTGCCTGGAGATGGAGGGCAACAAGACGGGCGCGCTGCTCGCCTGCGCCGTCTCCATCGGCGCCGTCCTCGGCGGCGCCGACGACCGCACCGCCGACATCCTGGAGCGCTACGGCTACCACCTCGGCCTCGCCTTCCAGGCCGTCGACGACCTGCTCGGCATCTGGGGCGACCCGGAGGCCACCGGCAAGCAGACCTGGAGCGACCTGCGGCAGCGCAAGAAGTCCCTGCCGGTCGTCGCCGCCCTGGCGGCCGACAACCCCGCCGCCGAGCGGCTCGCCGGCATCCTCGCCGCGGACGCGAAGAAGAGCGAGGACGAGATCGCCGACTTCACCGAGGAGGAGTTCGCCTCCCGCGCGGCCCTCATCGAGGAGGCCGGCGGCCGCGAGTGGACCTCCCAGGAGGCCCGCCGCCAGCACACCACCGCCATCGCCGCACTGGACGAGGTGGACATGCCCGCACCGGTCCGCGCGCAGCTCGTCGCGCTCGCGGACTTCGTCGTCGTACGAGAGAGATGATCACTATCGAGCCGATCTAGATCGCAGTCGCCGGCCGGTGTCTCCCCTGGCCGCGGTCGCGGGCCCCGCCCCCGGCCCCGGGCCGAGGACCCAGGCACCGGCTGACGGAATCCCTGAGCACGCTTCACAGAGTTCACTGCAGAAGGGGAAGCCATGACAGCGACGACCGACGGAAGCACCGGGGCGCTGCCGCCCCGTGCCCCCTCGGCCGGCGACGCCACCGCCGAGCACACCGAGAACGACCCGGCCGCCCCGCAGAGCACGGCCACCGCCGCCCGCCGTGCCACGGCCCGCGCCACCGACTACCTGCTGTCCGTCCAGGACGAGGCGGGCTGGTGGAAGGGCGACCTGGAAACCAACGTCACCATGGACGCCGAGGATCTGCTGCTGCGGCAGTTCCTGGGAATCGGCGACCGGCGCACCACCGAGGCCGCCGCCCGCCACATCCGCGGCGAGCAGCGCACCGACGGCACCTGGGCCACCTTCCACGGCGGCCCAGGCGAACTGTCCGCCACCATCGAGGCGTACGTCGCCCTGCGGCTGGCCGGCGACGAGCCGGACGCCGCCCACATGGCCAGGGCCGCAGCCTGGATCCGCGAGCACGGCGGCGTCGCCGCCTCCCGTGTCTTCACCCGCATCTGGCTGGCGCTGTTCGGCTGGTGGAAGTGGGCGGACCTGCCCGAGCTGCCGCCCGAGCTGATCTACTTCCCGAAGTGGTTCCCGCTCAACATCTACGACTTCGGGTGCTGGGCGCGGCAGACGATCGTGGCACTGACGATCGTCTCCGCCCTGCGGCCGGTACGGCCCGCGCCGTTCGCGCTGGACGAGCTGCACACCGACCCGGCCCGCCCGAATCCGCCACGGCCGCTCGCCCCCGTCACCAGCTGGGACGGCCTCTTCCAGCGGCTGGACAAGGGCCTGCACGGCTACCGGAAGGTGGCCGTGCGGGGGCTGCGCCGTGCGGCCATGCGGGCCGCCGCGAGCTGGATCGTCGAGCGCCAGGAGAACGACGGCTGCTGGGGCGGCATCCAGCCCCCGGCCGTGTACTCGGTCATCGCGCTGCACCTGCTCGGATACGACCTCCGGCACCCGGTGCTGCGCCAGGGCCTGGAGTCGCTGGACCGTTTCGCCGTATGGCACGAGGACGCGGACGGCGCTCCCGTCCGCATGATCGAGGCATGCCAGTCCCCGGTCTGGGACACCTGCCTCGCCGCCATCGCGCTCGCCGACGCCGGCCTGCCCGCCGACCACCCGCGCCTGGTCAAGGCGGCCGACTGGATGCTCGGCGAGCAGATCCGCCGCCCCGGCGACTGGAGCGTCCGCAGGCCGCAACTGCCCTCCGGCGGCTGGGCGTTCGAGTTCGAGAACGACAACTACCCGGACATCGACGACACCGCCGAGGTCGTCCTCGCGCTGCGCCGCATCCAGCATCCCGACCCCGAGCGGGTCGAGGCCGCCGTACAGCGCGCCGTGCGCTGGAACCTGGGGATGCAGTCCAAGAACGGGGCCTGGGGCGCCTTCGACGCCGACAACACCAGCCCGTTCCCCAACCGGCTGCCGTTCTGCGACTTCGGCGAGGTCATCGACCCGCCGTCGGCCGACGTCACCGCCCACGTCGTGGAGATGGCCGCCGACCTCGGCATGACGCACGACGCGCGGGTACGCCGCGGCATCCGCTGGCTACTGGCCGAACAGGAGCCGGACGGCTCGTGGTTCGGGCGCTGGGGCACCAACTACGTCTACGGCACCGGCTCGGTGCTCCCGGCGCTGGCCGCCGCGGGCATCCCGGCCTCGCACCCCGCGGTCCACCGCGCCGTGCGCTGGCTGGAGCGCGTCCAGAACGAGGACGGCGGCTGGGGCGAGGACCAGCGCTCCTACCGGGACAAGGCATGGGCGGGCCGCGGCGAGTCGACCGCCTCGCAGACGGCGTGGGCGCTGATGGCGCTGCTCGCGGCCGGCGAGCGGGACAGCGCGGCGGTCGAGCGCGGGGTGCGCTGGCTGGCCGACACCCAGCGTGCCGACGGCTCCTGGGACGAGCCCTACTTCACCGGTACGGGCTTCCCCTGGGACTTCTCGATCAACTACCACCTGTACCGGCAGGTCTTCCCGCTGACGGCCCTCGGCCGCTACGTCAACGGCGGACCGGTCGGCGCGTCCCAGGGGGCCTGATGCCACGGTCGCGCAGCGGGGGCGCCGCCCGGGACGGCCGGCAGGGCCTGCCGGAAGGGCCGCCGCCGCTGCTGGTCGCCTGCGCGCTCGGCATCGAGCGCTTCGCGCTGCGCGGCGGCGACCGCGGCGGCGCGGGCGCGCCCGTCGTCATGCTCCGTACGGGCATGGGCCCGCGCGCGGCGTCGGACGCCGTCACCCACGCGCTGCGCGGCGGCTCCGTCACCGAACGGGCGCCGGTCGTCGCCACCGGCTTCTGCGCCGGCCTCGTCGCCGGCATGCGGCCCGGGGACGTGGTCGTGGCCGAGGCGGCCCGCGGGCATCTGCCGGGCGCGCCGGACGTGCCCTGCTCCGACAACGGCCCGCTGCTGCGAGCCCTCAAGGAGCGCGGCGTGACCGTGCACACCGGCCTGCTGCGCGGCTCGGACCACGTCGTACGCGGCGCGGAGCGGGCCGGGCTGCGGGCCCAGGGCGCCGTCGCGGTGGACATGGAGTCCGCCGCGACGCTGGAGGCCGCGACGCGCGACGGCGCGCGTCCGGTTGCGGCCGTACGGGTGATCGTGGACGCTCCAGAACATGAACTTGTCCGAATCGGTACTTTGCGCGGTGGAATGTCGGCCTTTCGTGTGCTGCGCTCCATCCTTCCTGTCTTCTTCGAATGGCACCGTTCCTTGCTGCTCCCCAGGAGGTGAGCCAGATGGCCATGCCGCTCCGTCAGTCCATCCGGGTCGGTACGTATCTCTTTGAACAGAAAGTGCGCAAGCGGGATAAATTCCCGCTCATCGTGGAACTGGAACCGCTCTTCGCGTGCAACCTCAAATGCGAGGGCTGCGGGAAGATCCAGCACCCGGCCGGGGTGCTGAAACAGCGGATGCCGGTCGCGCAGGCGGTCGGCGCGGTACTGGAGTCCGGCGCGCCGATGGTTTCCATCGCGGGCGGCGAGCCCCTGATGCACCCGCAGATCGACGAGATCGTGCGGCAGCTGGTGGCCAAGCGGAAGTATGTTTTTCTCTGCACCAACGCCATGCTGCTGCGCAAGAAGCTGGACAAGTTCACCCCCTCGCGCTACTTCGCCTTCGCGGTGCACATCGACGGGATGCGCGAGCGGCACGACGAGTCCGTGGCCAAGGAAGGCGTCTTCGACGAGGCGGTGGAGGCCATCAAGGAAGCCAAGCGGCGCGGCTTCCGGGTCACCACCAACTCCACCTTCTTCAACACCGACACCCCGCAGACCATCATCGAGGTGCTCAACTTCCTCAACGACGACCTCCAGGTCGACGAGATGATGCTCTCGCCCGCCTACGCCTACGAGAAGGCCCCCGACCAGGAGCACTTCCTCGGCGTCGAACAGACCAGGGAACTGTTCAAGAAGGCCTTCGCGGGCGGCAACCGGCGCCGCTGGCGGCTCAACCACAGCCCGCTGTTCCTGGACTTCCTGGAGGGCAAGGCGGACTTCCCCTGCACGGCCTGGGCGATCCCCAACTACTCGCTCTTCGGCTGGCAGCGGCCCTGCTACCTGATGAGCGACGGGTACGTCCCCACGTACCGGCAGCTGATCGAGGAGACCGACTGGGACAAGTACGGCCGCGGCAAGGACCCGCGCTGCGCCAACTGCATGGCGCACTGCGGCTACGAGCCCACCGCCGTCCTCGCCACGATGGGCTCCCTGAAGGAGTCCCTGCGCGCCGCCCGCGAAACCGTCGCAGGAAACCGCGGGTGACGTGATGAACAGGGGAGAGCCTCCCGGAGGCGGCGCCGCCTCCGGGACCGGTGTCGCACTGGGGCTGCCCGAGGTACCGGCCCGGCCACTGGCCCGGCGGCGCGACTCGCGCCGTATCCAGGTCGGGCCGGTGCCGGTGGGCGGCGGCGCGCCGATATCGGTGCAGTCGATGACCACGACCAACACGGCCGACGTCGGTGCGACGCTCCAGCAGATCGCCGAGCTGACGGCGTCCGGCTGCCAGATCGTCCGGGTCGCCTGCCCCTCGCAGGACGACGCGGACGCGCTGCCGGTCATCGCGAAGAAGTCGCAGATCCCGGTCATCGCGGACATCCACTTCCAGCCGAAGTACGTGTTCGCCGCGATTGACGCGGGCTGCGCGGCGGTCCGGGTCAATCCGGGCAACATCCGGCAGTTCGACAACCGGGTGAAGGAGATCGCCAAGGCGGCCTCCGACGCCGGGGTGCCCATCCGGATCGGGGTCAACGCCGGTTCGCTGGACAAGCGCCTGCTGGAGAAGTACGGCAAGGCCACGCCCGAGGCGCTGGTGGAGTCGGCGCTGTGGGAGTGCTCGCTCTTCGAGGAGCACGGTTTCCGGGACATCAAGATCTCGGTCAAGCACAACGACCCGGTCGTGATGGTCAACGCGTACCGCCGGCTCGCCGCGCAGTGCGACTATCCGCTGCACCTGGGGGTGACCGAGGCGGGCCCGGCCTTCCAGGGCACGATCAAGTCGGCGGTGGCCTTCGGGGCGCTGCTGAGCGAGGGCATCGGCGACACCATCCGCGTCTCGCTGTCCGCTCCGCCGGCCGAGGAGGTCAAGGTCGGTCTCCAGATCCTGGAGTCGCTGAACCTGCGTCCGCGCCGCCTGGAGATCGTCTCGTGCCCGTCCTGCGGGCGGGCCCAGGTGGACGTGTACAAGCTCGCCGACGAGGTCACCGCGGGCCTGGAGGGCATGGAGGTGCCGCTGCGCGTCGCGGTCATGGGCTGTGTCGTCAACGGTCCGGGCGAGGCCCGGGAGGCGGACCTCGGCGTCGCGTCCGGCAACGGCAAGGGCCAGATCTTCGTCAAGGGCGAGGTCATCGCGACCGTGCCCGAGTCGAAGATCGTCGAGACGCTCATCGAGGAGGCCATGAAGATCGCGGCAGGCATGGAGTCCGAGGGAGTGGTGCCAGGCACCCCCGACGTCACCGTCAGCTGAACCCGAGAAGGCTGGACCCATGGAGGGGGACCGAGCATGTCGATGCTGGAACAGATCCGCCACCCGCGCGACCTCAAGGAGATTCCCGGGGAGGCCCTCGGCACACTCGCCGAGGAGATCAGGCAGTTCCTCGTGCACGCGGTGGCGCGCACCGGCGGCCACCTGGGACCCAACCTGGGCGTGGTCGAGCTGACCATCGCCCTGCACCGGGTCTTCGACTCGCCCGCCGACCGCATCCTGTGGGACACCGGGCACCAGTCGTACGTGCACAAACTGCTGACCGGCCGCCAGGACTTCTCCAAGCTGCGCGGCAAGGGCGGGCTGTCCGGCTACCCGTCCCGGGAGGAGTCCGACCACGACGTCATCGAGAACTCCCACGCCTCCACCGTCCTGGGCTGGGCCGACGGCCTGGCCAAGGCCAACCAGGTACGCGGCCGGGCCGACCACGTCGTGGCCGTCATCGGGGACGGCGCGCTGACCGGCGGCATGGCCTGGGAGGCCCTCAACAACATAGCCGCGGCCAAGGACCGCCCCCTCATCATCGTCGTCAACGACAACGAGCGCTCGTACGCCCCCACCATCGGCGGCCTCGCCAACCACCTCGCCACCCTGCGCACCACCGACGGCTACGAGCGCTTCCTCGCCTGGGGCAAGGAGGTCGTACAGCGCGCCCCCGTCGTGGGCCGCCCGCTGTACGAGTCGCTGCACGGCGCCAAGAAGGGCTTCAAGGACGCCTTCGCCCCGCAGGGCATGTTCGAGGACCTGGGCCTGAAGTACGTCGGGCCCATCGACGGCCACGACATCGCCGCCGTCGAGTCCGCCCTGCGCCGCGCCGCCCGCTTCCACGGGCCCGTCCTGGTCCACTGCCGTACGGAGAAGGGCCGCGGCTACCGGCCCGCGCTGGAGGACGAGGCCGACCGGTTCCACACGGTCGGCGCCATGGACCCGCTGACCTGCGCACCCGTCACACCGCCCGGCGCGCCGTCGTGGACCTCGGTCTTCGGCGACGAGATGGTCCGGATCGGCGAGGAGCGCCCGGACGTCGTCGCGATCACCGCGGCGATGCTCCAGCCGGTCGGCCTCGGCAAGTTCGCCGCGGCCTTTCCCGACCGTACGTGGGACGTGGGCATCGCCGAGCAGCACGCGGCGGTCTCGGCGGCCGGTCTGGCCACCGGCGGCCTGCACCCGGTCTTCGCGGTGTACGCCACCTTCCTCAACCGCGCCTTCGACCAGGTCCTCATGGACGTCGCGCTGCACAAGTGCGGTGTCACCTTCGTCCTCGACCGGGCCGGCGTGACCGGCACCGACGGACCCAGCCACAACGGCATGTGGGACCTGTCGGTCCTCAACGTCGTGCCCGGCCTGCGCATCGCCGCGCCCCGCGACGCCGACCAGCTGCGCGCCCAGCTGCGCGAGGCCGTCGACGTCGACGACGCGCCGACCGTGCTGCGCTTCCCGAAGGAGTCGGTGGGCGAACCGGTCCCGGCGCTGGAGCGGATCGGCGGCGTGGACGTACTGGCCCGCGGCGTGCGCGAGGACGTGCTGCTGGTGTCCGTCGGCGTGATGGCCCCGGTCTGCCTGGAAGCCGCGGAACTGCTCGCCGAGCGCGGCATCGGCGTCACCGTCGTCGACCCGCGGTGGGTCAAGCCCGTCGATCCCGCGATCGTGCGGCTGGCCGCCCGGCACGCCGCGGCGGCCGTCGTGGAGGACAACAGCCGCAACGGGGGCGTGGGCGCGGCCGTCGCCCAGGCGCTGCGCGACGCGGACGTGGACGTACCGCTGCGCACCTTCGGCATCCCCGAACAGTTCCTGGCACACGCCAAGCGCGGCGAGGTGCTCGCCGACATCGGGCTCACCCCGGCCGAGATCGCCGGCCGGATCAGCGCCTCCTTGGCCCGTAAGGAAGACGACTCGTGACGGAGAACGGCTCGTGAGCGGATTCGACCTGACCAAGCTGCTCGCCGAACGCGGCGCCGAGCGCTACGACCTGCACGCCAGGTACATCAACCACCAACTGCCGCGCATGCTGCACACCATCGGCTTCGACAAGGTCTACGAGCGGGCCGAGGGCGCGTACTTCTGGGACGCGGACGGCCAGGACTACCTCGACATGCTCGCCGGCTTCGGCGTGATGGGGCTGGGCCGCCACCACCCCGTCGTACGCCAGGCCCTGCACGACGTCCTCGACGCCCGGCTGGCCGACCTCACCCGCTTCGACTGCCAGCCGCTGCCCGGCCTGCTCGCCGAGAAGCTGCTCACCCACACCCCCCACCTGGACCGCGTCTTCTTCGGCAACAGCGGCACGGAAGCCGTCGAGACCGCCCT
The DNA here is from genome assembly GCF_042732265.1 of Streptomyces sp. NPDC059788. NCBI lineage: Bacteria > Bacillati > Actinomycetota > Actinomycetes > Kitasatosporales > Streptomycetaceae > Streptomyces > Streptomyces sp. NPDC059788. The sequence continues at coordinate 14,098 of NZ_JBHWHY010000049.1, read as the reverse complement.
GAAGTTCGCCCGCTACGCCACCGGCAGACCCCGCGTCCTGTACTGCACCCACGCCTTCCACGGCCTGACCACCGGCTCCCTGTCGGTCAACGGCGAGGACGGCTTCCGCGACGGCTTCGCGCCGCTGCTGCCCGACACCGGTATCGAACTGGGCGACCTGGACGCGCTGGAACGGGAGCTGCGGCGCGGCGACGTGGCGGCGCTCATCGTCGAGCCCATCCAGGGCAAGGGCGTACACCCCACACCTCCCGGATTCCTGCGGGCCGCCCAGGAACTGCTGCACCGTCACAAGGCACTGCTGATCGCCGACGAGGTGCAGACCGGCCTGGGCCGTACCGGCGACTTCTTCGCCTACCAGCACGAGGACGGCGTCGCACCGGACCTGGTGTGCGTCGCCAAGGCGCTCTCCGGCGGCTACGTCCCGGTCGGCGCGACCCTCGGCAAGGACTGGATCTTCAAGAAGGTCTACTCGTCCATGGACCGCGTCCTCGTGCACTCCGCCAGCTTCGGCGCCAACGCCCAGGCGATGGCCGCGGGTCTGGCGGTCCTGACGGTCATGGAGGACGAACAGACCGTCGCCAACGCCCGCCACACCGGCGACCTGCTCCGTACGCGCCTCGCCGCCCTCACCGACCGCTACGAACTCCTCCACGACGTACGCGGCCGGGGCCTGATGATCGGCATCGAGTTCGGCCGCCCCAAGTCCCTGAAGCTCCGCGGCCACTGGACCATGCTCCAGGCCGCCCGCAAGGGCCTCTTCGCCCAGATGGTCGTCGTCCCCCTCCTCCAGCGCCACCGCATCCTCACCCAGGTCTCCGGCGACCATCTGGAGGTCATCAAACTCATCCCGCCCCTGGTGATCGGGGAACCGGAGGTGGACCGTTTCGTGACGGCGTTCACGGCGGTGATGGACGACGCGCACCAGGGCGGGGGACTGATGTGGGACTTCGGACGGACCCTGATGAAGCAGGCGTTGCAGGCGCGTTAGGGGGCGGCCGGGTCGGCGCCGGAAATCGCGGAGCCGGACGCCCGGGGCCGGACCGGCCGGACCCGCGCGCGGGGGTTTCAGTCCTCCAGGAGCTGCAGGCGCAGCCGCTCGCGGGTCTGGGGGGTCAGTTCGAGGCCCTCGCTCAGGTAGGTCTCGGTCGAGCCCCAGGTCGTCGCGATGGCGTCGAAGGCCGCGGACAGGTACTCGGCGCGGGCGTCGAAGAGCGGTGCGAGGAGTTCCATGACCTCGGGGGACATGCCGGCCGCCGAGTTGTCGGAGCGGCGCACCTTGTAGCGGCGGTGCGCGGCGTTGGACTCCAGGTAGTCGGCCTCGATGGCCTCCCGCTCGACGCCGACCGCGAGGAGCGTGACGGCGACGGACAGGCCCGCGCGGTCCTTGCCGGCCGCGCAGTGCATGAGGGCGGGAACGCTGTCCTCGGCGAGCGCGTGCAGGACGCGGCTGTGGTCGGCGGTGCGGGTGGTGACGATGGTGCGGTACGTCTCCGCCATCCGGTCCGCCGCCTTGCCGTCGCCCAGCGCCGTACGCAGGTGTCCCAGCTCGCCGTCGCGGACCATCGCCCAGAACTCGGCGCCGTCGGCCGGGTCGGTCAGCGGGATGTTCACGTTCCGTACGCCGGGCAGGGCGACGTCGGGGCCCTCCAGCTTGATGTCGGCGGCGTTGCGGAAGTCGAAGACCGTGTGCAGCCCGAGGCCGCCGAGGAAGGCCGCGTCCGCCTCGGTCGCCGACGCCAGGTGGCCGCTGCGGAACAGCCGGCCCGTGCGCACCCGTCGCCCGTCCACGGTCGGCAACCCGCCCACGTCACGGAAGTTGCGTACCTCCGCGAGCTCGGAGTCGGTCGACGGGACCTCCGGGGTCTGCTGCGTCACGGGCGCTCCTCGGGATCGGTCGCCGACGCTGCTCGTCGACGAGGCGGGCCACTTTGACGATACGACATCGGTGCAGCGCGCATTCGGGCCGGTCGCCGCGGGGCCGTGGGGCGGACGGTGGAGGGTGCGCGCGGGGCGTGCGGGACGCGGGGCGGGCGCCGTGGCGCGCAGCCGCGCCGGTCTCGCCGACGGACGGGGAACCCCGCCGCCGCCCCGGCCCTCACCGCCCCGCTGTCCGGCCGCCCGCACACCCCGCCGAACGGCCGGAAAGGGTCGCCGATCGCTCCCGCTCCTTATTCCGACTTGAGGAGAATTTGACCGGGTGGCATTAATCACCCCACGTCAAGCCCTGGTTACGGTGGCGTAAGTCACTTCCCGGGGTGAAGTATGTCCTGACGTGGCAGACGATTCGAAGAAGATGAGCAGTGGCGCATATGGCGCCATCGGGTCGTACGCAGCCGTCGGGGACAGCTTCACCGAGGGAGTCGGGGATCCCGGCCGTGACGGGGCGTACATCGGCTGGGCGGACCGGCTGGCGGTTCTGCTGTCGGACCGGCGCGAGGAGGGCGAGTTCCGCTACGCGAACCTCGCGGTCCGCGGGCGCCTGCTGGACCAGGTCGTCACGGAGCAGGTGCCGCGGGCCAGGGAGCTGGCTCCCGACCTGGTGACGTTCTGTGCCGGCGGCAACGACATCCTGCGGCCGGGGTCGGACCCGGACGCGGTGGCCGAGCGGTACGAGGCGGCCGTCGCCGACCTGCGGGAGAAGGTCGGCACCGTCCTGCTGTGCACCGGGTTCGACACCCGCGGCATTCCGGTGCTGCGGCATCTGCGCGGCAAGATCGCGACCTACACCGCCCATGTACGGGCGATCGCCGACCGGCACGACTGCCTGGTCCTGGACCTGTGGTCGCTGAAGTCCGTACAGGACCGGCGGGCCTGGAGCGACGACCGGCTCCACCTGTCGGCGGACGGGCACACCCGGGTGGCGCTGCGCGCCGCGCAGGTGCTGGGTCTGGAGGTGCCGGCCGACCCGGACCAGGCCTGGCCGCCGGAGACGGAGCGCACCGCCGCCGAGGCGCGCCGGGACAACATCCACTGGGCGCGCGAGCACCTGGTGCCGTGGATCGGCCGCCGTCTGCGCGGTGAGTCCTCCGGCGACCACGTCGAGCCGAAGCGGCCCGACCTGCTTCCTCTGTAGAACCTCCGCTGTGGAGAGACCGACGCCCCGGCGTCGCCCCCGCCGCCCGCCGAAGACGCGCGGGCGGCGGTTTCAGTGGGTGGCGGGGTGCCCGTAGGGGAGGTCGGCCCAGACGGTGCGGCCGCGGCCGGTGGGGCCGGGGCGCACGCCCCAGCTCTCGGAGAGGGCGCCGACGAGGAACAGTCCCCGCCCGCACTCCTTGTCCACGCTGCCGGGCTGGATGTGCGGCGCCGGGCCGCCCCTGCCCTGGTCGGTGATCTCCACGCGCAGGAACGCGCCGACGAGCGTCAGTTCGCAGTCGACCTTGTCGCTGTCGGTGTGCCGTACGGCGTTGGTGAACAACTCCGACACCACCAACTCGGCGTCGTCACAGACCTGTTCTGCCGCGCCCCACTCGTGCAGCACAGCGAGAACACGTCTGCGCGCCTCCGGTACGGAGGTGCGGCGCGCCGGCAAGTGGAACGCGTCCCGGAGACGCTCGGCGATGAAGCCGCCACAGCGCCCTAACGAAGGAGCGTTGTTGGAGGAAGCCACTCCGCAACTATGTGCGATGTTGGTCACCGATGGCAAGGATCAATGTGTAATTTGCAGAATCGCAAGCGCAGTCTGTTCGCTCTGCTGACGGCATGACACACTGCTGATCACTCATGTTGGTGGGAGGGGATCAGAAGTGGCGGATGCACGGTCGGGTGGCGCTCCGACCGTCCTGCGGGTGGTGCTCGGCAAGAGGCTGCAGGACCTGCGCGAGAAGGCGGGGCTGTCCTACGAGCAGGCGGCCGTCGCCCTCGATGTCACGCACGCCACCGTACGGCGCATGGAGAAGGCCGAGGTCGGCCTGAAGATCCCGTACGTGGAGAAGCTGCTGGCGACCTACGGCGTCACCGACCGGGACGAGATCGACGGCTTCCTCAAGCTGGCCCGCGAGGCCAACCGCCCGGGCTGGTGGCACAACTTCCGGGACGTGCTGCCCGAGTGGTTCAGCGCGTACGTGAGCCTGGAGAGCGAGGCCAACCTCATCCGCGGCTACCAGCCCCACTACGTACCGGGGCTGCTGCAGACCGAGGAGTACGCCCGCGCCGTCCTGCGCGCCGGCAAGCCGCACGCGGCGCGCGAGGAGATCGACCGCGCGGTCGCGCTGCGCATGGAGCGGCAGTCGCTGCTCACGCGCGCGGACGCGCCCATGTACTGGGTGGTCATGGACGAGACGGTCTTCCGGCGCCCGATCGGCGGGCCGCGCGTGATGCGCGACCAGGTCGCGCGGCTGGCCGAGGCCACCACCCTGCCCAACGTCCGGCTGCAGATCATTCCGTTCGCCGCCGGGCCGCACCCTTCGATGTACGGGCCGTTCCACATCTTCCGGTTCCCGATCCCGGAACTGCCCGACATCGCGTACGCGGAGAACCTGGTGGGCGCCGTGTACTTCGACCAGCGCGACGACGTCTCGCAGTTCCTGGAGGCACTGGACCGGATGTGCGCCCAAGCCGCGCCGGCACAGACCACCGAGGCCCTTCTGGGCGGCTTTCGCAAGGAGATCTGAACCATGGATCGCATACGCATCTACAACGGAATGCCCGCGACGGAGCTGGGCAGCGACGGCTGGCACAAGCCGTGGAGCGGCGGCAACGGCGGCGAATGCGTGGAGGCGCTGCGGCTCGGGGACGGGCGGGTGGCGCTGCGCCAGTCCACCGACCCCGGCGGCCCGGCCCTGATCTACACCCACCGCGAGATCAAGAGCTTCATCGAGGGCGCGAAGGCGGGCGCGGCCGACTTCCTGCTCACCGCGGCACCGTGCGGGTGCGGCTGCGGAACCGACCGGAGGACGGCGTGAAGGAAACGGAGTTCTCCCGGGCCGCGATGGGCTCGTGGGACGAGGACGGCTCGCAGGGGCTCCAGGACGCGGCCGCCTTCAAGGCCGACGAGATCGACACCAGCAAGCCGCATCCGGCCCGGATGTACGACTACTACCTGGACGGCCGGGACAACTACGAGGTCGACCGGGAGGCCGCGCGGCGCGTCATCGCGGTGCACCCGCAGGTACGGCTGAGCGCCCGCGCCAACCGGGCCTTCCTGCACCGCGCCGTGCGCGAGGTGGTCGCCGGGGGCATCCGGCAGATCATCGACATCGGTACGGGCATCCCGACCTCGCCCAACACCCACGAGGTGGCCCGCGAGGCGGCGCCCGGCGTACGCGTCGTGTACGTGGACAACGACCCGATCGTCGCCACGCACGCGGGCGCGCGGCTGACCACCACCGAGGACACCGGCTTCGTGCTGGCCGACGTGCGTGACCCGCAGGCCCTCCTCGACCACCCGACCGTGCGCGAGCTGATCGACTTCGACCAGCCGGTGGCGCTGCTGCTGGTGGCCGTTTTGCACTTCGTCCGCGACGACGAGGACCCGGCGGGCATCGTCGCCACCCTGGCGCGCGCCCTGCCCGCCGGCAGCGTCCTCGTCCTGTCCCACGCCACCGGCGAGCCGTACGAGGCGTACGAGCAGGGCCGCACGGACGAGCGGGCGCGGGACGGCGTGCTGGACGTCTACAAGAACGCGACGGCCACCTTGAACCTGCGGACCAGGGCCCAGGTCGAGCCGCTCTTCGGACCGTTCGAACTGCTGGATCCGGGTGTGGTGCGGGTGCCGCTGTGGCGCCCGGACGGGCCGCCCCCGGGCCCGGCGGAGCTGAACAACATCATCTTCTACGGCGGGGTGGGCCGGAAGAAGAGCTGAGCACGCCGCGCTCGCGGCCCCGCGGGGCGTCCAAGTGCCCGGTGGCGGACGGCGGTTGACAGGGCCGTCCGGCCGAGAAGAAGGTGTAAGACCTCGGACGGGCAGCAGCACGGTGGCCCCGCGGCCGTGCCGACAGCGGTGACGGCGTGCGCGGTCGCCCGAGTGGCGGGACGGGGTGGGGCAGTGGTGCGCAGGACCGACACCGGCACGCGGGAGCGGCACGCGGTCGTCATCGGCGGCGGGCTCGCCGGGATGCTCGCGGTCACCGCCCTGCTCGGGCGCGTGGACGCGGTCACCGTGATCGAACGGGACCGCTACCCGGCCGGACACGCCTTCCGCAAGGGCGTACCACAAGCCCGCCACCTGCACGTCTTCCTCAGCGGCGGCCTGCGCGCCCTGGAGAGCCTGCTGCCCGGCACGGTCCAGGCCCTCACCGACGCCGGCGCGCGCACCCTGTACCCGCCGCGTGACCTGCTCACCCGTACGGCCACCGGGTGGCAGCGCCGCTTCGACGAGCGCCGCCACGGGTGCCTGTCGGTCACCCGCCCGGTGATCGACGGCGTCGTACGGGACCGCGTGCTGCGGGCGGCGGCCGGATCGGCAACCCGCCTGGACGTGCTGGAGGCGACCGAGGCGGTCGGCCTGACCGGTGACGCCCGGCGGGTCACCGGCGTCCGTGTACGGGTGCGCGGCGAGCGCGGGCGGGCCGCCGGTACGGCCGGGCGGGTCGTGCCCGCCGCGTTCGTCGTGGACGCCTCCGGGCGCACCTCGAAGGCCCCGCAGTGGTACGCCGAGCTGGGCCGCGCCGCGCCGCGCGAGGAGACCGTGGACGCCGGTATCGCCTACGCGACCCGGATGTTCCGGCCCACCGGCCCCGCCGGCGCCCCGGACATGGGCATCAACATCCCCGGCTGGCCCGGATGCCCGCGCGGCGCCGTGTACGTACCGGTCGAGGGCGGCACCTGGCTGCTGACCGCCGCGGGCGTCCGCGGCCACCACCCGCCGACCGACGACCAGGGCTTCGCCGACTTCACCGCCACGATCGGCGACCCGTACATCCACCGCCTGCTGCCGCACCTCGAACCGGTCTCGCCCGTATACGGCTTCCGCGACACCTCCAACCGCCGGCGGCACTACGAGCGGCCGGGCGCCGTCCCCGAGGGCTTCGTCGTCATCGGCGACGCGAGCTGCACCTACAACCCGATCTACGGGCAGGGCATGTCGGTGGCCGCGCTCGGCGCGCGGGCGCTGCGCCGGGTCCTGGACTCCGGAGGCGGGCTGCGGCCCGGCCTCGCGGCCCAGGCGCAGCGCGCGATGGCCGGCGCCGCCGACGCCGCCTGGATCACCGCGGTCGGCGCCGACCGCCCGTACGCGAGCGCCGAGGACGCCCGCGCGGGACTCGGCGAACGGCTGGCCACCTGGTACATGCGGCGGCTCACCATCCGGGCCACCGTCGATCCCGTCCTCGGCGCCGCCTTCCGCGACGTCTTCTGCCTCACCGCGCCGCCGTCCCGCCTGATGGCCCCGCGCACGGTCCTGCGCACCGTCCTCCTGCCGTTCCGCCCCGGCCCCGGCGCCCCGCCGACCGTCGTGGAACCGCTGCACCCGGCGGCCTGACGGCACGGGGCGGAGGCGCGGCTGTACGGGCGGGCCGCGGCCCCCGCGTGGGCCGCGCCCCCGCGCAACGCGCGCTGGGCGCGGCGTCGCCCGCACCGTTGGGCCCGCACCGTTGGGCCTGCCAAGGAATGCCGGGACCGGCCGAGTGGTTCTGTACGGGCAGGGAACACGTGTCGTGTCCGGGCGTCGCGATCTCCGCGGCCGGAGCCACGAGGCCCGGACGCCGACGTGCCGGAACCCGACGCAGCGGCGGTCCGTTCACTGCGCGGCGACCTGATGACAGCGCTACCGTCCCACCCTGGAGGTGCCGTGCCCGGCTCCCGACCCCGCAGTGCGACCCAGCCCGCTTCACGCTCCGCAGGGCGGCTCGCACTGCGCCGTCCCGCCGCTTTCGGCGCCTGGCCGACGGGGGAGCGGCTGGCGCGGATACGGCGGTCCCCGCAGTTCGTCGACGGCCAGTTCCGCAATCCCGTACCGACCCGGCAGCTGGTGGAGGGCTCCGCGCTGTCCGTGGCTCGTATGCAGCTGAGCCGTGAGGGCCGGCTGCGCCGGGCACCGGTCGGCCGCATCCCCGTGCACCGCCCGACCGCTGCGGACTGGGGCGAGCCGCCCGCCTCCGGCCTGCGGCTGACGTGGATGGGGCATTCCAGCGTGCTCGCCGAGATCGACGGGCACCGGGTCCTGTTCGACCCGGTCTGGGGCGAGCGCTGCTCACCGTTCACCTGGGCCGGGCCGCGGCGGCTGCACCCGGTGCCGCTGCCGCTCGGCGCGCTGGGCCCGGTCGACGCCGTGGTGATCTCGCACGACCACTACGACCATCTGGACATGCCGACGATCAAGGCCCTGATCCGTACGGGCACCCGCTTCGTCGTACCGCTCGGCATCGGCGCCGACCTCGAACTGTGGGGCGTCCCCGCGGCGCGCATCACCGAACTGGACTGGCGGGAGTCCACGGCCGTCGGTGAGCTGACGCTCACCGCGACGCCCGCCCAGCACTTCTGCGGCCGGGGGCTGCGCGGCCCGCAGCACACCCTGTGGGCCTCCTGGGTGGTGGCCGGCCCGGTGAACCGCGTCTTCCACAGCGGCGACACCGGCTACTTCCCCGGCTTCGCCGAGATCGGCGCCGAGCACGGCCCGTTCGACGCGACGATGATCCAGATCGGGGCCTACAGCGAGTTCTGGCCGGACATCCACATGACCCCCGAAGAGGGCGTGCGCGCCCACCTGGACCTGCAGGGCGGCCGGCCGGACGGCCTGATGCTGCCGATCCACTGGGGCACCTTCAACCTGGCGCCGCACCCATGGGCGGAGCCCGCCGAACGAAGCATGTACGCCACCCGCGCCGCCCACGTCCCCTGCGCCATCCCCGTCCCGGGCCGGCCCTTCGAGCCCGCCGACGAGGCCGTGGTGGAGCCCTGGTGGCGCACCGTGGCCCTGCCGCCGGTGTATGGCTGGCCGGCCTGGCCCGCCGTGGCGTCGGCCGTCGGCGCCTTTGAAGCGGCGGGGTGAGGGCGAGGGCGGGAGCCGGTCGCGGCGCTGCTGCCGTAGACATGGCGGACCTGTTCGCACCCGCATGCGAGGGGACCGCGAAAGCGCGTTCGTACGGCCTTGTGCTCGTCCGAACTCCGTAGGCCGGAGATAGTGACTGACGCAGCGGCATGAGGTCAGACTGGGACCAAGCCATCGTGCGCTCCTCCGGTCGAACCGCCCGTTCATCAGGGGATACGCGCGATGGCCTGCCCGTGTTCGGGACGCCGCGCACCGGCCGTGGGCGGCGCCCCGGGCAGTCATCCGCGCGTTCCCGCGGTCGCTGGGCCACACCCTTCGCGGGACGCGAGCTGGAGGGTGGGAGGTGTCCCCCTTGGAGCAGGAACCCGATGCGTTCTCATGCTTCGTGCGGGAGGTCCGACCGACATTGCGACGCCGCGCCTATTCGCTGTGTCGGGACTGGCACGAGGCCGATGATCTGGTGCAGCAGACCCTCATCAAGATCTACCGCCGGTGGAACGACCTCGACCGGCACGACGAGATCGTCACCTATACGCGGACGGTCATGGTCCATACGTTCATCAGCGGACGCCGCGCGCATCGCTGGTCGCGCGAAGTCCTCACCGACCGATTACCCGAACCCAGCCCCCGGGCCGCCGACCAGGAGCGCTGCGGTGACCTGTCTCTTCTGGTCGGCGCCCTCGCCCAACTCGGCGCCCGCCAGCGCACGGTGATCGTCCTGCGCTTCTGGGCGGACCTGACCGCGGAGCAGACCGCGGTCAGTCTGGGGTGTTCGAGCGCCACCGTCCGCAGCCAGACCTCTCGCGCGCTGGGGAGGCTCCGTACGATTCTCGATCAGGAATTTCCTGCACCGTCCCCGCCGCGGGACTGAGTCCGCGGTGGCCGGCGCGCCGTGACGGCGCGGGCCGGCCGGGTATGCCGGAGGGAGGCGGTACGTGTGGGCCGGAGAGACCTGGGGCTCCGGCGGCCTGCGCGTCCGCGACGGGAGCAAGAGAGTACGGGAGTACGGGAGTACGGGAGTACGGGCGCTGGTGTATCTGGAGCGCTCCGGCGCCGTCTGGTACGTGTCGCCGCAACCGCCATCGCGACGAAGTCCATGCCGACGGTGAGCGCGCCCTCCTGGACGCAGGGCGATCGAACGCCCACTCCACGCCCGTCCATAAGGAACTGATCATGAAGTCTGTCGCAGTTGTCGGAGCAGGCGTCGCAGGCCCGACCGTGGCGATGGCCCTGCAGCGAGCGGGGTTCGAGCCCAGCATCCACGAGTCGCACGCGCGCGGCGCGGACGACGTCGGAGCGTTCGTCATCCTGCACGTCAACGGGATCGACGCGCTACGGGCGATCGACGCCGACACCTGCCTGGACGGTCTGGGGTTCGACACCCCGCGTATGCGCTTTCGCAGCGGAACCGGACGCTCCCTGGGCGTGGCCGGTACGGGGATGCCGCTGGCGGACGGAACGGTCGGGCGCACGCTGCGCCGGACCGATCTCTACAGCGCGCTGCGCGACGAGGCGATCCGGCGCGGCATCCCGGTCGAGTACGGCCGGCGCCTGGTCGGTGTGAGCAGCCGGAAGACCGGCGTCGTGGCCGAGTTCGCGGACGGGACCACGCACGAGAGCGATCTGCTCGTCGGGGCGGACGGCATCAGGTCCACGGTGCGCGCGCTCATCGACCCGGCCGCTCCGCCGTCGCGCTACGTCCCCAACCTCTACATCAGCGGATACGCGCGGACGGGGGCGGTCGACGCCACGCCCGGGGAGTACCAGATGGTGTTCGGCCGCAAGTGCTTCTTCGGCTACACCGTGGCGCCGGACGGCGAGATCTGGTGGTTCGCCAATCCGCCGTACCCGAACGAGCCGAGTCCGCGGGAACTGCGGGAGCTGGGCAGCGCGCACTGGCGGGCGAGGCTCGCCGACCTGCTCCGGGTGGACCCCGGGCCCGCTCGGCGCATCGTGGAAGCCACCCGGCACGACCTCGCCGCCTGGCCGGTCTACGACATTCCGACGGTCCCGCACTGGCACCGCGACCGCATGATCGTCATCGGCGACGCGGCACACGCGACGTCGCCGGCCGCGGGGCAGGGGGCGTCGATGGCCATCGAGGACGCGGTCGAACTGGCCCGCTGCCTGCGTGACGCGCCCGGCCACCAGCAGGCGTTCGCCGCGTACGAGAAGCTGCGCCGCGAACGGGTGGAACGCGTCGTGGCCACCGGCGCGAAGTGGTCGAATTCCAAGACGGTGGGACCCGTCACGCGGATGATCCGGGACGCCGTCATGCCCTTCATGATCAAGCATTACGCGGGGGACGGCGGCGCCTCGCTCGGCTGGATGCATCACCACCACATCGTCTGGGACGAACGGGTCCCGGCCCGCCCGTAGTCCGCCCTGTGGGGAAGGGCCCGCGCCGGCCTCCCGCCGGGGGCGCGGGCCCCGTCGCGCTGCTTTCCGGCGCACGGCCCCGATGTGACGGGGCGTCGCCCGCGATCGTCGTGATCCGGTCAAACCTTCGCCCCGCAGCCCCTCTTCTCCCCTCGGGCCCTTGCTTCGGCGCATCTACTCTCGCGAGAATAGTCGCGTGTCATCTATGCGCATCTTCATCCTCGGAGTGCTGTCCGAACGTGGCCCGATGCACGGCCACCAGATTCGGCTCCTGTCCGAGGAGGAGCACCTGGACCTGTGGACCGACATCACGATCGGAGGGCTTTACGGAGCCATCAAACGCCTCGCGGCGGAGGGCTTGATCGAGGAGGAACGGACGGAGCAGGTCGGCTCGTACCCGCAACGCAAGGTGTGGCGGATCACCGAGGCCGGCGCGCAGTCCCTGTCGTCGCTCCGGCTGAGCGGCCTGAGCGAGATCGTGCACCACCCCGACCCCTTCGACCTCATCCTCACCCGGCTCGATCCGGATCACCTCGACGATCTGCCCACCATCATCGAGGCCCGGGTCACGTCGCTGAAGGCGATGCTCACCGAATACGAAGCACACTCCCAAGTGATCGCCCGCTATCTGACCCTCGCGGAATCACTCGCCATGCGGCACCGGCTCGTCCGATTGCAGGCAGAGATCTCCTGGCACGAACAACTGGTGGACCGGCTACCCGAATTGATCAAGGACGAAAGGACTCGGAGGGGCCTGCATGACTGACCACCGTGAAGCGACGGTCGCGCCGCGTTCCGCCTGGCTCGCGCTCGCCGTGCTGTTGGCCGGCGCGTTCATGGCGTTATTGGACAGCACCATCGTCAACATCGCCATTCCCACCATCCACACCAGTCTGGGCGCCTCGGAGTCCACCCTGTCGTGGGTGATATCCGGCTATATGCTCGCCTACGGGCTGGCGCTGGTCCCCGCGGGACGCATGGGCGACCGCTACGGCCACAAACCGGTCTTCATCGTCGGACTGATCCTGTTCACCGTCTTCAGCGCGGCGTGCGCGTTCGCGCAGAACGACGTACAGCTCATTCTCGCCCGCATCGCCCAAGGGCTCTCGGCGGGCATCTTCTACACCTGCATCACCGCGCTCATCCAGCTGATGTTCCCCGGGAAACTCCGCGGCAAGGCCCTCGCGGTCATGGGGGCGGCCATCGGCTTCTCCAGCGCCATGGGGCCGCTCGCGGGCGGCCTGATCATCGAGGGCTTCGGCGCGGAGCACGGCTGGCGCTACATCTTCGGCGTCAACCTGCCGATCGGCGTCATCGCCGCCTTCTTCGCGTTCCGGCTGCTGCCCACCTACAGCAGTACCAGGGAGGACGGCAGGTCGGACTGGGGCGGCCTCATCCTCCTCACCGCCGGTCTGGGCGCCATCCTCGTCCCGCTCATCCAGGGCGAGGAGCAGGGCTGGCCGCTGTGGGTCTACGTCCTGATGGCCTGCGGTGTGCTGCTGATCGTCGGTTTCGCCCTGTGGGAGCGCCGGGTGGCCGGCCGCGGCGGCAACCCGATGGTCCCGCCGCGGCTGTTCAAGAGCCGGGCCTTCACCAGCGGCGTCGTCCTGGCCCTGGTCTACTTCGCCGCGTTCACCAGCATCTTCTTCACCATCGCGCTGCTCTGGCAGGCCGGACTGGGCGCGTCGGCCCTGGAGACGGGTCTCCTGCTGATGGCGTTCGCGGTCGGCACCATCGTCGGTGCCGCGCAGAGTGAACCGCTCGCCGCCCGCTTCGGGCGCTCGGTGCTCATCATCGGCCTGGGCCTCGTGACGCTGAGCCTGACCGCGATCCTGACCATCCTGGCGGTCGCGTCGCCCGCCGACCTCAGGGGATGGCCGCTGATCGCGCCACTGCTCTTCGGCGGCATCGGCAGCGGGCTCTTCATCCCGTCCAACATGGACTTCATCGTGGCGACCGTCGCGCGCGAGGAAGCCGGGTCGGCCAGCGGCGTCATCGGCAGCATGCAGCGGGTCGGCAGCGCCATCGGTATCGCCGTGGCCGGACGCGTACTGTTCGACACCCTCGACTTCACCTCCGGCGGCTCCCCGGCCCAGGTCTTCTCCCGGAGTGCCACCTTCGCCATGGCCGTCAGCGTCGCCTTCGCGGTGCTCGCCTTCGCGTTCGTCTTCGCGCTGCCCAAGCACAGTGCCGGGGAACCGGACACCGTGCCGGAAACGCCGCACCGGCGGGAGTCCTCGACGGCGCGAGAAGGCGGCTGACCGCGAAAGGAGTGACCCGTCATGTCACGCAACCGCATCGTCGCCTGGCACCTTGAGTTACAAAGCGTGCACCACCGCCTGGAGAAGGCCCTGGAAGATGCCCGCGGTGCCATTCGCGCCGGTAAGCGCGTCCAGACTCTGGCGCCCGAACTCCGGGGATTCTGCTACAACTTCTGCTCCGCGCTGGGGAGTCACCACCGGAGCGAGGACGCCGAGTTCTTTCCGGTCCTGCTGAAGCAGATGCCGGAGCTGGAACCTGCCATCACCGCGCTGACCTACCATCACCAGGTCCTCGCGCAGCTCCTCGACGACTTCCAGGCGAGCCTGGACTCGGCGGACGCCGCTCCGCGGCAGCTGCTCAAACAGCTCAACACCATCAAGTCCGTCATGAAGACGCATTTCGGCGCCGAGGAGCGGTCACTGAACTACGCCCTGCGCGTGCTCGACGCTCCGGTGAGCGACGCGCCCAGGATGTTCGGTGACGTCTGACGCCGCCCGGGCGGAGCCCGCGCGCCGCCGGCCGACCAGGGCC
>NZ_JBHWHY010000048.1:0-85253 GCF_042732265.1 Streptomyces sp. NPDC059788 | reverse complement strand
CACTCAGACCCCGGCATCCGCCGGGGTCTGAGTGAGCAGCAGCACTCCGGAGTCGCCCACGGGACGCAGCAGCAAGAACGTCAGCCGTCGCGTGCGCCTGACGCTGCCGCCTCCCCTCAGCATGACCGTGGTCGGGCGGAAGCCGCCGACCGCGCGGCACTGCACCAGTGGGCGGCGTCAGGCAGTTCGCTGTGCAGCAACTGCACGATCCCAAAGGCTCCGGTGTCGTCCGGTACGTGGCCGACGACGGCGCGGAACTGCTCGTACAGGCCGCGCAGCAATGGTTCGGCATCCACGATCCGCTATGTACCGTCCGGGCCCGATGCCAGTTGCAGCAGCAGGTTGCGGCGCTCTCTCGGCAAGCTGTCGGGATCGCTCCACAAGCGGCGGTAGGCCGCGTCGGCGAGCCGAATGTCGAACCGTTCGTCCATGGCCAGGGCCGGGTGTCCCGCCAGGAGGCGAGGAGAGTACGCGTCTCCGGACGCGGGCAGGCCCAGGTCCGCTCGTCGAGTGGCGCCGAGGGCAGAAAACCGGCGAGCGAGAGAGCGCGGGCGCAAGCGTCGGCGTCCATCCGCAGTGACCGGCACACGCGTCGATAACCTGCCGCGAGGTCCTCACCCGCCCCTGCTCCAGCCACGTGAACCAGGCGACGCTGACCCCGGCCAGCGCCGCGACCTCCTCGCGACGCAGCCCGGCGGCCCGGCGCCCGCCGCCGCACAGTCCCACGCCCCCCGGGGTGACCTGCGCCCGGGCCGCACGCAGAGGGGCTGCGAGCTCACAGCGCAGTGAGTCGTCCATGCGGCCGATCCATGACCAGGACTCACCCCATGAACGGCCGCCGGCAGCCCCGCCCACGCACGACAAAGATCGCGGTATGACAGACGAACAGCGAACCACGCCCCAGACACGACCCCAGATCCGGCGCCGTCCCAACGGCTCCTCCGGTCTGACCGAGCCCCGCGTTTTGATCCGCGTCTTCCTTGCCCCGGCGCTCTGAAGACGGCTCTCGGCTTCTGCGAGCGGCTCCAGGGGCGGATGCCGACGGGCGAATCTCCATCGGCCAGCTCCGGCTCGCGACCATCGGTGCCTTCCTCCTCATCGAGGGAGCGAGGAGAACCTGATGCCCTTCCGTTCGACGACCGGAACGCCGCCGGTGGACGACGTGCGGCCGTACTACGACCGGCTCGTCGCGGAAGGAGCTGCGATCGTCTTCCCGCCCCAGGAGGCCCCCACGGGGACCGGTTTCACCGTGCGCCGCCCGGACGGAACGGCGGCCGAATACGTCCCCCACCGACCCACCGCAACCGGACACTGCCGCCCGTGCGCACGGGGCGGGCCAGCCGCACCGCCGGGCGGCGGCACCCCAGCGATCACCGTACGGCTGCCCGCCGGCTCCACCGCCTTCTGCCGACTCCGCCACCACGCCTACCCGCACTACACCCACCAACGCGCGACCCGCACACCGCAGCCACCCGCCTCACCGAAACCACCCCCGGCGACCTCGCCACCACCTGGACCACCGAACCCCACCCCCAACTCCGTCTGGCGCGACCGCCACACCGACTACGGCGGCCTGCGCCCCTGAGACTGACTCCGCCGGGACCCTGGAATCCCGTGGTGCCACAGCACGGACAACGGGCATGCCCGGGCCGCTCCGCCAACCGATACAGCAGCCGAGCACCCCATACCCTCCAAAGCGCCGCACAGGACAGCACATAACCCGGCCGCGGCCTCGCAGGTACAGTCGCGCTACTGCACCCCAAACGCCGCAGCACCTCCTACCAGGGCCGGACCCCGCCCCTCCCCCAGCACGGACGTACGACGACGCCTCCCGCATCACCCGAGCCCCGCCGCTCACCAAAGCCCAAGCCCTCAAACACCACACCAACCTGCCCGCCCACCCGCCGGAGACCATCCAGCACCGCCCCGCCCTACCCCGCAACCCCGAGGAGACCTAGCCGCCCTGTCTTCGGTCGCGCGCCTTCGTCCCGGCGTTCTTCAGGCGAGCGAGCCCCGGCATCTGGAAATGCCGGCGCCAGGCGTTTGCACGAGGATGGGTCTACAGCTCGATGTCGAGCCGCTCCACATCAGTGAACTCCACGCCCAGGCCGTGCGCCCGGGAGTTGTTGGCGCGGAAGTACATGCGGGCGAGACCGTCGGCGGCGATCTGCCGGAGCTGCTGCTCGTCGGCGCCCTGCTCCCGGGCGGTGAACAGCTGGTCGGCGTACTCGGGCGGCAGGGCCTGGGTGATGTCGCGGATGCGGGCGTCGTCGGTGGTGCCCGGCGCGGCGGTGAACCCGAAGCGGGCGCGGGTGGAGACGACGAGGCCGTCGGTGGCGGCGGCCTTCTTGCGGGCCCTGGCCCGTACCTGCGGCTGCCAGCGCCTTTTGACCTCGCGTTCCAGGCGGCCACGCAGCTCCTGGCGGGGCCGCTTGAGCTTGCCCGCGACGTACCGCTCCACGGTGCGCTGGGAGATGCCGAGCGCCTGCGCGGCGGCCTTGGTGCCCTTGAGCTGCTTGACCAGGTACTTCATCTGCGCCTGAGCGCTTTGGGGGGCAGGGCGGGTGAACGCCCCTTCCAGGGCGCGGTCCAGGCTGTCCCCGAGCGTGTCCACCATGGCCTGCTACTCCCCTTCTCCGGCCGCCGGTCCGGTGCCCTTGATCAGGTTGGCGATGTTGAAGACGCCTCCCGCCTCCTCGAACTGCTCCTCGGCCCACAGAACCGTCTGGGTGCCCTGATGCTTGGCCATCCCCGGGGAGACGCCGAGCCGGAACGTGCCCGGCGCCGGCTTGCCCTCGGCCGTGAGCGGCAGCACGTCCAGCGGAGACGGGCCGGGTGAGGGGTAGACGACGGCGTCGGTGCCGATCGCCACCGGGTACAGATCGGCCGCCGCCGCGGTCTTCATCAGCTTGCGGTGGATGCCGATGCGCTGGCCGGCCAGCACGGCGGCCCGGATGTCCGGGCGCCACGTCTCCCGGGCGAGCGCCGGCCACGGCTCGTAGTACGGCACCTGGCCCCGGCTGCGCTGGCGCAGCTTGCCGATACCGCCCTTCGCCGTCGCCTTGATCGCGGTCTCCAGCAGTGCCATCGTCGGGTCGGCCTGCTTGCGCCGCGCCATCGCGTCCAGGAACTCCTGGCCGGCGAGGTCGGTGGTGACGCCCAGGTCGGCCATCGTCTGCACGTACGCGTCACGCAGCCGCTTGTACCAGCCGTCCAGGTAGCGGCCGCTGCGGGTGCGCACGTACGCCTCGACCGGGGCGACGCCGAAGCCGAGCTCCACCGCGTAGGCGACGGTGGGCGTGGCGTACCAGGCCGGGCCGGTGGGGCGGTCGCCCTTCGGCGTGAACGGAGAGGGCAGCCGGCCGCCGTCCACGGTGCGGCCGTTGACCTGAGCGCGGGACAGGTCGACGTGGCTCAGGTCGACCAGCCAGGAGCCGGGCAGCGACGGGTCGAACTTCGGGTTGCCGCTCAGGTGGGTCGGTCCGTTCAGCCCGACGGTGAGCCCGTTGGCGGCCGCGGCGAACGACATGTTGATGTCGACGGCGACCAGGTACCGGTTCATGCACTCCTCGTCGGTCAGCGGCCGGCACCAGTCATAAGGCTCCTCCATCAGCATCTCCGCCGGGGTACGCAGGTGGTGCCGGGCATACTTCCCCTGGAGCTGCGGGTGCTCATCGGGGACCTCGCAGTCCACGACGTCGTACACGGCGGTGAGCGCGTCGTCGTTGAAGGCCCGCTTGAACTCGCCGGTCGCCGGGTCCTTCTCCGCGCGGGTCGGCGGCCGCAGCGCCACCATCAGCTCCAGGCCGGTGACGGCTGTGGTGCCGCGCGGCGTCATCACCCGCTGCGCATACGTGCCCAGATACCGGGCGAGATCGGCCGGGTGCATCCTCGGCAGGAGCGGGTCGTCCTTGCGGTCCCACTCGCGCACGTCCAAGGCGTTCCAGGCCGGGATGCACAGCTGGACGCAGTTGCGCCTGGAGCCCTCGGCCGGGCGGTAGATCCGCGCCCACGGCCCGAAGCCGCGCTGGGTGAGCTGCCACCTGGCCTTGCTGAGCTGTTTGACCACCTTGTGGGCATCCGGGAGCCGCCCGGCGCGCTGCTCCTCCTGCGACAGAGCGGCGGGCAGACCGTAGCGCTCCAGCGCGGCCGCGGTCAGCACCAGGACCGGATCGGCATCGCGGCCGTTGCGGTGCAGACGGCCCTGCCCGAGCCGGGCCTCGGCCAGCGTCCACTCGATCAGCGACGGCAGGGACTTGGCGGGCACCTCCAGGACCAGGCCGCCGACGCAGTACGCGAAGACTTCTCCCCCGGCGTCGGCGTCGACCACGGCCAGCGGGCCGTTCTCGAACCGCGGGTCCGCGGCCGCGGCGGCCGGCTTCTTCGCCGCCTGCTTCGCGCTCGGGCGCCGGGACGATGCGGCCGGCCGGGCAGCGGGTGCCGTACGGACGGCCGCGGCCGGGGCCACCGGCGCTGCGGCCGTCGGCGCTGCGCCGGACGTGGGGGATGTCCCGGCCAATGCCTCCGGCACCGGCGCCGGATCGGGCGCAGCATCGGCAGCAGGGGCGGCGGGAGCAGGAAAGCGCTCGGCCAGTTTCTCCAGCAGCCGGGCGTAGGCGGCGCGCTGCGGCGGCCGCGGCTCACGCTGCCCCGACTCCCAGCTCGCGATCGTTTCCCTGCGCGTCCTGAGCGCGGTGGCGATCTGCGTCTGGCTCAGGCCGGCGGCCTCGCGCAGCCGCCTGCGCTCGGCAGGGGCAGGCAGTTCGTCCTGGGCGACGTGTTCCAGCAGCGCGTCCACCGCACTGAACAGCTGATCCTCAGTGGGCACAGAGCTCACCTCCAATGGACATCATAGCGGATCGCCCATTGATTCGCGTATTCAATCGCGCATGGATCGCTCAATGATTAGGGTGCAACACGCGGATGGGTAAGCCGTGCAATGGCTATCCGTGGTGCGGGTGCCAGGACGGCATGGGGCCCGTACCGACGGTCAGGCGGCTGGCCTGGTGGTTCGAGGAACAGCGCCCCTTTCGAGATGGGGGTCGGCACACTGGCCCGGTGACTTCCTGGCTGCACCGCCGCTGGTTCGGGCTTTGGTCCCGTCTGCATCGCGACTTCGACGGCACTGACCCCAGCGCGAAATGGACCGCCCGCGCCATCTGGGCACTGCTGACCGGGGCAACCTGCCTGGCGCTGGGCCCCGCAGCCACCTGGGCATCCCGGGCTGTGGGCGTACCCCCGGCTCTGACGGCGTGGCTTGCCGTGTGGCTCCTGGTCTCTGTGTTCGCCGTTGCGCTGATCGCGGTCGGTGCCGGACCGGGCCGCACCCGTCGGCCGGCCCTGACCGCGCTCGTTCTCGTGACCGGCGTCGTCCTGCTGACGGCGCTGTCCTGACCGTTCTGATGCCAGCCCTTCTGTCTGCCCGGTCAGGCAGAAGGGCGCCGCCTGGTGCCGCCGCCGCTGCCGTTCAGCGGGATCAGAGTCTCCAGATGAGCGCCCTTGACCCAGGAACCCAGCAGGTCGCGGTGCAGGGCCACGACATCCTGGCGTAGCGCCAGGCCCAGGGCGGCCTTCGTGAACGAGCGGCAGGTGGTGACGAACAAGGCGACCTCAGCCCCGTGTTCGGGGCGGGCGGTGCCGACGAACTTCTGCATGTCCTGCGAGGAGACGCTGCGGTGCGGCGCGTACTTCTTGCACTGGACGACCAGCTTGCGGCCGTCGGCCAGATAGCCGACGACATCCGCGCCCAGGTCGCCGCTCTTGCCGCTGACAACGACCTTCGTGCAGCCGTCCCGCCGGCATAGCTCCGCGATGTACGTCTCGAACTCCTGCCACGACAACGCGTCAACCTCGGCCATCGGCAACTCCCGCGACCGGGCCTCCTCCCGCACCCGCCACGCACGGTCCTGGCTGACCGCGAGACGGTGCGTCCGCCACAGTGTCCATCCGGCCCCGCCCACCAAGGCCGCGGCGAGAACGGCCACCAGGACGGGCCACACCGCCGACCAGTGCCTGGCCGCCCACACCGCGGTGACCACTGCCGCCACCGCACCCCAGCCCTGCAGCTGCCTGCGCGTCCGCTTCTTCAGACGCCGGCGTCGTCGGCGTGCCGCCATCACTCCCCCACTCCCAGCCCCCTGCCCCGCAGTGCGCACCGCCGGGCGCCGTCCGGCCCGCATGTGTACGGGGGCTCATCGGCCGGCCTGGGAGATGCCGCTGGCGAGCTGCCCGAGAACGTTCACGATGCCCTGGCCTAGCGGGGTGGGGGCGAGCAAGACACCCAGGGCCAGGACGATGATGACGGTCATCTTCTCGTCCTTGCGGCTGCGGGCTTCCGTACGGCGCCGCAGCCGCAGGATGACGATGATGGCGAGCAGCACCGCCACGTCGATGGTCAGCAACCGTCCAGCCCTCCCGCTCCCCCACGACCGGGCACTACGGGACGGCCGCACGCCACCCCAGCCTTTCCTGTGTAGCCGGACAGCGGCGGAGCGGGAGGACGATTGCCGACGAATGGCACGAAGTCGTCGGAGGCGGCTGAATACCGAAGCGCCGAGCGGCCCGGCGGCGTATCCGGCCCAGCGTCGGGGAGGCCGAGGGTGCACTGGGTGGTCGGCCGTGGGGACCATCTGTACAGCCGTTGGCGCTAATCGGGCGGGGGGGCGGGCGCACACCGGCCCCGTTCACCGGGTTCATCGGCTAGGAGGCAGAATGGCGGGTTCGACCATAGGGGGCCTGATGTCTCGTTTTCTGCGTACCGTGGTGGCTGCCGCGACGGTCACCGTCTGTCTGGCGGCCACTACATCCTGCGGTTCGGCGAAGTCTTCACGACCGCCGCAACCGCCGCATTCCGAGCCGCTGACCGAGACCGACCTGAAGTCGCTGATGCCGACCGGCAAAACCTTCCAGGGCTACGTCGCCGAGCCTGAGGAGCCGTCCGAGACGGCAAGCCCGAACGCCGACGCGGACGATCCACCCACGCCCTCGAAGCTCCTCTATAACAGCCACCCGGCCTGCGAGGCTCTGCTCGATATCAGTGTGGATCACCTACGGCACCGGCCCGTGGCGGAGGCGCGGACCCGCATCGAGCCGCAGTTCCGCAGGGGCGACGCCATCGACTTCACGCAGTTCCATTCGCTTGAACTGTTCAGTTACTCCGTCGAGGAGGCGAAGGCGGTGATGACGTCCGTCGAAGAGGCACTGCCGAAGTGCCACGAATTCTTCGCCTTCAAAGCCTCGTTCAGTTCCCCGGACTCGCGCTTCGTCACCGGGAAGTGGTCCGCACCGAAGGCCGGGGACGACGCCGTTGCCTTCACTTGGAAAACTATGGACATCGCGATGGAACAGACCATCCCCATGACTGTCATACGCACCGGCGGCGTAATCGCCGTCTACTCCGGCGCAGTCCGCGGCGACATCCCGCAGCAGCAGCACCAGAAGATCCGGGATTACATCTCCGGAACCGGCGGCTGACCGGGGGCCGGCCCGCCCCGCTGTTCCGCCGCCCTCCCGCCCCTGCGCTTGCCGACACAGCAAACAAATTTGTCACTCCGGCATCGGTGCCCCCACTCTGCTCGCCTGCCTCGGCCGGTGTGCTCACCCTGCTCGACCGGTACGGCGAGATGCGGATGAGCAGGCTGGGCGAACTGCTCGCGATCGACATGTCGGACACGAGCCGGCACGTGGCGCACATCGCCGAGCGCGGCTGGATCGAGCGGGAGCCCGATCCACAGGACAAGCGGTCGCGGCTGCTGCGGCTGACGCCCGTTCGCGGACCGGCCGATACGGGGCACAGGCGGCTGGTCAGGGTTCATCGGTGGTCTCCTCGCACAGCTGGATCGTGAAGGTCAGCGGTGGGTCTCGGTATTCGGGTGGGGCTGGGACTGGAGGCGTTCGCGCAGGTAGATCTCCTCGGGGGTGAGCGGCTCTCCGGGCTGGCGGATGCGTACGGGCTTGGGCCGCAGCGGCAGGCCGTCGTCCGCAGCGGCGGCCTCGGCCTCGGCGAGCGCCCGGTAGAGCGAGGCGACCGACGGGGACTGGCCCGCGTTCTTCCCGGCCTTGATGGTCAGCTTCTTCGCGATCTCGGGCACGGGGACGCCCTTGTCCTTGAGCGCGACGGCGAAGGTGAGCATGTCGTCGTCGATGACCTTGGGGCGTCCGCCGTGGTTGCCCTTGGCCGCGGCGACGGCCTGGCCCTCCAGGGGCTTCTCCCGGATGTAGTTGCGGTCGAGCTGGGCGCCGACGGCGAGGACGGCGAAGAACATCGCGCCCATCCCGTTGAGGTCGTAGATGCCGGTGAGCGGGCCGGTGAGGAGTTCGAGCTTGATGCCGCCGGCCTGGAGCTCGGCGGACAGCGTCATCAGCTCGGCGGCGTTGCGCGCGAGCCGCTTGAGCTCGTGGACGGTGAAGATGACCGGCGTCTGGGGCGCGGCCTCCTTGAACTGGTGGGCCAGGGCGAGCGCCTTCTCCAGCTCGGGCCGGATCTTGATGCGAGTGCTGATCTGCTCCTTGAAGACCTTGTGACACTCCGCTCGGTGGAGGGCTTCGAGCTGACTGGCCAGCTCCTGGCGGGCGGTCGAGGTGCGGGCGTACCCGATCCGGACCGGCCGCTCGGTGCGGGGCGCGGGCACGACGGCGAGCGCCGGGCCCTGCTTCCACGCGCGGCCAGGGCCGCGGTCGGCGGGCACCGGGACCTCCAGCTCCTTGCGGAGCGCGGGCACGAGGACGAAGCGCGGGGTGTGGTACTTCACGGCGGTCTTCCCGCCCCGGGTGCGGCAGGCGCTGCCGGCGGGGGCGTCACAGTTCGGGCAGTCGTGACGTTCTACCGCCAATGCGACCTGATCGGGCGTCAGGTCCATTCGGAAAGTCCCGCAGAACACCGTCGCACAACATGCGGGTTCTGAGGGGACTTCTGCGAGCGGCGACCTGCGGAATCGTGATCACTCCCGGGGCTCTCGCAGAACTCTCACAGATGGTCATTTGTGAGAAGCGTCCGGCGGTTCACCCCGTCGGCGCTGTCGCGGGTGTCCGGGCCTGTCGTTGAGCACAACCTGGGTAAAAGGAACAGAAAGCCGTTTAACAGGCGAACCGGGCCGCAGAACCCGGCGAGTCGCCCGGTGGCGACCGTTTCCCCCAAGACCTGTACGGACGGGTGCGGCTGCTCCGCCCCGGCCGCAGGGTTCTCGCGGTGCGGCGGATACCAGCTCGACCACCAGGACGGGTCCATGTCGTGCAGCCGCGGGGTGAACTGCCCCGGGGTCGCGCTCTCGCACCGAGGGTGGCACGACTGCGCCGGGGGCGACGGGTGCCCCGCATGCTCGGGGCGTATCACCTGGGTCTGCGGAAGCCGACCGGGCGGCGCTGTGAGCAAGACGAAGATCGCCGGGCCGCCCGCCAGCACGGGGCGGCACGGGTGCAGGCGTCGATCGCGCCGGTCGTGCAGTGCCCTTCGTGTCCGGAGGTCACCGCACAGAGGGGGCTGGACATCCTCACCCACGCGCTGAGCCCCGGCAAAGGCCACCGGTGGTGGAAGCCCACCAGGACGGTCCGCGAACGGGCGCTGCGGCTGACGGGCGATCCGCAGTGGCGCGAGCGGGCGCTGGGATGGATCGACGCGTATCGGGCCGAGCACAGGCACGGGCCGAGCTGGCGGCAGTTCCGCCGAGCGCCGTTGCTGTGGCCGACGGACACCACGGTGGCCTTGCTGAACTGCGTGCTGCGCCAGCTCAGCAAGGACGGTTACCTCGACGGAACGAAAACGCCCTTCGGGCTGCGGCGCCGCGCCGATGAGGAATCCGTCGGGCGGTGACGGATTGGAGGAGTCCACGTACCGGAAACCCGGGCACACGGGTCGGACCAGCGGTGCGAGGGGGCGGCGAAGATGTCGCGGCGCTTGAGCGCGCGGCACAGCTGCTCCAGCACGCACACCACGTACGCGTCCCGGTCCACCGCCCCCTGCGGCAGCTGCGCGTTCGCGTACACCGCCTTGCGCCAGTGCGCCGGCACCAGCTTGTCGTCGACCTCGCGCGGCAGCAGCGGCTTCTCGCCCGCCTTCCGCCGGGCCAGGGCCGGGAGCCGCTGCACCCCGGTCAAGATCCGCCTGCCGCCCGGTGCCGCGTCCAGCGCCTTCGACTCACCAAGCAGCGACAGGAACGGCTTGACGGTGTTGTAGCGCAGCGCCAGCGCCCCGCGCGTGCCGATGCCGGAGTCGCCGATCCGGCCAGAAGTCCCACCCCTGTAAGGGTCGGTTCAGCTCGGAAGAGCAGCAAGTACACGGCACCTGCTCACCCGGACTGCGATGTCCGAGAGGTGGTGGCGAGGGTGTGGCTGTCGGAAGGTTGGATGCCGGTGTCCGGTGACGTGCCGGCGGGCAGCGGTTCGCAGTGATCGGCGCGCAGGCCGTCGAGCGAGATCCGCAGCAGCCTCTGCCACATGTGCGGGCGGCACTCGTCGGTGAACTGGACGGCGTGGCCCAGTGAGACCAGCAGGAGCAGCAGGTCGTCAGTGGTCACGCCGGGGCGCAGCAGGGCCGCGGCGCGGGCGCGCAGTTCCTCGATGACGAGGCGAAGTTGGTGGATGCCCTCCAGGTCGGGGTGCGACCAGGTCAGCGCGAAGTTCTCCATGATCGCGCAGTGGCGAGCGTAGCCGGTCAGGGCCTGCTGGTAGAAGTCGGCCAGTGCTGCCCAGGGGTCCTCGGCGTCGATCGCCGTCCGGCGTGCGGACTCCGCCCACTTGGAGAAGTCGTTGTGCAGGACTGTCCGGACGAGGTCTTCCTTCTTCGGGAAGTGCCGGTAGAGGGTGCCCATGCCCACTCCGCTGCGGCGGGCGATCTCGCGCACGTCCACCGCGGTGCCCTGCTCGGCGAGCACCCGGGAGGCGGCCTTGATGATCGATTCCCGGTTGAGGACCGCGTCCGCGCGCGGAGCGCGGCGCCGGGGGGTGCTCTCTGGTCCAGTCACTGCCATGCGTCCGAGCATATCCTCTGATGCGGAGCGGGTGCTCCTGTTTGCCGTGATATTTTACGGAGCAAGCGCTCCGGATAGCGAAGGGGATACCGTGTCCGAACCATCCGTAACTCCCGCAAACGACGACAACTCCTCTGTTGTTGGCAGTTGGAACGACCGGATCATTGCCGAGTTCCGGGCGAACGCCGGGTGCGTCCCCTGGAGCAGCGACGAGGAATTCGCCGCAGGCCGCCCCGTCCCGCCCCGGGTGCCCGGCTTCGGCGAGCAAGGCATGCCGCTCATCCTGGTGCACCACACCGGAGCCAGGACGGGGCGCGAGCGGATCAGCCCGTTGTTCTATCAACCGGTCGGCGACGGCTGGGCCGTCTTCGGAACCCACGGCGGCAGCCCGCGCCATCCGGTCTGGTACCGCAACCTCATGGCGAATCCGCGCGTCACCGTGGAGGTGGGTACGGAACGAGTGCCGGCCGTGGCCCGGCTCGCGGAGGGGGTCGAACGGGAGCGCCTCTGGGCGAAAGAGGTGGCGCTCGTCCCGAAGTTCGCCGAGTTCGAGGCGGCTTCAGGCAGGCGGATTCCCGTCGTCGTGCTGGAGCGTGACCACGGACAGCCCTGATGGCGCCGATCGATTCACAGGGCAGTCGGCGGCAGCCCTTCCGGCCCGCCGTCGGGTTCCCCCGACAGGTGCAGTCTTGCGTACGAACGGCACATGGGGGCGTACCCCCGACGACCGCCGTGCGCTGGACAAGCTGAATGAGGCGGCCTTCGTATAACACCAGTGCGGAGGCCGCCCGGAGGGTCCGGACGGCCTTCGTCTTGAGGTCACAACCCTGGGTGTGTGACCTGCCCGGCGGGCTACCAGGGACAGTTCCAGGGTCTTCACCCATGAGCGTACCGAAGCTCGGTTCGCGCTACGGGCAGAGCCTGCGGGACCGGAACAGCAGCGAGGCCCGGTAGGGCAGCATCGGCTTCATGATCGCAGCCTCGTCGCGGTCACGGCGAAGAGCAACCGGTCCAAGGCCGACCAGGCCCCGTCGACATGGCTGCCGCCGCTGGCCGACGCGCGCTGTACATAAGCCACCGACTGGGTCAGCACCAAACTCCGCTGGGTGCTGACCGTCAAACGCGAACCCATCCTCGTCGCTCTGCGTCACGCCCGAAGATAAAGAACAAGCTGACTCTACGGTTGTTTTGTGACGAACGTGGCGTCTGCCGTCGCGGTCCGCCGCCGGCCGGCGATGAGCGGCCCCTTCTCCCCACGGCGGATGACGTCGTCCGGCGTGATGGCCATCGAGCTCTTCTTTTCGGGGTGCGCCGTACGGTTGGTTCACCGGTGGCGCACGAAGCGCGGCCCCTCGTACGGGCGGACGGCCCGCCCCTCGTGCGCCGGGCGGTGTGTCAGCGCAGCGCGGAAATCATGTCCTCGGCCAGCCTGGTGCTGGAGGCGGGGTTCTGACCGGTGAAGAGGTTGCCGTCGATGATGTTGTGCTGCTGGTAAGCCGCCCCTGCGACGTGGTCCGCACCCAGCTCCCGCAGACGGGAAGCAAGCAGCCACGGCGCCCCCTCGGCGGTGCCGAACAGCTGCTCCTCCTCATCGGTGAACGCCGTCATCCTGCGGCCGGCGAAGAGCCAGTTGCCGTCCTCGTCCTTGGCACTCAGCAGCGCGGCCGGACCGTGGCAGACCGCACCGATGAGCTTTCCTTCCTTGTCCGCCTCGGCCAGCAGACGGCCCAGGTCGGCGTCCTGGAAGAGGTCGACGACCGGGCCGTGGCCACCGGGCAGCACCACCGCGACGTAGCCGTCGATGCTGACCTCGTCGAGCTTCAGCGGCGAGCCGAACTCCTCCAGCGCCTTGCGGGCGTGTGCCACGTGGCGGCCGCACTCCTCCCCCGCGACCGCCGGGTCGGCGCTGTGCTCGTCCAGCGGCTGCAACACCCCGCCCGGAGAGGCGAAGTCGACCGTGTAACCGGCCTCGACGAACTTCTCGTGCGGAGCGGCCAGCTCCTCCGCCCAGTAACCCGTCGGGTACTTCGATCCGTCGGTGCGTTCCCAGACGCCGGCGGCCGACATGACGATGAGAACCTTGCCCTTGTTCATGAACGAGTTCCTTTTCCGTGCAGAAATGTAAAGAGATGTCCGGAGTAGGCGGCAACCCGCTCCGGGAAAAACAGTGGCCAGGCACGACGCAACGGCGAGGGGGAGCAACAGAGCGCCGCCCGTGGGTCCGCTCATCGGCCGCCCCTCCGAGGAACGCCTTGACCAGCCCTTTGTGCCGTGCGCATGCCGCAATCCGTCCTCTGTCACTCACCCGGAGGACGTACATCCAGCATGGCCTGCCGCCAGCCCCCGCAGGCGCCCCTAGCAGGCCCTGCGCGACAGCGGACCCGGCAGACTAGGACTCACAGACCCACGCGGGAAACACCCGCACCCGCGATACTGCGTGGCATGGCCAACAACAGTCGTGAGCTGGGCAACTTCCTGCGGAAGGCGCGCAGCCAAGTGGACCCCGAGCAGGCCGGTCTACCGCCGGACAGCCGTACACGGCGCGTGCCGGGCCTGCGCCGTGAAGAGGTCGCCCGCCTGGCCGGTGTGTCGGCCGACTACTACGCCCGGCTCGAACAAGGGCGCCCGATCGCTCCGTCGCCCGGTGTCGTCGCCGCACTCTGCCGCGCTCTGAGCCTTGACGAGGCGGGACGCACGTACCTCCACACCCTCCTCGGAGTGACCGCCGCGCCGTCACGGCGTCACGGCCGAAGCGCCCAGAGACTCCGCCCCGGCCTTCACCAACTCATCGACGCCCTCGACGGCGAACCGGTCCTGGTTCTCGGCCGCCGCAGCGACGTCCTGGCGGCCAACCGGATGGCCAAGGCGCTGTTCACCGACTTCGACCGGCTGCCCGTCCGGCACCGCAACTACGCACGCTGGATGTTCCTCAGCGAGGAACCCCGGTCCCTGTTCGTCGACTGGGAGGACCAAGCACGGGCCGCCGTGGAAAGTCTGCGTCTGGAAGCGGGACGGGACGCGGACGACCAGGCCACGAACGATCTCATCGCGGAGCTGCGCGGAAAGAGCACGGAATTCGACCACTGGTGGGAAGAACACCGGGTCCATCAGCGCACCCACGGTTCCAAACGCCTCCACCACGCGCTCGTCGGTGAACTGACAGTGGAGTACGAGACACTGACCCTGCCGGGAGACCCCGACACCGCCCTCTTCGTCTACACCGCGGAACCCGGATCGTCGTCCAGACAAGCACTCGACCTCCTGGCCATGTGGACCCTCACCGGCACCGCAACACCCCGGACCGGCACAGCCCCCCAAGAGCACGACTGACACGGGTGTTCGTCCCGTACCTGACGGCCTCATCCCCCGCGTATCCGGTGCAGCGGAAGTGATGAACAGCTTCCGTGGTCCGCGCCCCCTCGCGAACCATCGCCAACTGCTCCGGCAGGGCGTTACGGCGCCGCAGGTCCCAGTACGCCACGTCCAGCAGCTTGCGGTTGGTGGTGTTCGGGGAGCGCTCCTCGGCGAGCCAGGCGTACAGAGTGCGAGTGGTCACGCTGATGCCCGCGCGTTCCATCGCGGCGTAGCCGGCCTCGGAGGCGGTCGGATAGCGCAGCCGGGCGGCGATGCCGCGCGCCGAACCTGGGGCCCCTCCCCCGCGCCCGGGTCCGCCGGGGTTCAGGAACCTCCGCCCGAGTCTGCCGTACCCGACCCGCGCACCGAGAACCCGGACAGCCGGCCCACCCCGGCCGGCTCGAAGAAGCGGCACCCTGCCACCCGTTTCGACGTGGGCACAACCGCCGGGCGAACAGAACCCTCGCCGAACGTGACCGGAATCCTCAAGAACCAGCTCAGCGTCGGGTGTCCGACTGATCGAATGGGATGACGGTTCGGTACTTGCCGCCGGCCGTCTGCCGGGGTGCCTCCTCAGCACGCTGAACCGAAACGTGGTCCAGCTTGTTGTCGGCGAGAAGCCGGGTCAGCTCCAGGTGGGCGCTCTGCCACACGCGGTCCGGATCCGCGTCGGCGGCCGGCAGCAGACGTACGCGCAGGATCGACGGGGCGGTCTGCTCGACCTGGAACAGCTCGACTCCAGGAGTGCGGTCAAAGAGGGTGCCGAAGGCCAGGGGGGCGAGCTGCACGGGGTCGCCGCGGCGGGAGGGGAAGGTGAGCACGTCGCCTGCGCGCCCTCGCACGCGGATCGCGGGCAGCGGGTTGCCGCACGGGCACGGGTCGGGCCGGAGCAGGACGCTGTCACCGAGGTCGTAGCGCAGGAACGGCTGTACGCGGTTGGCGAGATTGCTGATCAGCACGGTGTGCGAGAACTGGCCGGGCGGGGTGGGCCGGTGATCGGCGTCGACCGGTTCGAGCACGGCCCAGTCGGTGTTGACGTGATACCAGCCGCAAGCGCAGCTGTGACTGAGGTAGGTGCACTCGGTTGCGCTGTACATCGCGCGGACCGTGGTGCGAAAGGCGCGGGCGATCCTGTCGGTGTCGTCCGTGGTCATCGTCTCGCCGGCCGGCTGGACCAGCACCGGGTCGATACGCAGGCGGCCGGCTTCCTGCTCGGCGGTGAGCAGCTTGATCGTGCTGGCGTAGCCGATGACGAAGGCAGGGCGGTAGTCGTTGAGTTCGGCCACCAGCTGCGCCATCGGTGTGTGCACCGGGAAGGCCCGGATCAGCTTGCTGCGCCATCCGCCCGCTTGGAGCGTGCGGGAATACGCGGCGAAGCCGACGTAGTGCCCGCCCGTGGCCACGAGCTGGGCGAAGCGGCCGCGGTGAGCGGCTGCCCGGAGGAGGCCGGCGGGCCCCAGCCACGTGGCGAGCGCGCGGGAGGTCAGTGCGGCTCCCACGTCCATGTACCGGTCGTCGAGGAGGAAGAGACCACGTCGGCCGCTGGTGCCCGAGGTGGTGGCCACCATGTACTTCCCGTGGAAGCGCTGTCCGATCCGATCGGGGTCGT
This sequence comes from Streptomyces sp. NPDC059788, assembly GCF_042732265.1. Classification (NCBI taxonomy): domain Bacteria; kingdom Bacillati; phylum Actinomycetota; class Actinomycetes; order Kitasatosporales; family Streptomycetaceae; genus Streptomyces; species Streptomyces sp. NPDC059788. The sequence continues at coordinate 69,326 of NZ_JBHWHY010000048.1, read as the reverse complement.
CGCTGAAGGCGCGCACCTTCTCGTACGTGATGGCTCGGTCGGCCACCCAGTCGTCGAAGTGACCCATCAGTTGCTTTTTGTCGGTGACCGGCAGCAGCGTCGGGTCCTCCACCCGCTCGGGCAATCCGCGGTAGAGACCGCGGTAGTACGGGGAGGCGGCCCGGGCATGGGCGACCATGCCGGCCAGCCGGTCGCGCTGCCGCCGCATGACGGCGGGCATGCCCTCTTTGCGGGCCCTGCGGATGTCCCGTCCAAGCCACGTTGAATTCTCGGTCATCGTGCGGTACTCCCTTGGCGTGTGGAGGTCGACAGCCCGGCCTGTCCCAGGACGGCAAGGAAGTAGGCTTTGACCTCTTGCGCGCCGGTGGTGTCGGGGTATGCGGCGAGATGCTGCAAAGCCGCGCCGCTGAGCAGCTGCTGAAGGATTTCCGGGTCGCTGTCCGGGGGAAGCTGCCCGGCCGCGCGGGCCCGCTCCAGAGCGGTGCGTACCGCAAGGCTGCGGTGGCTGCCGTAGGCCTTGTGGTAGGCGCGCAGCAGTTCGGGAAGGTCGTCGACCGTGCCGTAGAGACGGCGCATCAGCTTTCGCGCGCGGGGCTTGCCGAGGTGCTCGGCCCAGGCCGTAACCATGCTGTCGATGTCCGGCCAGTCCATAGAGCCGGAATCCACGTCCCGGTACTCCCACTCGACCGCACGCACCAACAACTCGGTCAGGGTCCGAAAGCGCCGGTACACGGTGGCGCGGGTGACTTGGGCGCGGCGCGCCACCTGCTCGATGCTGGCCGAGCCGACGCCGCGCTCGATGAGCAGATCGAGCGCTGCCGCGAGGATTGCCTCGTCCGCTTCCCGGCTGCGCGGCCGGCCGGGGGCCTTCGAGGCCGGGACCGGCACGGCGGGAACGCGTCCTTCGGGATCGTTGTCAGACTTCACAAAAATAGAATACAGCACAGCTCTGTATTCTATTGAGGCGGCTGACGCGCGCGGCGACACTGCAGCTCCTGCGCGAGCGTGAACGGGAGCGTGAGCGCCAGGAGGAGGCTGTGCCCAGGTGCGGCTCGTGCCACAACCGGCAGATCAGGAAGGGTCCGGGTGACGAACGGGTTCCATACGCCGCTGTCCGAAGATCCGAAACACTGAACGCGGCCACGGAGAACATTCGCCGGAAGGTAGTCACAAACCTCATACCGGCACCGAAGGCGGAGCTTCCAGCACCGTTACTGAAAGGCCCGTCCAAGGCTGTGGCGCCTTTGCCGTCGCTGCCGGCCGTCTGGACGCGACGACGCCGGTGACCGTGACGCGCTACGTGCTCTGTGCTCTGTGCTCTGTGCTCTGTGCTCTGTGCTCTGTGCTCTGTGCTCTGTGCTCTGTGCTCTGTGCTGCGCGTGTACGCGTCACGGTCACCGGCATGCAGTGGCGCCGGAAAGGCGCGGCCCGGCTATGCGGCTTGGGTGAGTTCGGCGCGGCCGAACAGCAGCGCGTAGCCGGAGGGGAGCCGGCACAGGATGCGGGTCAGCAGTTCGGGGCCGGCGTGGGCCGCGACGGCGGAGAAGACGGATCCGGTGTCCCAGCGGGTGGTGGCCAGGGAGGCGCCGGTGCGGGCGGCGAGGTCCTTGACGAAGGCCCAGCCGCCCAGCGGCCGGGCGTCGGGGATCTGGGCGGTGAGGATGCGCGCGGCTTCGACGGGGAGGCGGGCGGCCAGTTCGACGCGTTCGTCGCCGGTCAGCTGGCGCCCCAGTCCCGAAAGGACGAGGCGGACGGCTTCCTCGGCCTTCTCCCGGGTGGGGTAGGCGCCGTCGTAGCGGACCTTTCCCAGCATGTGCTCGTATGCCTTGCTGTAGGGCCGCTGGAGCGGTGCGCTGTGGTCGGACATCACTGCGGTGGTTGCCTTTCTGTCACCAGGTCGTGGCGGCCGGCGTGCGGTCGCCGAGGGGTGGGTGGTCAGGTGGGCTGGGGGCGGCCGAAGAGGAGGCCGTAGCCTGCGGGGAGCTGGAGCAGGATCTGTTTGAGGAGGTCGGCGCCGGTGGCGTCGGCGACCGTGGAAAGGACGGCGCCGACATCCCAGACCGCGGTCTGTTCGGTCGCGCCCTCGATCCAGGCCGCGGTCGCGCGCACGAAACGCTCCGGGGGCAACGGCTCGGCGCTCTGCGGCGGGTTGAGCAGGATCAGGGCGAAGCCCTCGGGCAGACGCGCCGCCAGCTGGGCGCGTACCTCACCGACCAGGTGTGCGCCCAGCAGGGCGAGCACCACGCGGGCCGCGCGATCGGCTTCCTGCGGGGTCTTGTACTCGCCGCGTTCCTTCACCTGGTCGAGGAACGCTTCCCGTCGCACCGTCATGCCGGCCGTCACCCCTCCCTCGGCCCACGGAGGCGCGGAGGACAGGCCCCGGGCGGAGAACAGGTACCCGTCCTCCGCCGCTGTTCAGCCCTCATCGGGCCCGGCTCAGTGGGAGATCTCCTTGCGGCCCGAACCGACACCGATGGCGATCTTGCGGGGCTTGGCGCGCTCGGCGATCGGGATACGCAGGGTGAGCACGCCCGCGTCGTAGTCGGCCTGGATGTGCTCGGTGTCCAGCGTGTCGGCCAGCACGATCTGGCGGGAGAAGATGCCCAGCGGCCGCTCCGACAGTTCCATCTGCACGTCGTCGGCCTTCTTCGCGGGACGGCGCTCGGCCTTGACGGTCAGCATGTTGCGTTCGACGTCGATGTCGATCGCGTCCGCGGTGACGCCGGGGAGGTCGAAGGCCACCACGTACTGGTCGCCCTCGCGGTAGGCGTCCATCGGCATCGGGGACGGCCTGGACCAGGTGCCCGGTCCCATCAGCTGCTGGGCGAGCCGGTCCAGCTCACGGAAGGGGTCGGTGCGCATCAACATGGTCAAACACCTCCAGGAAGGTTCGGGCAGTTGCTGCCAATGCGCTTCGCTGAAACCGTTGTAACATGTCATCCAATGGATGACAAGCATCGTGTCGTCCAAAGGATGACCACCCGAGGGAGGTGCCTATGACCCCGGCCGACCAGCCGTCATCGTCCAGCGCCCCACCACACAGCCCGGCGTCGTTCCTCGCCGCCGCGGCCGCCCTGCACGCCATAGACGACGCCCTACTTGCTGCCCGGCATGAGGTCCCCGGGGCTGCCGAGACCCACGACGTCGGCCCGGAGCAGGCCCTGGCCTCGCTTCTGCTGCTGCGGCAGGTCCGCGAGCGGCTCGCCGGATGGGAGACCGGCCTGATCGAAACCGCCCGCGACGCGGGTGCCAGCTGGGCCGACCTCGCCCACCCTCTCGGCGTCGCCAGCCGCCAGGCCGCCGAGCGCCGCTACCTGCGCGGCCGCCCCGGCCCCGCGGGAACCACCGGTGAACAGCGCGTCCAGGCCACCCGCGAACGCCGCGCCGCCGAACGCACCACCGCCGCCTGGGCCCGCCACAACGCAGCCGAGCTGCGCCGCATCGCCGGCCAGATCACCGCCCTCACCGACCTGCCCGCCGCGGCCCGCAACCCGCTCAGCCAGCTCCACGCGGCCCTCGCCCACGACGACCCCGCCGACCTCATCCACCCCCTCAACACCACCCGCCCCCACCTCACCCCCGACCACCCCGACCTCGCTGTCCAGCTCGATGCTCTGACGAACCCCGCCACGAACCCGGCGGCCTCGCACCCGGACCGAGATGCGGGATCGACCGTGTGATCAGGCGAGCGAACTCTCACTTCTCGTCCCCCGGTTGGCCCCCGGGCCGTGCCGCTGAACAGTCATTCTCAGCCGGGCGGCGGTCAGGCATTCCGCGATCACCTGATGACCATCCTTGTCTGCGACGCCCATAAGACCAGTCACAGACCCGTGTACCGGGCCGGTCCTCGGCCCGCCTTACCCCAACGCCGTGTCGGTGCGCTGGCCGTCCGGTGAGGTGTGGAGTCCGGGCTCAATGACCTCGCGGGCCACAGTGGTCGGCAGCCGGTCGTGGCTGCGGGGATGGTGGCGTACCGCGTTCAAGGCGTGGTTGAGGTAGGTGTTGCGGCGGGCGGCGAAGCTGCCTCGTACCGCCTCACCGAGGAATACGCGACACCTCAACCTGCGAGCCCACCAGTCCCGAGGCCCGATCCCGGGGAGACGGGTGGCCGTCATGGAGGCGAAACGTCGATGCCGGCCGCGCGCAGATTCGCCTCGACCAGCGCGTTCAGCCGGGCGATGGACGGTGCCTCGTCCGCCCGGTGACCGTTGACCACCGCGTACCGGGAGGCGGCGTCGGACCGCTTCCGAACCCCGGACGGCATCGACGGCAGCGCGCGGTCGGCCAGTACCTTGCCGGCCAGCGCGGCCGCCAGCTCCTCGATGCGCGGGTCGTCCGGGTCCCAGGCCCTCGCTTCCCAGCCGCGCCGGGTCAGCTCGACGTGCTCGGGGTCGTCCAGGAGACGTTCCAGCCGGGTCAGGAAGCTGTCGAGGATCTCCGGCATCAGCGCCCGGAGCAGCACCAGAGCCTCCCGTTGGACGGCTACGTAGTCCGGGCCGAAGCCGGCACCGGCGAGCCGGTCCAGCACCGCGCAGGCCCGGTCGGGCAGCAGGGCCCGGTCGCCGTGGATGAGCCGGTGCAGCGTGTCGCGGCGCGCGGTCAGGTCCTCGATCTGTTCGGTGAGCCGGCGACGGACGTCGTCCAGGGCGGCGGCGAACCGCTCGGGGCCGGTGTCCAGCAGGTCGGCGATCCCGGCCAGCGGCACGCCGGCTCCGGCCAGGGTCCGTACCTGGATCAGCCGGTGCAGGTCGGCCGACCCGTAGCGCCGGTAGCCGGAACTGTCCCGGTCCGGCTCGGCGACCAGGCCGAGCCGGTGATAGTGCCGCACGGTCTTGACCGTGATGCCCACGAACGCCGCCGCCTGGCCGATCGTGAGCCCGTTCGCCGGGTTACGGGTGATCACAGCGGCGAGGGTAGCGCGCCTCCGCGGCAGTGCGGCACCCCTCGGGGGTGCCGGCGGCGCAAGGTCACGACGGAGCTTGACCTTGACCTTGGGTCAGGGTGAACGCTCAGCTCATCGCCGCCTCCACGGGGCCGGTGGCCACCTTCACGGCCATCGCTGCGCGGCCCGAGCGGTGCCGCGTACCCGCAGACCTGACAAGGAACGACCATGAGCGAGTCCCCGCACACCACCGCGCACGCCGGCACCACCGGGCCGGACCGCCCGGAACTGCGCAACGCCCTCCAGGAGATCGTCGATTCCGGTATCACCGGAGTGCACCTGCGCGTGCAGGACGAGCGGGGCAGGTGGGCCGGCAGTGCCGGGGTGGCCGAACTGGGCGCACACGCCGAGCCTCCGGCCGACGGGCACGTGCGGATCGGCAGCAACACCAAGACCTTCACCGCGACCCTGGTGCTGCAGCTGGTGGCCGAGGGAAAGGTCGAACTGGACGTCCCGGCAGCCGTTTACCTGCCCGGGTACGGGCTGGACGAACGCATCACGGTGCGCATGCTCTTGCAGCACACCAGCGGGGTGTTCAACTTCACCGGCGAGCACTACGAGGACGGGACGGTGGCGCCGGGGATCCCCTCCACCATCTCGGGCAAGGAGTGGGTGGACAACCGGTTTCACACCTACCGGCCCGAGGAACTGGCACGGCTGGCGCTGTCCCGGCCCGCGCGGTTCGAGCCGGGGACGGACTGGAGCTACTCCAACACGAACTACGTACTGGCCAGACTGCTGGTCGAGAAGGTCACCGGCCGCTCGTGCGCCGAAGTGACACAGCAGCGAATCGTGCGGCCGCTCGGTCTGTCGGGCACCGTCGTGCCGGGCGCCTCGCCGGAGATCCCCAGGCCGTACGCCCACGCGTACTACCGGTACGAGGACGCCGGCCGCCAGGAGACGGTCGACGTCACCCGCCACAATCCCTCTTGGATCTCCGCCGGCGGCGACATGATATCCACCACCCAGGACCTCCACACGTTCATCTCCGCACTGGCAGGCGGCCGGCTCCTGCCCGCCCCGCTGCTGGCCGAGATGGCAAAGCCGCACCCCAAGAGCGGTTTCGGCCTGGGGCTGCGCGTGCAGGAAACGGGCCCCGGCGGCGACACGCTGCTCTTCCACAATGGGGGCGCCGCCGGCCACGCCGCGCTGATGTACAGCACATCCGACGGCAGCAAGACCCTGACCGCCTCGCTGAATTATGTGGACGACGCCGCGTTGTCGCTGGCCGGAGCGTTCCTGAAGGCGCAGGACAGGCTCGTGCGGGAAGTGTTCTGCGGCGAGGGGACCGGACCGGCCGGCGAGGCGACCGAGCCTGCTCAGCCGGCGAGCTGAGGGCGGGGGCAGTGCATGCGGTCAGTCTCGACGGTCCCCTCGGTAAAGTTGCCGGATGTAGACCGTCGCGGCGTTCCGCAGCACGGTGTGGGCGTTCCGGCTGCGCTCGCGGCCCTCGGCCAGCGCGGCCTCGACCTCGTCGGCGAAACGGCCGTCGGTGACCGGGCCGAGGGGGATGTCGGCCAGCTCGATCGCCGACCAGACCGCCGCGCTGGCCGGGGTACGCAGCGCGGGATCGGCGGTGACCAACGCGAGCCGGTCAATGGCCCGGGTGACCTCGGAGCGGGCCCGGTACAGAGCGACGCGGTCCTCACGGCTCTGGCTCCTGCCCTCCCGCAGATCGGCGATGCTCAGCCAGTACTGCTCGCGGTAGGTGATCACAGCGCCCAGGAGTTGGTGCACGGCACCGGCGATCTCCTGCCGCTGCTGGTCGGCGCGCGTACGGCGCTCCGCCCACAGCTGGGTGGCGCCGGCCAGGGCGACCCCGGCCAGCGTGCCCAGGACAGCGATGATGCTGGACCACATCAGCGGGTCTCCTCGGTTCGGCCGGGTCGTCGGCAGCTACCGCGCGGGCGGGCCACCAGCCGTCGATGTGCACCGTCACGTACAGCTCCCCGGGGGCGGCGCCATGCTGGCCGGGGCCGCCGAGTTCACGGAGCCGAATCCTCTGGCCTTCCCGGACGCCGGCAGGGATGCGGACCTGGTGGATGCGCTGCTCATGGACGATCTGGCCCTCCCCTGACAGGTGGTGCACGCGCTCGCCGCCTGTTCGTCTTCCCTGGTGGCGCAGGCCGGGCAGGCTTTGCGGGCGGTGCGGGGTAGGGGGATGACCGCCCCGTCGGCGGCCCAGTGCGCGGCGGATAGGGCGTCCGCAACACAAGCCGCCGGGTACAGGGTCTTCGGCAAGGGCAGGCGTCCGGCTTCCAGTACGGCGCTGGCGGTCAGCACCTTGACTGCCACCAGCCGGCCGACCTTGGGATCGTGCGCCTTCCCGACCTGTCCGAACCCGCCCGCACCGATCGGCTCGATCAACCGGTAAGGGCCATCCAGCACGATCCCTGCCCGCACGACTCCCCCTTCGCTGCGCACCGCGGCACACGGCGACGCACGGCGCACGACGTACCAGGCGTGTACCCGGCACGCTACGCCCGAGGGACCCGCCACGACAGGGGAAGGTGATCTGTGCTCCGCAGCCGTGGCCCCATAGGTGGCGCGGCGGTGCGCCGTCGAGGGGCCGGACGAAGATGAGCATCACAGAGCGGCGCAAGCGCCGGGCCAGGGCGGCGTTCACGGTGTCGGCAACGGAGAACGCCGGCGGAGTGGTCGCCCGGGGCAGGAGGGGCAGACGAGCTCCGACTCGACGTCCGACGGCTCATGACGACGTATCACCCGACCATGGCCCACCACACCACATCACGCGAAGACACGGCCACGGCCTAGCGGACCAGCGGGAGAAAAACCGTGTCGACGATCTCCTCGATCACCTCGGGTGGTACCTGCCGCAGCGTCATCATCGTCTCGCCTCGGAGCAGGTCGAAGGGGAGGTTGGCGATGCGTGGTGTGAGCTTGGCCGGATCGAGCTCGCCGCGTTCGATGGCACGCTGCATGATCTCGTCGCGCCCGGAGCGGCGGCCCGCGATGATCATCTCGCGCAGATCGGCGAAGCTGGTCTCGGTCTCGGCGAAGTAGCCGGCGAGCAGCAGGCTGAGTTGGACGATGAACGGTCCCTGCCTCTCGCTCGCCTCGGTGAGGGTGGCGATCAGGTCGCCGCGCAGGCTCCCGGTGTCGGCCGGGGGAACCAGCAGGTCGGCGTTGCGGCGTACGACTGCGGCCTCGACCAGCTTCCGCTTGTCCGCCCAGCGCCGGTAGAGCACCGGCTTGCTGGTGCCGGCTCGCCGGGCGACGGAGTCGACGGTCAGGTTCGCGTACCCCCGCTCGCGCAACTCGTCCCAGGCCGCTTCGAGGATCGCCGCCTCAAGCGCTTCGCCGCGCCGTCGTCCCACAACGCTCCTTCCGTAGAACCGTTTTAGAACCGTTGACGTTTCTTATCGCCACACCCTACTCTCGCGAATAAGAAACTCGTGCGTATCTTGTAGCCGCCGACCGGCCGCCCAGCGCCGTCGTCGGCCCGCAGTGAGGAGTCCTCGATGCAGCAGAACGGAACCGGAAGCACCGATACCGAATCGGGCACAGGAGGGAACGGGCGACTCGTCGGCCTGGTGACCGTCCTGGCCCTGGTGAACTTCGTGGTCGACTCGGCCATCACCGCGCCACTGCTCGTCCTCCCGGAGATGCTCGACCATTTCGGTACCGGCCAGGCGGCGTGGCTCAACGCCACCGCGATGCTGGCGGGAGTGATGTGGGCGCCGCTGCTCGGAAAGAGCGCCGACATCCACGGCAAACGCGCCGTGCTCATACTGGCGTTGCTCATCAGTTGCGCGGGCGCCCTCTTATGCGCCGTGGCCCCCAGCATCTGGATGTTCGTCCTCGGCCGCATGCTCCAAGGGGCGGCTCTGGCCGCCATGTTCCTCTCCGTCGCCATCGTTCGCGGTGTCTGCCCGCCCCGCATCGCGATGATCATCGTGGGCATCGTCACGTCCGGCTCCGCGGCCCTCAACATCGCGTCCCGTTTCCTCATCGAGCAGCTGGCCGAGGAGTTCGGTTTCCAGATCCTGTTCCTGGTATCGGCCTTCGTCGCGGCCGTGATGGTGATCTGCGTACGCACCGTCGTCCCCGAGTCCCCGGTCAAGCGACCGGGCAGGATCGACGTCGGCGGCGCCCTTCTCCTCGGCGGGGGCCTCGCCGGGATGCTGGGCTACGTCAGTCTGGGCTCGGACCTCGGCTGGCTCGCCGTCGGTCCGCTGGCTCTCCTCGTCGGCGGCGTCGCAGCGCTGGCCAGGTGGTTCCTGGTGTCGAGCCGCAAGCCCGACTCCCTGATCGACATCGGGGACCTCGGCGGCTCCTTGGTGCTCACGCTGCTCGTCGTCTTCCTCGCAGCCGGTGCGTACCAGAGCCTGCTCCAGCTCGTCCCGCTCATCGGCGGCACCTCGGCCGAACAGCAACTCGGTTATGGACTGGCCGACCAGGGATCGGTAGCGCTGCTGCTCGCGGCGCCGGGGCTCGGCGTCACGCTCGGAGGCCCGGCCGCCGGGTGGCTTGCCGCACGCATCGGGCCTGCCGCGACGTTGGCCGGGGCGGTCGTGCTCGGAACGGTGGTGAGCCTCGGCATGTTCCTCGGCGCTTCCCGGCTTCCCGCCGCGCTCTGCTGCGGATTCCTGTTGGGTGTCACGGCAGGAGCGCTCGGGACTTCCGGCTTCAACGTGGCGGGGAGCCTGGCGTCCGCCGAACGGCAGGGCATCGTGTCCAGCCTGGTCATGGTCGTGCTCTCGGTCGGGGCGGTGGTGCTGGACTTCGTGGGCGCGGCCGTGCTCAAGTCGACCGCCGTGACGGTCGACGGCGGCACAGTGAATTCGGCCACGGGCGTGTTCAGCTACATCGCGATCGCCTGCGGCGCGTTCACGATAGCCGCGGTCCTGGCCGTCATGCTCGTACGAAGCACCGGCCTCCGCCACCACACTTCGCCTTCGCCCGGTCTCAAGCGGGAAAGGGTGTGAGGGGCGGACGCCATGTCCCTCCGAAAAGACCACATGTGCTGCAAACCACCCCTCGACTAACGCGACTTAAGGGTTGATTAATGAACGCTAAAACTGCACCCAAAGGTACGGTACTGGTTTCCGGCGCGAGCATCGCGGGGCCCGCCGTGGCGTACTGGTTGCATCGATACGGGTACGCGGTGACGGTGGTGGAAAAGTCCACCGGACTGCGGGGTGGCGGCTATCCGATCGATGTGCGTGGCAGCGCGGTGGAGGTGGTTCGCCGGATGGGGATCCTGCCCCGGCTCCAGGAAGCGCATATCGAGTCGCGTCGGGTGACGTTCCTCAACGCCGACGGTAGTGAGGCGGCCGTGGTTCACCCGCAGGCGGTGACCGGCGGGGTCGAGGGACACGATGTCGAGGTGCCTCGCGGGGTACTGGCGGAGATCCTGTACGAAACCGTCCGCGACGAGGTGGAATTCGTATTCGACGACTCCATCGAAACCCTCACGGAACACGAGCACGGCGTCGACGTCGCCTTCCGCAGCGGCGCCCAGCGGGGCTTCGACCTGGTACTGGGTGCGGACGGGCTGCACTCGCGCACCCGCGAACTCGCCCTCGGTCCCGAGCGGCAGTTCCACCGCTACCTGGGGTATTGCTTCAGCATCTTCACCATGCCGAACACCTATGGGCTCTCCCACGAAGTACTCTTTTGGAATACTCCTGGAAGGGCCGCGGCACTCTACGCGGTCAGAGACAGCAACGAGCTGTACGCCTTCCTCAACTTCACGCACCCCGAACCACCGTACGAAGTCCTCCGCGACCCCAAGGCACAACGTGACCTCGTCACCGCCACCTTCGCCGACGACGGGTGGGAAATCCCGGCTATGGTCGCCACCATGCACGACGCGCACGACACGTTCTTCGACACCGTGAGCCAAATCCGCATGCCGTCGTGGTCCAGCGGCCGGGTCGCGCTCATCGGCGATGCCGCCTACGCGCCGTCGTTCCTGACCGGGCAAGGATCCAGTCTTGCCCTCGTGGGCGCCTACATGCTCGCCGGCTCGCTGGCCGCCCATCGCGACCACACCGCGGCCTTCGCCGCCTACCAACACGACACCCGCGGATTCGTCGAATCGAATCAGGCACAGGTCGGCGAAGGCGACGCAGCACTCATTCCCACCACCGCCGAAGCCTTGGAGAAGCGCAACAACAAACTCCGTGGCCTGACCACCTCGCCCCCGCCAACCGGACGCCCGGCCCACACAGACCTTCCGAACTTCCCGGCCCCCTGGCGGTGAGCAGCGAGAAGGTGTGCGGTTTGGCGGCGACCGGGGCGGTGGCCTCGGTCATGGCGTCAGATAAGCCCTGACAGTGAAGGTGCGTCAGGCAAATCCACAACGCGGCCGGCCCCGGCAGCGGTCGAAGGAGGTCTACGCCGACCGCGGCTACGACCACGACTGCTACCGCCGCCAGCTCTGGGCCAAGGCATCAAGCCCGTCATCACCCGCCGGGGCACCGCCCACGGCTCCGGGCCGGGAACCAGGCGGCGAGCCGCTGAACAGACCAGCGCACCGCTGCACTGGTTCGGCCGCCTGCGCATCCGCCGGGAAACCCGCGACGACATCCACGAAGCATTCCTGAAACCCGCCTGCTCACTCATCTGCTGACAACGCCTGCGCCCCACATTGCGTCAGGAGCTCTAAGAGCCCCACACGCCGAAGAAGGCCAGCGGCAAGAAGACCACCACCAAGACACCGGCGAAGAAATGGACGACTGACGGCCGCCGCGCCGGCTGACTGCCGCCGGGCACGAACCGCCGGCCTGGGGGTGGAGTCACCGCAGGGTGTAGCCGCCGTCGGGATAGAGGGTGGAACCGGTCGTGAAGCCGTTGGTGAAGAGGAACATCACAGCGTGGGCGATGTCGTCCTCGGTGCCCAGCCGGTGCAGGATCGTGTCCCTGCGGTACTGCGCGAAGGCGCCTTCGCGGTCTGCGGCCGGACGCTGTGCCCAGAGGTTGCCGTCGATGGTGCCGGGCGAGACGACGTTGACGCGGACTGGTGCGAGTTCGAGGGCCAGCCCTCGCCCGAGTCCTTCGATCGCTGCGTTGCACGCAGCATAGGCGGGTGCGGGCGCCGGGGGCCGGGCCCCGGCGGCACCGGACATCAGTACCACGGATCCATCCGCCGCCAGCTTTGGCGCGGCATATCGCACGGCGTGGTACTGGCCCCAGAATTTGGAGACGAACGGGCTCGCCGCCTCCTCGTCGCTCAGCTCCAGCATCGGGCCCACCTGGTAGGAGGCGGCAGAGGTGAACAGATGGTCCACGCGGTCGACTTCCGCGAAGAACGCCGCGAGCGAGGCGCCGTCCGTGACGTCCACGGTCCGCCAGGTCGCCGAGTCACCCACCTCCTCCGTCGCGGCGGCCAGGCGCGCGGGAGTGCGGCCTCCCAGTACGACACGAGCGCCGGCTGCGGCCGCATGATGCGCGACCCGCAGCCCGATGCCCGAACCACCGCCGATCAGCACGACCGTACGCCCTTCGAGGCGCCCGTCGTGGTGGGCTTCGGCGTCAAGGGGCAGCTGGCTCATGGCGGTTCCTTATCGGCGCATCGCACATACGTGATCAACATCAGGCAACCCGACGACGCGTGGCCCTATTCCCCTTCCCGATGGCGAACAGCGGTGCCACCTGATGTCCCGGAGACCTGCTGTCGGGACCTGACCAGGGCGCTTCAGCGGGCGTGGATGGTGGTTTCGCTGCCGAGCATCCGTCCTCTCCGCGCGAGCGGAGGTGAGCCCGCGCTGCTTGCTGCGGTGATTGGGCAGTTCGCTGGGTTAGGAGTCGGTGGTGTCATCGTGAGGGGCGTGTTGGGTGAGCAGGTCGTTGAGGTGGGCCAATGGTGCGGTCCGGGGCCAGGGAAGCTGCTCCTGGCGGCCGCTCCAGGTCAGATGCACCACTGCCCAGGGCAAGGCGCGGTCGGTGACATGGAACAGGACGTCGTCGCAGGCTTCGCACCGTGCCGCCGCGCGAACGCGAGCACCGTACAGCGGGTGGTCCGGCGGCAGTTCGCGGTGAAGTTCCCGCTCCAGGCTGTGCAGGCCGCCGTCGGGCACCCACCACGGGGCGGGAAGCCGGCCGGGATCCTCCAGGGTGGGCAGCACCGTCCCATGATGGAGGACACCTCGCGGATCCTCCCCCGCAGCCCGCTCCGTGCCACCGCTCCACAGCACCGAGCCTTCCCTCCGCATGGTCGTCGGCAATCTTGAGGACTCCCTGTTCTTGCTCTGTGCGCGAAGACCCGTTCATGGTCGTCGTATGAGTAGGCACTCGGTGACCTTGAACAAGATCGTTTCGGCGGACTGGCCGGCCGTTCACTCATGGGCGTGCCTCCCGGAGGCGTGCCGCTATCAGTCCTGGGGGCCGAACACAGAGGTCCAGACGCAGGACTTCGTGGACTCCGCGTCCAGGGCATGGTCGGCTACCCCGCAGCGCCGGTTCCCTTATGTCGTCCGCGTCGGGCGGGATGTTGTGGGCATGGGTGAGCTGCATGTCCGCAGCCGTAAGCAGCGCCAGGGCGAGATCTCATACATCGTGCATCCCCGGGTATGGGGACAGGGCATCGGCACGGAAATCGGTCGGCAGCTGCTCGCACACGGGTTCGGCGAGCTGGGGCTGCACCGGATCCATGCCACCTGTGACCCGAGGAATCTCGGCTCCTCCCGCGTGCTGTCCAAGATCGGTATGACGTATGAGGGGCGCCTGCGCCACACGGCGCTGCTCCATGACGGCTGGCGGGACTCCATGGTCTTCAGCAGCCTCGAAGGAGAATGGCGCTCCACTGCGTAACTCCGCTGGCGGGATGCTGTCGTTTCCCGTGAACATCGACACCCCGAACAGCTCCTAGGCCCCACCACCCCCCGACCCGCCCCGCCCCCGCACCGCCGCAGCCAAATGCTCGCGGAACCACCGGTGGCCCGGGTCGGCCGAGTTGCAGGGGTGCCAGGCCATGCCGAAGTCCATGGGGGGCAGGTCGAGGGGGATGGGGAAGGTGCGCAGGCCGAGGGCGGAGATGGTGCCGGGGAGCCAGTCGGCGAGGGTGAGGGCGACGAGGTCGGTGTCGCGGGCGAGGATCATCGCGCTGGTGTAGCTCGGGACGACGACTGCGATCCGGCGGTGCAGCCCGCGTTCCGCGAGGGCGCTGTCGATGGGGCCGAGGCGTTTGCCGTGCCGGGAGATGCCGATGTGGCCGACCTTGGCGAAGCGGCGGGCGTCGATCCGTCCGTCGAAGAGCGGGTGACCGCTGCGGGCGACGCCCGCCACCGTCATCCGGGTCAGCGGCTGGGTACGGATCTCCGGGTCGAGGGGCCCCAGTACGCCCAGTTCCACGTCCACCGAGCCCTGCCGCAGCGCCGGGCCGCCCTCCACCGCCTCCGGCAGGAAGACCACGTCCACGTGCGGGGCTTCTTTGTGGATGCGCTCGGTCAAGGTCCCGGCCAGTCCCGACAGGAGCAGGTCGGTGGCCTGCACGGTGAAGGGGCGCTGGAGGTGGGCGGCGTCGAATCCGGCCCCGGGCCGCAGGACGTTGTCGCAGCCGCGCAGCAACGCCGCCACTTCGTCGCGGAGTTCCAGGGCGCGCGGGGTCGGGACCATGCCCTGGCCCGCGCGGACCAGCAGCGGATCACCGACTGCGCGGCGCAGCCGGGCGAGGGTACGGCTGACCGCGGCGGGCGACGTACCGAGCCGTTCGGCGGCGCGGGTCACGCTGTTCTCCTGGAGGAGGGCGTCCAGGACGCGTAGCAAGTTGAGATCCAATGAAGCTCCTGAGCTGGGATTTTACGTTTGGGGCAAGTATTGGATGCCGATCCTTGCATTGTTTGCCGGGGCGCCGCGAGCCGAGAGTGGAGAAGTCCGCGAATACGCGAGACGCCTCATCCACACCACTCAAGGAGTCCGCCATGCAGCAGTCCCCGCGCATCGGTCGGGACGGCGACGTCCTGGCCGTCGTCAGTCAGACCGGTCCGTCGGTCGCGTTCTTCGACGCCGCCTCCGACCGGCACGTCGGTACGGTGGACGTGCCGGCCCAGCCGCACGAGCTGTGCTACGACCCGACGCAGCGATTGCTGTGGTGCACCAGCACGTACCGCTCGGGCTACTACCACGCGAACAGCGGCCGGAGCACCGAACTGACCGTCATCGACCCCGACACCCGGCGCGTCGTCGAGATCATCGACCTCGCACCGGAACACGGCCCGCACGGACTGGCGCTCGACACCGCGCGCCGCCGCCTGTACGTCAGCGTGGAGGGCTCGGCGGACCGGCCGGGCGGCGTCGTGGTGATCGACACCGAGACCCGCCGACCGGTGGGCCGGATCGACACGGACGCCCCCGGACCGCACTGGTTCGCCATCGACCCGGCGGGCACGACGGGGTACGCCACCAACAAGGAGGCGCCGTTCGTGTCGGTCGTGGACCTCGAACGGGGCGTCCTCACGGCGAAGGTCGAGGTGCCGGGCAGCGAGGGGCTCGCCGTCGCCGCCGACGGCACACGGGTCTTCGTCGCCGCTCCCTACGCCGGTTCCGTCCTCGCCGGTTCCGGGGACCGGCCGGACGCCGGCATCCAGGTCATCGACGCCCGGACGGCGTCCGTCGTCGGCACTCTGCCCACGGAACACATCGTCGTACCCGTACACCTGACCTCGGCGGGCCAACTGCTCGTGGGCGAAGAGCGGATGGCATCCGACCCGGAATCCCAGACCGGAGGGCACGCGCCGGGGCGCCTCACGGGGTTCTCCGCCGGTACCGGCGAGTGCCTGGGCGGGATCGAGGTGGGGCGCGCCCCGCTGACCATCACCTCGTCGCCGGACGGCCGTCTCGCGTACGTGGCCTGCATCGCGTCGTCCACCGTCGAGGTGGTCGACCTGGAGACATGGCAGATGGTCGCCCGGCTGGACATTCCCAAGCGCGGCGAGGCGGGTGCCCACGGGCTGGCGTACATCCCGCGGGCGGCCTGAGCGCACTCCGAACCGAAGGGCCGCTTACGTGTTACGCACCGAATCGACGTGTCAGGCAGTCGGCTGGCTGGTCATGCTGGTCGGCACGGTCGCTGCCATTGCCATGCTCGTCCGGGCCGCACGACTGCTCGGCCGCATGAAGCGGCAGGCGGACAGCGGCGTCTGCTGAGGCGGCGGGGCATGAGGCCGATCGTCGCGAGCTGGATCAGGGCTTCGCTGCGGTGCGGATGGGTCTCGTACGTAGTCGCGGGCGAGTCTGCGGTGGTGCATGAGCCGCCCGATGCTGCGCTCGATGGTCCAGCGCCGCGAAATGATCACGTGGCCAGCGGCCCGGCGGGCGGCCTCTACCGCTGCGGAACCGCGCGCTTCGGCGGCATCCTCGGCGATGGCTGCCAGACCGGCAACACCATCAGCCTCGGCCCCGGCATCGCCATCGGCCCCCGCTGCCGCATCGCCAGCGGTGCCACCCTCACCGGGGGCACCGTCCCCGCCGACAGCATCATCACCGCACCCCACACGGCCGACACCCGGATCCGGCAATCACCTGCGCGCGGGCAACGGGGCACTGCTACCCGACGCGCTTGAATTCGTGGAAGTGGCAGACGTCGGGGTCGCCGATCCCTCTGTACAGGCGGGGGTTCTCGGGACTGCCCGAGACGGCGAAATCCCCGTCCGCCCCCGCCAGGACCAGGTCATCTTCAGAGAGATTTCCATGCGGCGTCTTGTGCGAGCCAGGCCGGATTCGCCAGGTGCCCCGCACCTCCTGATGGTCAGGCTCAGGGTTGTCGCCGAAGGCGTCGTACTTCGGCCAGTCAGTGGCCCGCATCGTCCCGTCAGCCTTCAGTTCCAGTTTTCCGGACGGCGAGCCGGTGTACTGGCCGACCAGGTCATGCTCGGTCAGTCCTTTCGGCCAGGCTCCCTCGGGTCCGCAGGCAAAGTACCGGGCGCACCCGGCCGAAGTCGCCGACGTGGCCACAACCAGCGAACAGGCCACGACCACAGCTTTCCAACGCATCGCGAATCCCCCCGAGTGATCAGTCAGGCAAGCGACATCAGTTTCTCAGAGCCGACGAGAGGTACAGCGGTGGGGCAGCGAAACTCTGACCGCCGCTGCGCAGTAGGGTGCTATGCGCAGCTCGTCTGGAAGTGCAAGCTCGATCTACGCTTGCGGAGGACCGGCCTCCCAGGCGATGCGCAGGTCAATGTCATGTTCGTCCGGGCACGGCCGGCCGTCGACGGGACAGAACGATTCCGGGTCCGCCCACACCCCCGGCCACATGGCCTCGGCTTGTTCAACACACATCGTGCAGATGGTTTCGGCAGCCACATTGATGGTGTCGCCCTGGGCTCCGCAGAACGCGGTACGCCATGTCATCTGCCGACAACACACCAGGTGGCTGATGTCGTCGGGGTTGCTGGAGAGCTGGAGATCGCTCTGTTCCTCCGAGAGACTGACGGGGTGTTCTATGGGGTGGTTCTGCACTATCCAGACGATAGGCCAGAGAGCGACATGAAGAAACTCGATATCGCAAGCCACCAGCGACCTCTGAGATGCAGCGGGACGTGCCGTAAGACGTTGGCGCACGAACCAGCAAAATGGGTCCATGGACAAGAATCACCCGATGCGCAGCAACGAGGGTGAGGAATATGCCGTGCCCGTGGTTACGACGGTGGCCCGTTCTTCGAGGACACCTGGCCTACCCACACGATCTGTAGTTGCTGCGGTTGGGAATCGGGCACTGTGACCATGGACCTGATGAGGGCCCGGGAACTGCGTGGTTACTGGCTCGGGCGCGGTGCGCAGTGACGGTTCCCTGAGGATCGCCCGGAGGGCTGGGATCTTCTCCAGCAACTGGACAACCGTCCCGCCCACTGGCGGTGATCACGGAGGCCGGTGCAGTGCCCCATGGGCGTGTCATGGATGGTCCTGTCATGGATGGTCCTGTCATGGACGGTGGATCTTGCCTCGGGTCGCCCAGGCTCGGATGCGGGCGTGGGGCTGGAGTTCCGTGTCCAACCCGGCCTCGCTCGCAGATCTGGCCGTACCCGTCGATCAGCTCGCCGCTTACCACCGCAACCCGCGCACCGGTGATCTCGATGCGATCGCCGAGTCGCCGTCCGCGACCGGCCAGTACCGGCCGGTCGTCGTCAGCGAGGGGTCGCTGACCGGACGGCTGAACGAAGTCCTGGCGGGGAACCACACCTTGAGGGCGGTCGTTCTCTCCGCGCAGGCGGAGGTGAACCGGCCCCGCCCGGCCCATCAACGGCGGCCCCGACGTGCTCTCTGTGCAGGCGGTGGTGACTGGCGCAGCTACTTCCCGCCACGATGGATCGGCACACAGGCGCCGCTCCGCGGCCGTACGGGCGCGTGCCGTACGGCCACAGCCCTCAGCTCACTCAGCGGGACGCCGACCTCGTCACCACGACCGCATCCGCACCTCCACCCGCCCGTGCCGGCCAGGGCAGCCGACCACGCCGCCTGGCTGGTGCGGGATCTGACGGACGAAGAACGGAGACCGCCATGCCCCACCGCTCCCCCTACCGGGCATTGATCCTGGACTTCGGCGGTGTGCTGACCGACGGCATCCGCGAAGCCCACGATGCCTGGTGCCTGGCCGAAGGGCTGTCCGTCCGAGCCTGGGAACACACCCTCGAACAGCACCCCGAAGGGCGCCGCCTGTACCGCGCCCTGGAGATCGGCGAGATAACCCAGCACACGTGGAACCGGCACACCGCACGCCTGCTCGGCCTGGTCGAAGACCACGACCTGATGGGCCGGGCATGGAGAGCCGTCCGCCCGGCCACCGCCCTTCTCAGCCTCGCCCGGTCCGCCCGCGCGGCCGGGCTGAAGCTGGCGCTGCTGTCCAACAGCTTCGGCCTCGACCCGTTCGATCCCTACCGGCACTGCGGCGTGTGGGACCTGTTCGACGTGCACGTCATCAGCGAACAAGAAGGCCTCGCCAAGCCCGACCCCAGGATCTACCAGCGCACCCTGGACCGCCTCGGCCTGCCGGCCCAGCACTGCCTGTTCGTCGACGACAACCCGGTCAACCTTCCCCCGGCCAGAGAACTGGGCATCACCGCCCTACAGGCCACTACCCAGGTCGAAACCGTCACCCGACTCTCCACCGCCCTCGCACTCCCCCTGCCCCCACAACCACCCAACACCACCACCTGAGGGACAGTGCCCTCCGCGCGAGCCGAGGTGAACCGGCGGTCAGCCAGGCCGCCACCGAGATCAACTAGGTGTATTGCCCCGTAGCGTTGTTCACTCGGTTGATGGGTGGCTGGCCTTGGAGTGCGGTGTGGCTTCGGTGGTGGTTGTAGGTGTGCGGGAAGTCTGGCAGGGCCATGGTGCGCTCGTGGTTGCCGGCGTAGGGGCGCGGGTAGGCGCATTCGTCCAGGAGGGTGCGGTTGAAGCGTTCGACCTGGTCGTTGGTCTGTGACTGGTAGGGGCGGATGCGCTGGTGGGCGGTGCCGGCCGTGTTCAGGGCCTGGGTGGACTGCTTGGCTTTGTAGCAGGAGCCGTTGTCGGTCAGGACCCGCTGGACGGTGGTGCCGTGGGCCGCGAAGAAGGCGTGGGCGCGGTGCCAGAGGCGGTGGCGGTGTGCTGGCGCTCGTCGGGCAGGACTTCGCTGTAGGCCAGGCGGGAGTGATCGTCTACGGCGGAGTGGATGTAGCTGTAGCCGACCACCGGTTCGCGGCTTTGGCGGTCGGTGGTGGTGGCTTGGCGGTTGCGGTCACCGGCCGTCCTGCCGACGGTTCGCCGACCGCCACCGTCGGGGATGTTGCCGAGCTTTTTGATGTCGGCGTGGACCGGCTGGCCGGGCCGGGCGTATTCGTAGCGGCGCACGGGGCGGCCGGGGGGGCCGGTCGACCAGCAGCCGCCTGCCGTGAACGGTCAGCCGGGCACTACGGCGGCACACGAAGACCTCCGTTGTGTGGTGCAGCTCAGACACCTCCACCACACCGGAGGTCTTCGCCATGATCAGACCAGGCGGACTGTCAACAACGCTCGTGAGCAATACATCCAGATCGTCAGATCCGGGTCGGTGGCGCACTCATCGCTGCCGTCAGGAACGTGATCGCCCATCGCCGGGCCGCCTCGCCCGCCCCCGGGGACACGCAGCCGGGGGAAGGCTGCTGGTGGACCTCAAGGCGGTCGACGGCCGTCACGGCAAGGATTCCCCGCAGCCGGAACCACAGCTCCTCCGGGGGAAGGCCGGGCAGTACGCGCGCGAAGGCTGCGAGGTAACGCTCGCGGACCGATTCCTCGGCCGGGCCGGTCCAACTGCGTGCCTCCTCGGCCGGGTCGCTGAGGATCGTCACGATCAGCCGGGACGTCCGGGCGCCGCCCTCCTCGCCGGCCGGCATCTCGTCGAACAACGGCCCCGCGAAGGCCTCCACCAGTTCGCCGACCGGTGGGTCGGGGGTCCGGGCGAGCAGTTCGTCGAGCCCGGCGCACTGGGCAGCGGTGACGGGCTCGATCACGCGGCGGGCGACGGCGGCCATCAGCTCCGCCTTCGAGCCGAAGTGGTAGCCGACGGCGGCCAGGTTCGCTCCGGCGAGTTTGGTGATCGCGCGGACCGAGGTGCCGCGGTATCCGTGCTCGGCGAAAAGGTGCTCGGCCGCGTCGAGGATCTGGGTGCGGGTGTCTGGAATCGCCACACGATGGACTATACATATGTTTGAATGAAACGAACGTATGAATCAACGTGTGAAAGAAGGCTGCCTTGAAACTGCTCGTGTACGGCGCCGGGGTCTGCGGCACCCTGTTCGCCGCCCGCATGCACGAGGCCGGCCACGACGTCTCGCTCCTCGCCAGGGGCGAGCGCCTGACCGCCCTGCGCCGGCACGGAGTCCAGCTCGCCGAGGAAGGCGGCCCAGCACTCAAGCGGGTGCCGGTACCGGTGGTCGAGCACCCGGGCGGCGGGTACGACCTGATCACCGTCTTCGTCCGCACCCACCAGGTGGACGCAGTGCTGGAATCCCTCGCCGGGCTCCAAGGTGACGTGCTGTTCCTGCTCAACTGGGCAGCCGGCCCACAGTCACTGAGTGCGGTGCTCGGGCACGAGCGGGTGCTGCTCGGCTTCCCCACGACTGGCGGCACGATGGACGGCGACGTGGTCCGCTACCGCAAGAGCAATGTCATCACCCGCCGGGTCACGATGCCGATCGGCGAGCCCGACGGCCGTACCACCCCGCGACTGGTACGGATCGTGGAGACGTTCCGTACCGCCGGGATCAACGCCAAGCCCGAGCCGCAGATGGATGCCTGGCTCAGGACGCACGCCGCGTTCGCGGTCCCGCTCGGGCAGGCGGTACACGCGGCGGGCGGCCCGGCAGCGCTGGCCGACGACCGGGACGCGGTCCGCGACATGCTCCGCCTCATGCGGCAGAACCTCGCCGCGATGGAGACACCGCCGGTACCCCGCGCGTTCGCCGCGCTGCGGACTCTGCCGCAAGGGCTCCTCGCGGCCGTCTTCCGCCTCTTCCTGAAGAGCCCCACGGCCGTGCACAGCGGACTCAGCGACCTCTCACCTGCCACGGCCGCCGAACTCAAGCGGCTGACCGAACAACTCGGCGCCACCGCACGAGCCCGCTAAGCAACCCACGACGGCGAAAACCTCACTCCACACACCACCGCCATCAGTCAGCCTCGGCGACCCGGCGTCCTCACGTATCGGCACAACAGGCCGCCGCGGACGGCAGCAGGACGGGACAGGCAGGGGCCGCGGCGCGGCGGAAGAGGTGCGCTACGCTCCCCAGGTGAAATGACATCAGGTCCCTGGAGGTCACCCAGCCGCACGGCAGTGCCGAACAGCGCACAGGAGCTTCCGCGGACGTTCAGCGAGGCCCGATCCGGTGTACGGTCCGCCCCCCGGGGATCAGGTGCGGATCAGGTACGGAGAGCGCTCGTGGCCGTGCCTGTGCGGCACGGCTGTGGGCTCGGTGCGGCGGTAGTAGAGCATCGTGCAGAGCAGCACGGTTTCGCTGCGGTACGCGTTCCACTCGTCCGGTCGTACGCCCCACCGGAGCTGCCGCCGCGGTAGGCGATGGCCTCTGCATAAGCGTCGTGCGGCAGCCCGTCGGCGTAGGACAGAAGGATGTCGGGCGCGGCCGTTGTTCTCCTCAAGTGGGTGCAGTCGTGTGCTGGTCAGGGGCAGTTGGCGGTGATGTCGTGCGCGCAGGTGAAGCCGCGAGCCAGCAGGGGCAGAGCCTGCGGCCGCAGTGCAGTTCGATCGCTTCCAGCGGGACGCCAACGGGTCGTGCGACTCCGCGCTGCCCAGCGTCGGCGTCTTCCCTGGTGAGAAGTCTGCCGCTTCCGGTTCTGCCGTAGGCGCGGATCCGTTGCCTGGTGGTTCGGATGCGGAGTCGGTCGGAAGCCGGGCCGGTCGTCCGAGATCACCATGCGGGCGCCGTGGATGGCGAGACCGTCCAACATGCTTCGGCATTACCGACATGCTTCGGTATCACCGTCGTGGTACTCACGAAACCGATGTCCTGGGAGAGCGGTACCGAGTGCGGCCAGGCTGGCCAGGCACGGACTGTGCTCGGGGTGATACCGGGGCGGGCGCGCAATCCGGCCGGCAGATCGGCCACCGCCGAGAACACGCTCGCCGAGAGGGCGGGCCCCAGCAGTTGCAGAACGGCGACCGAGAGCCGGACATGGTGCGCGTCCTCCTCTCCGCCCGAGATGGAGCGTTGGTGAAGGACTTGTAACGATAATCCAAAGCCCCCTTGAGATGTTTTCTGGCCGATGTTTCTACTGAAATCTCCAGGGCGTCACGGGGGCGCCCTCGAAGCAGGAGTAAATTATGCGCACGGCAATGTACAGGACTGCAGCGGCGACTGCTGGCGCGACACTATTGGTGGGCGCTGTCGGCGTCGGGCCGGCGGAAGCCAAAGGAAAGGATGTGATAGTTCAAAATTCCCGAGGCATGGCCAAGTTTGACCACCGGGGCGACAAGGTGGTCGCGTGGGACAAGAAGCCCGACGGCCGCTGGATCGAGGCAGAAATCATGTGGAACCTCGGCGGCAAGCCGGGCACGGAAGGTTTCAGCGTTTACGCCAAAGGCGCTGGCACGCTGAAGACGAAGCACGCGCGCATTCCTGAGGGCAGGAAAGTGGCGATCCGGATGTGCATATGGAAGCCTGGGCGCACAGATTGCTCGGCTTGGCATTATGGGCGTGCTTGATTCTCGAATTCGCTTCCTCTGTCCCCAATCTTGGGGGTAGGGGGCTTCGAGGTCTTGGTCAAATGACGTCGCCGTCGGCTTTCGTGCGGACCGCGGTATCGGTGCTTCCCTACGGAGTTTTCCGTCGCGTATCCCGCGCCGCTGGGCCCGAAAGCCTGCAGTGCCTCTTGTTCCACGCTGGAATTTATTTCGGCTATGGACCAGAAGTGAAGGCCATTTTCGTCTCCGGGCAGCCGGCGGCGAGCTCGCGCAGCGCAGCATGCTCGACGGTGTTCAACAGTCGGGTTCCACCGCAGCTTGGTGAAGGCCCAGGCACCGGCCAGGGGATACGTTTCGGACGTGGTGAGTGTTCGCGTGCGGCTGGGCGGTGCATGCCGACTGCCTTCGGGAGGCTGGCGTTGAATTGCTGCGGTGGGCGAACCGCCCGTGGTCAAACGGCTGGGCCCCAGGCCGGTAGCCGGCCCGGGGCCAGGTCCCGGCGTTCGTTGCCGGGGCCGGGGAGGGCTCGGAGGCGGTGGCGGCGTGTGCGCCCCGAGCCGAGGACGTGTCAGAAGCGCACGTCGGAGCAGGCGTAGAAGGCGTTGCCGGTGTCGGCGATGGTCCAGACGCCGAGGATGAGGTGCCGGCCGGTCTTCTGGGGCAGGACGCCGGCGTGGGTGACCGTGGAGCCGGGCAGGCGGCCGCCGAAGGGCACCGTAAGGAAGGGCTGCGGGTCCAGGTCGGCCCTGGTCAGAGGCTTGGTGGGGTCCCAGCCGTCCTTGGTGATGTAGTAGCGGAAGTCGGTGGTGGCGTGGCGGGCGGTGATCCGCCAGATGAAGTTGTGGCTCTGGCCCGCGGTCAGCTTGGTGGCCGGCCAGTTCCCGCCCCGCGGGTCGTCCAGCTCGGAGAAGCGCCCGATGCCACCCGCGCAGATACGCCCGTCGGCGGGCCCGCGCGCGGGGAATCCCTTGGGCCCCTCCACGCTCGGCGGCTCCCACTGGATCTGTCCGCAGCCCCGGACGGTGCCGTTGCCGCACAGTTGCTGGCGGCTGATGGGCGAGTCGGTGTAGCCGTGGCCCTGAGCGCTGCCGCTGGTGGCGAGCAGGGCCGTCCCGGCGAGGCCGAGGCCGAGGAGTAACGAGGTGAGCTTTCTGCGCATGGTGTGCTCCCGTGGTCCAAGGTTGCGGATGGGACGGACGCGTTCCTCGGATGTCCTGCCGGGGCGAGCGGTGGGGACGAGGTGGCAGTTCGGAAACAACCGGAAGGCACGCATCCGATGCGGTCTAGACCAAGTTCGAGGCTAGCCCGGCGATTTGAACATGTCCATATCAACGACGACCCTCGGGGCATACGGAGCGCCCTGACCACCGCGGGCCCTCCCAGCACCTCACCACCGCCGAAACCGGCTCCCTGTCCGCTCCCGTCCCCACCCGTCCACCGGCGCCCGCGACCCCTGCCCTCCTCCCTGGCAGGGCCGGCAGAGCACCGCTGGAGATCCCCGGCGACCTGTACGCGGGCACTCAAGCACTTCCCGCAAGAGCCGCGAGCCAGCGCGACCTGGCGGTGCGCCTCGATCGCGCGGCGGTAGCCGTCCGGCGCTCCACCGGTGCAACGGCGACCGGCCGCGGGGCCGGTGTGGGGCCGGTGTGGGGCCGGTTCGACGGCTGCCGTGGCGGAGCCGACTTCGGAATAGGCCCGGAACGGGCAGAGGCACGAACGTTCGTGCCGGGCGCACTCGTTGGCCGCAGCGATAGCTTCGGTGCGCTCGGTCGCTGCTTCGAGCCGTTGGTCGGCGGAACAGGTGGCCGTTGCCAGTCTGGCGTCCGCGACCACCGCCTCAGCAGGCGTTGGTAGCCACACGCCTGACACGGCCCGGCCGCCCGCCGAGGCTCGTAGTCCTCGCACGCCAGCGCCTACGGGACCGCTTCGGCGCCAGGCCGCGGCCGCGGCCTGGCACTCCTCCCCCACACTTCTCAAAAGAGTTGAGGAGGCACCGACGTTCCGGCCAGGTACTCGATCAGGCAGCGTTTCCCGCACGGGAGGCGCCGGTACTGGGCAGTTCCACGCAGCGCTGCTCTCGCCTCACCCACAACTCGGCCCTGGGCCTTTACTGTCCGTCAACGATGCCCCCGGGAGCCCGGTGACCCAGCCGGGACCGGCACCTCACCTTAGCGACGACGTCCAGCCATTCGGTGAAGAGCCGCTCGCCGGCTGTCGGGCAAGGCAGGTGGCGGAGCTGGTGACGGTCGAAGCGGGGATCGCCACGGACCATGAACCAGACGGCGAACCACGAAAAGCGCGAGGTCGTTGTTCTCGCACGCCTCCAGGAAGCGAGGTATGAGCGGATGTCCATCGGCAGAGCCCGTCCGTTGACGATGGCGTGAACCGAGCGGAGCTGCGCGGAAGCAGCCCTTCGTGGGCGCGGGCTCGCCAGGCCCGTACGGCCCGGCTCTGCTCAGCCCGCCGGTGGAGCTCGGCGGTCTCGTTGGCAACCATGGAGCTACGCCCGCAGCCGAGCGGCCCGGTACTCGACTCCCCTCCTACGTGCCTCGCACCCACCCGCTGCTGGCCGAATCGGCACGTTCGGCAGCCCTGCACCACCTGACCCGGCACGCCCGCGAAGACGCTCTGTCACTGCACCTGCGCACCTGCCAGAGCCACACCCGCGGCTGCGCCGACCCCATCCTGCTCGTCTTGACCAGTGAGTTCGGAAAACGACGGTGGCGGCTGGTCGATACTTGCACCGCCTGCGCGGCAGCCCCCCACGCCGCCGTAGCGCCGGACACGTTGCTCATCTGTCCTGCCGGCCGCAGCCCGCTCGATCGATCGGCGGCCGAGCACAAGCGAGCGGGCGCGTGTCCGAGAGATGCTCACCTACCTCGCCGACGCACTCCCCCGCTTCTGCTCCCCTACCGCTCGGCTGCTGGCCCTGCAGTGCGCGCTGCGAGCTGATCGATACGGGCGGCGTCCACCTTTCCGGGGGCCTACTGCGCAGCATGCGTCTGGGCGGCCACGCGGTGCCCTGGCACGAACTCATCCACGCCGGCTGGCTGCGCCCCACGACGGGTGCGAAGAACAGCTTCACCGGCGTGGGGGGGGGGCGCAACTACCGGATCCTGCCGTCCTGACCCAGGCCCCCTGCTCGCAGCATCCGGGACCCTGCAGCCCGTCCCCCTGGTCACCCCTCGCGGGGCGCCGCCGGCCGTCCACCTGACCGCACTCGCCTTGGCCGCCCACACCGCCGATGGCGCCGGCAGCGCCGAGACCGAACAGCTCACCCGGCTCACCGACCTGCCCTCTCCCAAGTGGAAGACCTCCTCGACCACCTCGTCCTCACCCGCGCCCTGGAAATCTGGCACCGCGACGGCCATGGCGAAAGCCGGCGGTGGCAACTACCCGTTTGCGCCGCCTGATCCCGCCGTCCCGGACAGCCTGACTGAACACCGCATCTTCTACATGCAGGCGGTGCCTCGGAACGTCTGACTACGCCTCCAGCGCGACGCTATCGGCCTGATCGGTCACGCGCTCGACGGCCCCGGGCAGCAGACGACGACGGGCACCACCGTGTCCGCCGCCGTTGCCGTCAGCTACTGCCGCCAACCCGACCAAAAGCTCCGTTGAACGCTGCCCGGTGGGTCCGAGATTCACTAACGGGTATCAGGCCTCGGCCAAGGATCGAGCCCCGGATCGGAGTGCAGACAGACCAGCGGGCGATTCGCACAAACCGCCAATTCCAGGGAGTCTTCAAAGGTCGAACCAAGCTCCCAAATCCAGCCCATACCAGCAGCAACCACCCTCCCTTCAGCTTCAACGAATACGCTTGAATAACTAAGCCATTCACCGATGGGGAAATAGTCCCCACCGAGAACACCCTCTACCTCTGCCGCTAGGCCACGCTGCCCTGATCCAGCAGAAAACGGATCAAAATTATAAGGCTCGTCATTGTTGAAGTTCGGGCCAGCTCGATTGACGGGCTCGATCGACAACCCTCCCACCGCCGCGAGGATTTCTTCTGCCAATGGGTGGGCCCGATACCCTTCACTCTCCAACGGCGTCACCCATTGACCGACGTCAACCTTCCTTCCTGCGCTCCATCCGGAAGCGACAAGCGCCCCAAGCAGATCCTCACTGAGCGAGTCGAAGCAAATCGTGGACATCAGTTGATCTCCAGGTCTTCCAGCAGACGACTACAGCGGCCGCAAGGGTAAGCGGGCTCACCATGCCCGTTCGTATTCGATGTTGGCATGGAATTATTCCGCGTCTTTACCGTTCGCATGGTTCCACCCTTGATGGCCTCGGGCCCCTCGACCGTCTGGGCCTGAATCAAACAGTGCACCTCCGCGCACCCTCCGTGGTGACCGGTCCGCTCAAGCGCACCCGACAACGGCCCTTCTGCCTGCTGGCCATGCTTGTTGCGACCGTAGTACTTGGCACCCGAGGGAGAGGTGTACTCGGAGACGAACTTCACTCCAGTTTCATTGCGGACACTGTCGGCGTAGCCCGCAAGGTTGCAGTTGTGAACGAGTACCGGCGTAGCCCCCGCCAGCACATAATACGTGTGTATCCCCTGAACCGTCAGGTCGTACGTACGCTGCTGCTTCTGATAGCGACGAACTGCTGAAACCTCAGCCGAACCTCCCGCAGAGGACAGTAGTCGCGCACCAGGGCGAAGATTCCGGGCCTCCGCCCATTCCTCCTTCTCGGAAACCCAGAAGGAGTGGTTGTTCGTGGCGGTTACGACCCCCTTACCGCCTTCCCCCTTCACCTCGATCTCGGCAAATTCCTTATCGTCTTCCGTACGGATCAAAGCGACAACCGGGCGGTTTACCGTTTCACCGGTAACAGGGTCGGTCACCCTGACCTCATCGCCTGGTTCGACGTCCTTGATGCGCTTCTTTTTCCCATTTGCGAGCAGCACGTCAGTGTCGCCCAGGAAACTGTGACAGGGACCGGATCGTCCGGCCTTCGCCGCGCCCTTCAGGCCCTTCACCGCGGGCATCGGGCCGGCTCCCGCATGATCGGTCCCGACAAACTTCATCACTTCAGCGATGAAGATGTCGTAAAAGTAGTTTCTGGCCTTGTCGGTGCAGTTTTCCGACTCGTGGCAGGCCGCCAAAGCCACCCCGGCGATGACGTAGTCAGGAACACCCCCTTCCATCCACGAGTTCTGCCTCTCTCGCTCCCTCATCGGAGCTTCGAGTGCCTCATAGAAGCGATGGGGAACTTCTTCACCCTTGGAGATGGGGTAACTCATCCCCGTATTGCCGATGCGGTAGGGCCGCGACGTCGAGGAACCGCCGCCGGCATACCTCTTCCGGCTCCGCTCGTATTGCTGTTTACCCCACGCGACGTTTTCGGTGGTGCCGCAGCCGTGCGGGCAGCCGTGGCCGCCCGGGGCGTATCCGGCACAGTTTCCGGGGATTTCGCAGCCGCCGGGCATGAGGCCGGTGGGGTCGGGGAAGGTGACGGGGTTGTTGTTGCCGTAGGTGTAACCGTTGATCTGCTGGGGGTCGGCCAGGTCCATGACCGGGTCGACGGAGAGGAACCGGCCGACGGCGGGGTCGTACTCGCGGGCGCCGAGGTGGACGAGGCCGGTGTCGGCGCTGTCGTCGGTGCCGCCGACGAAGCCCTTGGTGCCGGGCCAGGTCTTCGGAGCGGTGCCGCGGGGGCTGCCGAAGGGGGTGGTGCGGCGCTGCTGCACGGTCAGGTCGGCTGTGCCTACGGCGAGTTGACCGGTGTCCTGGTGGTCGGCGAGGGTGACGGTGTAGGTGCCGTCGTCGGCCAGGACGGCCTGGTGGCCGCCGCCGAGCGGGATGTAGCGGGTGGCCTCGGCCTTGGCGGCGTCCTTGCGCAAGGTGAGTTCGGTGGCGCCGAGGTAGAGGGTGGTTTTGGTGGGGGTGCGGGCGATCAGGCGGGCGCCGTCGGCGTCGTAGAGGTAGGTGGTGGTTTCCTTGGCGCCGCCGTCCTTGACGGGCTGGGTGACCTGTTCCAGGTGGCCTTCGGCATCCCAGGTCAGGCTTTGTTCGTCACCGCCGAGGATGCGGCTGGTGGTGTTGCCGGAGGGGTCGTAGCCGTAGGTGTCCTTGGCGGTGCCGGTGGGGCCGGTGGTGGTGACGGACGTCAGGGTGTGCGACTGGGGCTTGCCGGGGCCGGGGTAGGCGTACGTCTTCGTGGTGTCCTTGGACGCGTCGCCCGCGAGGTCGTGCTGGGTTTCGGTGAGGCGGTTGCCCACCTTGTCGTAGGTGTAGCTCTGCCAGTACGGGGCCGGGCCGCCGAGGAGGTTGGCGGCCGGGGCCGCGGCGCAGGTCTTGTCGCCCTGGGTCCAGGCTTCGTTCAGGCGGCGCAGGTGGTCGTAGTTGAAGCACTGGGTGTCGGTGCCGGTGCGCGAGACGTCGGAGATCGCGGTGACGTTGCCGGCCGGGTCGTAGCCGTAGGTGGCGTACCGGTCGACGCCCGCCTGGTCCTGGCGGTCGACGCGGGCGGTGGAAAGGCGCTGGGTGCCCCATTCGTAGGTGTTGGTGGCCCAGGTCTTCTTGATGCCGTAGGTGTCGCTGGTGCCGCCGAGCTGGTACTGCAGGGCCTTGCCGGTCAGGGAGTAGGTGACGTCGGCGCGTACGCCGCGGCCGTCGTAGACGGCGGTGGGGCGCAGAGTCTGGTCTTCGTAGGTGTAGCTCCAGCCGCCGCCGGGCAGGGAGCCGGCCTTGGAGTAGCCGCGGCTGCCGACCTGGCCGCCGGCGCGGTAGGCGGTGGTGTCCTCGTAGGTGCCTTGCAGGGCGTCCTCGGAGGGCGGGATGACGGTGGCGGCGCGCTGGATGCGGTAGAGGCGGTCGTACTGGGTGACCTTGCGGGTGTAGGGCTGGCCGTTGACGTAGCGAATGGCCTCGGCAAGCTGGCCTTTGGCGCCGGGAAGGGTGTCGTAGACCCACTTGGCGCGCAGGGGGCCGTCGGTGCTCTTCTCGCGCAGGGCGGTCTTGCGGCCGAGGTTGTCGTAGACGGTGGCCAGGGTGGTACCGCGGGCGTCGGTGGTGGTGGTCTGCTGGCCGCGGTCGTCGAAGGTGGCGGTGGTGGTGGTGCCCTTGTCGGGGTCGGTGGTGCGGATCTGGCGGCCGAGCTGGTCGTAGGTGTAGGTCCAGGTGTTTCCGGCCGGGTCGGTGACGGTGGCGAGCTTCCCGGCGGGAGTGCGGGTGTAGCGGGTGGTGTCGTAGGGGGCATCGGCGGCGCGGGTGTGGTGCTGGCGCAGTTCTGTGCTCTGCCCGCGGGCGTCGGTGAGGGTGGTGACGGCGGTGGCACCTTGGGGCGGGATGACGGTGGTGCGGTCGCCGCCGTAGCGGGTCTGGGTGGTGGCCAGGACGGTGCCGCCGTCGCCGTTGCCGGCGATCTGGCGGGATTCGGTCTCGCGGCCGAGGCCGTCGTAGGTGTGGCGGGTCTGGCTTTCGACGCTCAGGGCGTTGTCGGGAGTGAAGAGGGCGGGGGCGGGGGCGCCGGTGGTGTAGTAGGGGGCGAAGGTCTTGGCGGTCAGGCCGCGTTCGTCGTAGAAGGTGTCACTCAGCAGCCGGCCGCCGTCGGGGCCGGGGGCCTGGGTCTGGCGCGGGTGCTGGAAGCCGTCGAAGAGGGTGTAGGCGGTCAGGTGTTTGCCGCCGTCCTCGTCGAGGGTGCGCGTGGTGACCGCGACGGGTTTGCCTTCTTCGATGCGGTAGCTGAACTGGTAGGTCGGCAGGAGGTTGGTGCGGCGGTCGGGCAGCCAGACCTTCAGGGCGCGGCCGAGGGCGTCGTAGGTGAAGGTGGTGCGTTTGCCGTTGGTGTCGGTGCTGGCGGTCGGCTGGCCGCGCAGCGGGTCGGTTTCGGTGGTGGTGGTCTGGGCGGTGGTGGCGTCGCCGTCGGTGGCGGGCGGGCCGGTCTGGGTGGTGGTGGCCGGGAAGCCGGTGGCGGGGGTGTAGGTGGTCGTGGTGGTGCGGCCGTCGGTGCGCGGGGTACGCGCGGGGGCGGCGTCGCCGCGGGCGGTGAGGTCGGCGCTCAGGTCGGTGGCGGTCAGGGGCCGGCCGTAGGCGTCGAAGGTGGCGCCGGATTCAAGGTAGGTGGCGGTGGTGCCGTCGTGTTTCTTGAGG
This sequence comes from Streptomyces sp. NPDC059788, assembly GCF_042732265.1. NCBI lineage: Bacteria > Bacillati > Actinomycetota > Actinomycetes > Kitasatosporales > Streptomycetaceae > Streptomyces > Streptomyces sp. NPDC059788. The sequence goes on along the minus strand of NZ_JBHWHY010000048.1, from coordinate 38,158 downwards.
ACGGCGGTGGCGGTGGCGTCGCCCTTGGTGGGGGCGGTGCCGTAGGGGGCGCTGTCGTAGGCGGTGCGCTGGTCGGTCAGGACGTCCTTGGCGCGGTCGGGGGTGGCGGCGCACTTGACGGCGACGGTCTCGACGCGGGAAGCGGCGGTGAGGATGTTCTTGTCGGTGTTGGCGGCGTAGGTGGTGCGGGTGCACTGGTCGTCGGCTGCGGTGCTTTCGTCGGCGAGATCTTCGTGCTGGGTGGCGCGGCCCGCGACGGTCTCGAAGGTGGTGGCCTGGGCGGTGGTGCGCCACTTGGCTCCGTTGCCGTCGTCGAGGGAGGTGAAGGTGCGGGTGTGGCCGGTACCGGTGAGGTTGGCGGCGATGGTGCCCCAGGCGCGGGTCTTCTTGGCGGTCTCGTGGTGCCAGGGGCGGTTGACGGTCTTGGTCAGGACCTTGCCGTCGGGGCCGGAGTAGGTCGCGGTTTTGTAGGCGAAGCCGGCCGTGGCGGGGTGGTCGGTGAGGGCGTCGCCCTCACCGTCGGCGAGGGCGACGGTGACAGCTTTGGTGCCGCCTGTGGTGTCCTTGCGGTCGCCGTCCATGCCGCGCAGAAAGTAGGTGTCGGCCTGCGTTTTCATGCCGCCGGCGCCCTGGCCGCCGGTCTTGACGCGGACGTGGCCGTAGCCGCGCCACTGCGACCAGGTCTTGAACTTCTCCTTGGTCAGCCCGTCGTCATCGTCGAAGTGCCAGGCGGCATCGCCCAGGTATTCGTAGCGGGTGACCTGGTCGGGGGCGCCGCCGGTGCGGTCGGTGGCGGTCACGGAGGTGACGAGGTACTTGTTGAACCACTGCCGGTCCGGGTCGTCGCTGGCGGTGCCGCCGATGTACTGGGGATAGCAGCGGGTGGTGTTGGTCTGCGGGGTGGGCAGGTCATCGAAGCTGCAGGCCGGGGCGGAGTAGTTGACGTCGAGCTGGCCGCCGGATTCGTCGGCGGCGGTGGACAGGCGGGCCTTGATGAAGGGGGCGTAGCCGTCGCCGGTCTTGTCCAGTCGGTTGGCGAGCTGGGTGTAGGCCAGGGTGGTCTTCGGCAGGGTGACGGCGGGGGCGGCGGTGTGGCCGGTGTGCTCGATGGCGTCGAGCAGGAGCTGGTAGTCGACGTCCGCACTCCCCCAGCGGTAGCTCAGGGACCAGGAGTCCACCGGGGTGGGTTTGTTGTTCTGGAAGATCTCGGTGGTGACGGTGGTCAGGCGTTTGCGGGTCCAGAAGGTGGGACTGGAGCGGCCGTTGTCACACTTGGTGGCAGCCTTGCAGTTCAGGTCCCAGGGGGTGTCGTACCAGTAGAAGGCCTTGGCGTCGATGGTGTCGGGCTCGCAGGTGACGCCGGTCTGGGGCAGGCAGCGCTCGGCGGTGGTGTAGCTGACCCGGGCCAGCGGGCTGCCGGCGTAGAGGTCGGCGGCCTTTTGGCCGTAGTCCGTGTGCTTGAGGTAGCCGCCGCGGGTGTAGGGGGTGTCGTCGTCTTCCTTGAGGTTGCGGCCGTAGGAGTTGGTCTCCTTGCCGTAGAAGTAGGAGACGGCGTTGCCGTGGGTGTCGACGATGTAGTCGAGGTTCCAGCGCCAGGCCTGCTGGCACCAGGAGTCCTTGAAGGCCGCGGTGTGGCAGGGCTCGCCGCTGTCGTCGCCGAAGACGGGGACGGTCCAGGTGGAGTCGGTGGTTTCCTTGCCCGCGGCCCAGCCGGGCAGCCGGTGGTAGCCGAAGTAGTAGCGGGTGCCCTTGGGGTCGGTCAGTTCCCAGTACTCGTTGTCGTTGTCGCCGTTGGCGCGGTCGGCGGAGGTGAGTTTTTTGATGCGGGTGCCGTCGTCGCCCTTGACCTTCCAGGCGTTGTCGCCGACGGGCACGAGTTCGCCGGCTTTGCCGTTGAAGGTCAGGAAGGCGTTGTCGTAGCCCCAGCACAGGTCGGCGGGCTTGTTGCCGTCGGCGTTCTTGACGTCGTCGTCGGCGCAGGGCTTGTAGCGGCGTTCGATGAAGCCGGGCCACATCTCGAAGCCGTCACCGGCCCAGGAGGCCTGGTTGTTGGTGCTGCTGGTGCGGCCGTCGAGGGCGCCCGAGGAGTAGGACAGACCGACGGTGGGCTTGAGGCCGCCGGGCACATCGGGCACCGGCATGGGGTAGGACCAGGTGAAGTCGCCGGTGTTGAGGTTGGTGTTCCAGGTGGCCGACGGCGACAGCGAGGTGGCCTTGTAGTCGCTCTTGTCGCCCTTGTCCGCGGCGGCGGCCGCCAGGACGGTGGGCGCGCCCTGGCGCAGGGCCACGGCCGAGGCGGTGAGGGTGTGCTGTTCGGTGTTGTTGGCCGTGGGAAGTGGTGTGGCGGTGCGGCAGCCCGGCTTGTCGGGGGTGGTCAGCGCGCAGGCGGGCAGGTGCAGCAGGGTCAGGCGTGAGGCGTAGCCGCCGCCGAAGGCTCCGGCGAAGTCGGCGTAGCTGACTGTGACGCCGACCGCGGTCTTTTCCGGGGCGACGGCTGCGGTTTTCGGGGTGGGCTGCGGGGTGAGGGTGAACAGCATCCCGTCGAGGCCCGCACGCTGGGCGTGCTGGTGGTCCAGAACCTCGGCGGCGACGACGGTGGGGACCGCGGCGCGGGCCGCCACAGCTTTACCGGTGCCGGGCTGCGGGGCGGGGGTCAGGCTCAGAGGCAGACCCGCGGCCTTGGCCGGGGCTGCGGCGCGGGCGGCGGGCCGGGTCAGGTCGATGGTGGCCGTGCCGGGGCGGGGCCAGGACGCCTGGGGCGCCTCGCGCGGGGTGACGGGGCCCTGCTGCAGGGTCCGCGGCTTGGCGAGGCTGACGGTCTTGCCGGGGACGGGTTTTTCGGCGGCCGGCAGGTCGGGGCGGTTGGCGGTGTCGGCGGCCGGGGCCGGCGGAGCGCCGGTGACCTGCAGGAGGGCGCCGATCATCACCGCGGATGCGGCAAGGGCGATCCTGCGCCGTGCTGCGGCTGTCCGGCGTCGCAGTGCCAGGGGTCTGCGGGCTCTGGCCTTGCCGTTCATCGCTGTTCCAACCCTTCGCTGCGCCACCCGCGGCCTGTGGCAGGGCGGGGTGGCAAGAGGTTTCCGGGGAAGACGGTGGGCTGCGCCGGGCCGCGGGTACGGGGCCCGCAGCCGGGGCTACGGCTGCGGGACTTCGGTGGGCACGTCGTTCCAGTGCTCGGCCAGCCAGCGGACCTGCTGCTCGCTCAGCGCGCCCTGGAAGGCCCACAGGTCGTCCACGGCACCGGGCCAGTACTCGCCCCAGGTGCCGCGGCCCTTGGCGCGGCCGATCTGCAGGCTCTTGACGGCCTTGAAGGAGAGCACGTTCTCGGCCCAGGGGACCTGGTCTGCGCAGGCGCTGTTGTCGGCGTTCCCGTCACCGTCGGCGTCGGTGCAGGCGAGGGCTTCGAGGGTGCCGTTGACATAGAGACGAGCCTGTTTGGCGAGGCCGTCGTAGACCACGGCCAGGTGGTTCCATTCCCGCACGTCATGGAAGCCCTGAGCGTTGTCGGCCCGGGTGATCGGGGCATCGGCGGTGTCCTTGTCCGCCATGGCGAACTGCCAGTGGCCCTGGGCCTGTGGGTCGTTGGGTGCTGGTACGAAGCCCACGGCGAAGGCGCTGGTGTGCTCGCCGTCTGCGCTCAGCAGGGCGGAGGCGCCCTTGGGAACGGCGGCGGCCTGGACCCAGGCGGCGACGGTGAAGCTCTCGCTGGTGTCGACGGGCACGGTGGAGGTGGCGGCGTAGTCGCCGGTGCCGTCGAGCAGCAGTCCGTTGCCACCCATGAAGGCGGCCTCGGGGGTCAGCTTGGCGTCACCGTACAGGGCCATGGGGCGAGCCGGGGAGAGTGCGTCGGGCGTGGTAACGGGGCCGGTGCCGGTGCTTTCGTCGAATTGCCAGCGGCCGGCGAGCAGGGGGCGGTGCTTGAAGAGCTGCTGGACCTCTTCGGCGGAGACGGGACGGTCGAAAAGGCGCACGTCGTCGATCTGTCCGGGAAAGTAGCTGCCCAGGGCTCCGTCGCGGTAGGAGCCGGCGCCGATCAGCAGGGGGCCGGCGGCGTAGAAGGCGCCGTTGAGTTTGGCGGCGCCGGTCCTTTGGCCGTTGACATAGAGGGTGAGGGTGTCGGCGATGGTGTCGTGGACGCCGACCAGATGGGCCCAGGTGCCGCCGGCGGCCTGCGGGCCGGTGGCCCGTACCGGCGTGCCGGTGGGGGCGTCGTCGGTGTACTGGTTGAAGACCCAGCGGTCCAGGTCGGCGGAGTAGTACAGCTCGAAGCCCGGGGCGTGGGCGCCGGCCTGGGCGGCGACGACCGCGGCCCGGGAGGGCTTGGTGGTATCGAGTCTGGCCCAGGCCGAGACGGTGAAGGAGCGGGCGGTGTTCAGGTGGGGCGCGTTGACGCGGGCGTAGGCGTCGGTGCCGTTGAGGGACACCGCGTTGCCGGCGACGCCCGGCACCCCTGGCTTGGCGCCGCCGTGGAACTGGGCGGGCAGCACGTCCGCGCGCGCGGACACTTCGGTGGCGCCGGGCTGCTCGTCGAGGTCGAAGACCGCGACGGCGGGGCGTTCGGGGCCGGCGATGCGCTGCTTGGCGTAGAGCTTGGCGACCTCGGGTGCGGTGATCTGCTTGTCGAAGATCTGCAGGGCGTCGATGGTGCCGGGGAAGTGCGCGGAGACCTTGCCTTCGTAGGTGGCGGCGCCGATGTGCAGGCCGCGGCGGGCGTTCCAGGCGGCGCTGTAGGGCGTCTCGCCGGCGAGTTTGCCGTTGACGAACAGCTGCAGCTTCTTCGCGACGGGGTCGTAGGAGCCGATCAGGTGGGTCCACTGGCCCGGCGTCAGGCCGCCGGGGGCGGGGGCCATGGCCCGCACGATGGGGGCACCGGGGTCGTCCTTGGCGTACTGGTTGAACACCCAGCGGTCCAGGTCCGCGGAGTAGTACAGCTCGGTGCCGGAGACCCGGTTGCCGGCCTGGGCGGCGACGATCGCGGCGTGCCGCGGCTTCTCGGAGGGGTTGACCCACGCGGAGATCGAATAGCCGCGGTCGGTGTCGACGACGGGCAGGTCGGCGGTGGCGTAGGCGTCGGTGCCGTTGAGGGACAGGGCGGTGCCCAGTACGCCGTCGGCGCCGGTGCGGGCGCCGCCGTACAGGCGTGCCGTACGGGGCGGGGCCGTGCCCTGGGCCTGCTGGGCGCCGGCGGGCTCGTCCAGCTGCCAGGCTGCGCGGTCCGGCTGCCCGGCCTTGACGCGGAACTGGTAGGTGCGGATCTCGCTGCCGTTGCCGGCCGCGTCGAAGGCCTGCGCGGTGACGAAGTTCAGCCCCGGCCGGGCAGGCAGCACCATCGCCTTCTGGGGCGCGCCGGCGCTGGTGGCGATCTCGCGGGTGGGCCAGGGGTCGCCGTTGAGGTTCCAGCGGTAGCGGGTGACGTCGCTGGAGGCGGAGTGCAGGGTGAAGGTGCCGTACTGGCCGACGCCGTCGTACCACGGATCGTCCGGGTTGTCGGGATCGGAGGCGGGATACTCGCCGGAGGTGACGGCGGGGGCCTTGGGGACGCTGGTGTCGTAGACGAAGTAGCAGGCGGTCGCCGTCCCGGCGAACGACCACGGCGAGTACTGGGCACCGTCCCAGGCGCGGGCGTACCAGAAGATCTGTTTGTTGGCGGGGATCGAGGCCGGCAAGCTCACGGCGAAGCTGGAGCCGGACTTCTTGGCAGTGGTGTGGCCCGGCTGCCAGCGGGCGATGGTGCCCTTGCCGTCGCCGGCGTCCCACTTGGCCTGGAACTGCACCGCGACGCTGTCGCCGTCGGGGTCGCTGACATTGTTGGCGTAGATCTTGCCCAGGGTGCGGGTGCGTGCCGCGGCCTGGGGCGTCTTGCACACCCCGCCGTACTCCATGGCCAGCTGCGACATCTTGATCTGCGCGGGCGGCCGGTTGTACTGCACGCGCAAGAACGCCTTGTCGGAGAACCGCTTCCAGCCGTAGCGGTCGTCCTCATCGGTGGCGCGCAGCCCGAACGTCATCGCCGACCACTGATGGTCGGCGGCCTCCTGGACCGCGGCCTTGACGTCGAATTCGGCGTCCCGGGCCGCGCAGCCCTCGTAGCCGTAGGCGAAACTGGACGTCTTCAAGTGCCGCTGCCAAAACCCGTCGGCGTTCTGGGCGTTCCAGGTGGTGGCCGAGGAGATGTCCTTGGTGCGCCACAGCTGCACCTCCCGCGCGGAGCAGGACGCCGCCCAGGTGTTGTTCACCACGAACTCGGCCTTGAGGACCGTCTTGCCGGCAAAAGCGGCGGTCGGCACGCGGTAGAACAGGCGCTTGGTGTCGTTGGGCTTGCAGTAGTTCCAGCCGCAGTAGCCCAGCCCCGCATCGTGGTCGCCGTTGAACTTCCATTGCGGAGAGGAGGCCCAGTACTTCGAGGCCACCGTCCAGGCCGCCGCGCGCGGCGAGGACCACTGCGGGTCGATGAAGACCGGGTAGACGGTGTCCTTGCCGGTGAGCACGTCCGCGTCGGGCTTGAGGACCACCTCGCCCTGCCCGGCCGGCACCTGAACGCCGACCGGCGCCAGCTTGCCGGACTCCCCCGCCCCCGGCTCCTGGCCACCGTCACGCGCCGCCGCGGGCCCGGCCCTGGCAGCCTTGGGCCCGGTGGCGCCCTGCGCCGCGGGCCGTCCGGGGCTGGAGTCCCACATCATCGGGGTGGGTGCCTCGAACACCGCGGCCTTGGCGCCCTCGTCGACCGCCTCCAGTCCCCCGCCCGCGGTCTCCTTGACCTGCAGGCCCGTCGCGGACAGCTTCAGCCGCAGCTGCGCCAGCTCCGCACTGGCCGCGGCCTCGGCCGACTTGACCACCAGCAGTTGCGTGAACCCGTCGGCCTGCGCCCCCATGCGCAGGTCCACCTCCGGCAGCACGTCGCGGTAGGTGGCCGTCGCCCCCTCCAGTACGGGGGCCGGCAGCCGGGTCGGCCAGGACAGGGCCAGTTCCCGCCCGGTGCGCTGCATACGCACCAGCGGACCCGTCCCGCCTCCGGAGAAACGCAGGTCCACCGTCGTGACCTTCGGAGCCACGGTGCCGTCGTCGGCCGTCACGAGGTCGGTGTCGATCTCCCGCCACTGGCCCTTGATCCGCGCCCGCACCGGGCGCAGATACTCGCGCGCCTCCAGATTGCCCTCGGGGGTGGCGAACACCTCCCGGCTCTCCCCGCGCGCGGAGGTCACCTCGATGTTGGTGTCGCCGCTCCTGGCCTGCGCCAACGCGGCCTGTTCGGTGGCGGCTCGGGCCGGGCGGGCAGCCGCGGAGGCCGGGTGCGCCGTGCGGGGCTGGGCCTGGGCCTGGGCCGCGGGAAGTCCTGGCAGCAGGCTCACCGACACCGCGGTGCCCAGCATCCAGACCAGTAACCGGCTGGCGCCGCGCCGTCTGCGCGCCGAACGCGTCATCCCCACTCCCCGCCCACAATATGAAGATTCCATGAAGACCGTGGAGCGGGACAGTACGGGCACGGCAGGCCAGTGGTCTAGATCACTCCTCCCGCTCCGCGAAGCAAAAGCGGCATACCACTCCAGAAGGGCCGGTGATCTGGATCACTTGAGGGAAGGTTGTACGGCAACAGGAACCAAGTTCATAAGGATTCCCGGGCGGGCAGCCCCGCCAGCGCCACTCACACCCCTCAAGGCGAAGATCGCCCGACCGTGCCTCCTTCGACCCGCTCTATGTCTTGTCGTCGAGGGCCGCCAGAGCGTCGCGGAGTTGCCTGTGGGGGTTGGCTGGCTTGCGGGCAGGGGGTGGCGGGCGGATTCGGTGCGCAGGTCGTCGAGGAGGAGGGGCTGGCGGCTGGCGGCTGGCGGCTGGCGGCTGGCGGCTGGCGGCGCCATTCGGTCGGGGCGGACTCGGCGGCGGCTTGAGGCAGGAGGGCGTTGGCGGCGAAGGTCAATAACCAGATCCGCGTTGGTGAAGTCGGGACGCGGAGCGCCGGCTACGTGACCCGCCCGACGATCCGTTGTGCAGCGCCCTTCGTGCGGCCGCAGGCGGTCATGCGGCATTCCGCGTCCGGATAACGTCGCTGACCACGTCGGCGACGGCGGGGTCGGTGGCCTGGAGTTCGCAGAGCCTCTCGACGCAGTACGTGCCCCCAGGCGCCCTCGCTCGACTGCCAGACGTCCACCGCGTCGACGGGCCCCGTGAGCCGCTCGGCGGTGGCCGATTGCGTGCCACCCGTCTCGCTGCCGCCATGGCGGCAGCCATGAGCCGCCGCGGCGAGGACGGCTCCCCCGGTGTCAGGTGGCGAGCGGGCCGGTCGGCCGGGGCGTGGCGGCCAGGCGGCGGGACCGTACGGCCAGGATGATCATGACTGCCGGGATCAGGAGGTCGTTGACGAGAACTCCGCCGGTGTTCCCGGGGGCGTGGTCGCCGTTGGCGAACCACTGGTAGACGTGACCGACGAAGGCTCCCCACAGGAACATGCCGCCACCGAGCCCGATGGTGATGCGCTCACGCGGCGAGGCCGAGGCGGCGCGGAAGCCCATGACGGCCAGCCCGAGGTTGGCGAAGGCGATCTCGAACATGAAGGGCGTCCGGTCGAAGCCGATCGCAGTGGCCATGACGTCCGGGAAGGCGAGGAAGGCGATCGTCATCCACAGGCTGCCGATGCCGAAGGCGCCGATGGCCCACCAGCGCTGCCAGATCTCCAGGCGTTCCTGGGGCGAGGTGGCGTGGCGGGCCCGTACGAAGGCGCCGATGGCCGGGACCAGGATCCAGACCACGGGGAAGGCCGATTGGGCGAGGTAACTGACGTTGTCCATGACATCAGTCTTACCTCGTTAACATTAACCCGTCAACACTCTGCTATGCTGACGCCGTGGACGAAGGACTTGCAGACCTGCTGCACCGCGTGGTGATGCTGCTGGGAGAGGCGACTCGGCAGCGCACCGACGACCGGGCCGGCCTGACCTACAGTCAGATACGGCTACTGGGAACACTGGAGGACATCGAGCCGGCGACACAGCACCGGCTGGCACAGGCACTGTCGGTGTCCGACCCGGCCATCAGCCGAGCCCTGCGGCCGCTCGAAGCCGACGGCCTGGTGCAGGTCACCACCGACCCCGCACACGCGCGACGGCGCCTGGTCCGGCTCACCGACGCCGGCCGGAAAGCCTTCCACACCGCCGGAAAGCCGCTCTACGACGAGTTCCGCGCCAAGCTCATCGAAGCCGGCTTCCCCTACGAACGCTATTTCGACGACACTCTCCGACTGGCCGAGCTCCTCAGATCCGCCTGAGAACCCTCTGCGTCCCGCCGCCCGCCGGCCCCGGCCCGTGTGCGGGCACAGGCGTAGGCGCAGCGCGACGTGCCCGGTGTACGTACACGTCGTCAGCTCGGCCCGGCCTTGCCGAACCGGCCGTCATGCCGCAAGAACGCGTCCGCGTCTTGCCCACTGCGTCGGCAACTGCCGCTGACGGACCACCGGGTCCAGGCACCGCCCGGTTTTCACGGGCGCGTCGGCGTATACGGCGCCGGTGTGCCGGTGCCTGTCGGCCAGGTTGGTCCGGTTGTTCCGGTTGGTCCGGGCCCGCAGCGGAGGTGTTTCTCTGACCGGATCGGTACCGTCCGCGCCGTCCACGTAGTACCGCTGTGTGGCTGGCGCACGGCCGCCCGTCCGGCGCCGGCGCTCTCCCGATAAGGACGCCAGGGCGTCTCTCCCCCGGCCTCCAGGAACCCGCGCCGTGCTTCGCAGCCAACAGCCACACCGATGTCCGGTGAGCCGTCACGGCCGGCTGACGGCGGTGCCGCGCATGCAGCTCGGACCGCAGGGCATGACCGGCGCGGCTCGTTCCCCGGGCATGAGGAGACGGACACCGGCGGTCGAGCGGCAGCCGGACCGCCGGTGACGCCCCGACCCGCCGACCGCAAGGCCCTGCCTCGACGGCCGAAAATCCGCCTGTCCCAGACCCAGGGCCGACGGTCCGCCCGCGGGTCACGCTCCCTCAGCGCCGTACCGCCGACCGGCCGCACGGCGAATCCCCGCGGACGCGACAGCAGAGCCAGAAACCGCCCCCGCCCGACCACTCCGAAGCGCAGGCCAGCGCAACGGCAGCAGCGTGGCGTGAACAGGAGAACGTCGGGATGCGGCGGCGGAGACCGCCGAGGGTGCGCACGCCCCAGCCTCGGAGAGCTTGCGGTCCTTGGCGGCCGGCCAGGGAATTGCGTCCACCCCACGGACGAGCAGACGCAAGACCGGGCGGCCCCTCAGCGAGAAGCCGCCCCCTGTCGCTGCGCGCCGCGGCTTGTTACGCCGAATGGCCTGACCACTTGATGGGCTTTTCCAGGAACGAATTGGAGGGGGCGCAGGAGGCGTACGAGATGGCTCCGGGCTCTACCACCGCGCCCTTCGGGAACTGTCCGTTCTCACACCTGACCGCCGCGAAGAACGACCCCCCAACGCACTTGACACCCACAGTGGTCTCGTCGTTCCAGACCATCGCACATAGAAGCCTCGCCGCACGCGCTGACGCCGCGGACGCATGGTTCGCACCGGCGGGCGCAGCAGACGCATGCCCCGCAGTCGCTGTGAGTCCTGCCCCGGCCATCACCACGGCCGTCAACGTACTGACAATCGCCCGGTTCACGAATACCCCTCTCCACCCGGGGCACCGATGCCCCAAGGACAGCTCATGTTGCTCAAGCGCAGGAAACAGGGCAACAGCGATGGAACTGATCAAGACAGTGGACGATCTACTCGCCCGGTTACCGCCTCATCCGCGTGACGACCGAACGGACAGCGGACACACAGGCGTTACCACCCACCGGCGGTGGCCCGAGACGGACGGCAACACCGCTACGGGCATGCCGCTACGGCGCCGACACCGCCACTACCTCCACCGCTGCGCACCCTCACCGGGCCAGCCCCCGGCCGCCCCAGCCAGACATACCGGCCAGCCCGGTAGACAGAGCGGGAAACCCGCCCTTCGGCCTTGGCTTCGGGCAGGAAGCGGGTGCCCGTCCGCCAGAACGCCACGCCGGTCTTCCGCTCCCGTTCAGGGGCAGTCGGCCAGGCATCGGCCGATGCCGAACGCCAGCGTCTCGGCGCTCTCTTTTACCTGCTTGCCGAGCGCGCTCTGCGCCATGTGCGGATGCCTTTCGCTGTGTCCTTTCGGCACCTCACACCCGGAAGCGGATAGCGAACCTGAACAGCTCGGCTATGGACAGAGAGCAGCACATACCGCCACGCCTCTGGGCAGTCCGACGGCAATGGATCCGCCCACGCAGCAAAGCCCGCCTCTCGGTCCGGGCCTTCTTGAGTGGACTTCGCCCCCGCTGGCCGCAATGCACAGCAGCGCCGTCGCCTCATTTGGAGGAACCGTACTGCAACCATGACTAAACGTGCCAAGGATCATGTCCGGTACCTGACTTACGACCGGATTACCCCAGTTCATGGCCTTGAATAGAGCATGGCGCCCCCCATAGACAGAGGTCGGCGCGACCACCGACCACCGCCGCCCGGCCCAAGGGGAACACAGATGGGCCCGGCGGTCAGAAAGGGAGCACCTCATGTCTCGTTTATCGAGAAGAACCCACATCCTGGCCACGATTGCTGCCGCCTCGGCGTCCGTCATACTCCTCGGAGGAGGCACAGCAGCCGCCGACAGCAGCCACGCAACGCACGGGTGGGAGCATTCTCCGGCCGCCCGCCTTGCGGCAGACCCAGCGGCTCTGACCGCGGCCGCCAATCAACGGCCCGCGTCCGGGAAAGACCTCAAGGCCGCACCGGGCACCCAGGACGCGAACGGGGTGTGGCAGGTCAACAGCACCACCCCCACCCTGTCCAACACCGTCACCGACAGCGACGGCAACACCGCACGCCTGACCTTTCTGGTTTACACCACCGACGCCAACGGCAACGCCTGGGACCAAGTCAAGCTCACCGACCCCAACACGGGTAAGCCCGCCCCCTACGGCGTCCTGGTGTCCGACTACGTCACCTCCGGCAGCACCGCGAAGGTCACCCTGCACGACGGCGACCTGAAGCCGAACACCACCTACGTCTTCCGCACCGCCGCCTTCGACGGCGTCCAGTGGGAGGCGGGCTGGTCGGCGTGGACGAAGTTCAAAACCCCGGCCGCGCCGTGAACCGGGCAGCCACCCCTGAGTTCGCGCACCGTGACGCGTCCAAGGTGACCGTGTCGTGCACCGTCGCCAAGCCGTGACCGGCTGGTAGGGCACGACACAGACTGGGGCGGGACGGCCACGCCCTCCCGCTCCAGCCTCGCCCCTGAAACCAGCAGAGGACGTTGAACCACGGCATCACGTGGCTGACCGACGCCTGTCGGGGAGACGCCCCACCCAGGGAGTACTGGTATTTCCGCGACACCCGAACGGCTGGCCGTTTCCACATCGGCGACACACCGGACGAGGGCCTGGCGCTCCTGCTCCCGGCGTTCGAGGAAAACGGACTCCCCCGTGATGACGTGAGCGAGGAGTTCAGAGGAGCCCGACTCGTTGCGTGCGCCCCTGGCCACCTTGCAGCAGCACCACACAACCCGCAGCCGCCGAAGTCCCTGGACGCTCAGCCCTCCTCTTGAGCCACCGCTCCGCCCGTTCCGGCCGCCCCGGCCGCCCCGGCCGCCCCGGCTGCCTCGGCCGCCCCGGTGATCATCTCGCCGATGATGCCGGCAAGGCGATGCATCTGCGCGGTGAGTTCGCGCCGCTCCTCGGGCGCGAATTGCGACAGAGCGGCGTACTGGCGTGCGCGCAGTCCGGCCTGCATGGCGGCGAGACGTTCGGCGCCTTCCTCGGTGAGGCGGACGAGAACCTGACGCTCGTCGTGCGGCGCACGGCGTCGGTCGACCACGTTCTTGCTCTCCAGTTGCTGCAGCATGCGCGTGGCAGTGGGGACGCTGACCTCGGCGTTCGCAGCCAGGCGGCTGACCGGCAGGCCCTCGCCTCGGGGGTCGTCGGCCAGCGCGGCGAGCAGGGACATCTGTGACATGGACAGGCCCGCGGCCTCCGACCGGCCCGCCGTCGCCGCCCGTGAGCGTCGCATCGCGTAGAAGAGTCGATCGGCAGCCAGGGCCAGCTCCTCGATGTCGGGCTCCACGCGCGGTTCGGCGGCGTTGCTGGGCTGGGTTCCGGTCGTCTCCCTCATGTCTGTTAGCCTACTAAAAGAATATTGTTAGTGTGCTAATCATTAGGAGGCGAAGCGCCATGGCCTTCCCTGCTCGCATCGACGTCCACCAGCACATCGTCCCGCCCGTCTGGGCCCAGACCCTCGCCGCGCAGGGCCTCGACTCCGGTGGCTGGGCCATCCCGGGCTGGAGCCCCAGGAGCGCCATCGCGATGATGGACCAGCAGGGCATCGCCACCGGCGTCCTGTCCGTCACCGCCCCCGGCGTCCACCTCGGCGCCGACGCCCAGGCCCGGGACCTCGCCCGCGCCGTGAACGAGTACGGCGCCGAGGCCGTCAAGGACAACCCCGCCCGCTTCGGCTACTTCGCCGGCGTCCCGCTGCCCGATATCGACGCCGCCGTGGCCGAGGCCGTGTACGCGCTGGACGTCCTGCACGCCGACGGCGTCGTGCTGATGTCCAACGCCCGCGGGCGATACCTCGGAGACCCCGACTTCGAGCCGCTGTGGGCCGAACTCGACCGCCGCGCCGCGAACGTGTTCGTCCACCCCGCCCAGCCGCCGATGCCCCTGCTCCCCGGCACGCCCGCCCCGCTCGCGGACTACGTCTTCGACACCACTCGCAGCGCGCTCAACCTCGTACTGAACGGCGTCATGAACCGTTACCCCAGCGTGCGCGTGATCCTCTCCCACGGCGGCGGCTTCCTCCCCTACGCCGCCTACCGCTTCTCCGGCCTGACCTCCATGGCCGTCGACCCCGACCGCACGTCCGAGGACGTCCTGCGCGACCTGAAGCGCTTCTACTTCGACACCGCCTTGTCCGCCAGCCCCAGCGCCCTGCCCGCGCTGCTCGCCTTCGCGGAACCGGGACACGTCCTGTACGGCAGCGACTGGCCCTTCGCCCCTCAGGAGGCCGGGAGCTACTACAACCATTTCCTGGAGACCTACCCGGACTTCACCCCCGGCCAGGAAGAAGCCATCAACCACAAGAACGCCCGGGCCCTCCTCCCCCGCCTCGCCCACTGACCCCCGAGGCCCGAGCAGACGCACGAACCGACGCGGACTCACACCCCGCGACGCACGAGGTGACGGGCAGCTCGTCCACCGCCAGGTCCTCACGCACGCGCACTACCCGCGGCCGGTGGCGGAACCTCGTGAATTCCTAGGCACAGCCTGCTGGCGTACGGCGGTGGGCAGGAGCAGGCTCATGCCCACCGCGCGCATCCCGTGCCCGTTCGCGCGGGCAGGCCCAAGCGGTACGACCGGATCGTGGCGGCGGCTGCACCACTGGTCGAGGAGCTTTGAGGAGGTGGCCCAGCTTTCCGGACCGAAAATGTTCCGGCCGTGCGAAGACCGGCACGATGAAGGACGCCGCGTGTCCGGTTCGCTGACCTCGGGAGCTAAGGATGCTGGAGAAGTTCAGGGCGCAGGACCGGGCACGGAGAGTGGAACGCCGGGCTCATGCCGACTACACCGGTGGCGTCTACGGTTCGCTGCTCGCCGCCTCCGTAGTGGTCGGAGCCAGTACGCTCGGAGCCTTCCCGAGGCTGGAACTGGCGTTGCTGCTGCTGACCACCGGGGTCGTCTTCTGGCTCGCGCACGTCCATGCCCAGCTCTTCGGCGCACGCATGGCGCAGCGCTCCCTGAACCGAGGAACCGTGCTGCACGTGTGCCGTGAGGAGTGGCCCATCGTGGAGGCGGCCGTGCCGTCCACGATCGCCGTGCTTGTCAGTCCCCTGCTGGACCTCGATGTCCAGGGCGCCGCCTGGCTCGCCCTCGCCGCCGCTCTGATCGGCCAGATGGGCTGGGCGACCGCTGCCGCGCGGCGCGCAGGCGCCGTCTGGCGCCAAGTGGTCCTCACCGACGCGGTCAACCTGGTGATCGGTCTGCTGATCGTGGCCCTCAAGTTCGTACTGAAGCACTGATCCCGGTGGGGCACGATGCGGCGGCCGCATCGACCGAAAGCCGCCTCGGACCCGCAATGCGATCGGGCGGCCGTCTCCGGGCCGATCGGGGCGGAGTTGCGGCGTTCGCGATCGCTGTCTCCGCACTGCGGGCATCTTCTTCCCGTCCGCCCGCCCGCTGGTTCCGTGCGCTACGCGCCCTGGGGCTGCGGGTGGAGCTGCTCGATCCGGTCACGCTTGGTGTACATGTCCCAGTACTGCTCCGCGAGGTCGTCCGGATCGACGACCGGGAACTTTGCGGTCGACCCCGTGGGGGTTCCGGCTCGGTCGATGAGTGTGCTCATCTCGCTGCGGGCGATCATGGCACCGACGGAGAGGGTCCCGGCGTAGATGCCTGTGTCGGCGAGTTCACCGTGGAGGGAGTAGAGGTAGTTGCGGGCGGCGGCGCCGAGGGGGGCCAGGCCGCTGAGCCTGGGCATGGGGTGGACGGCTGTGACGCCGGTGGTCAGGAGGAAGGCGCCGTCTCCCCGCTCGGTCCACTCCGGCAGTACAGCGCGCACCACTTCCACCGGCGTCAGCAAAAACATGGGCAGACCCGCTTCCAGGACGGCCGCGTCCGTCTGGGCGGCCGGGATCAGGCTCTGCTCGGTGCTGAACGGCCCGTACTCGATCACATCGATGCGGCCGAAGCGGTCGCGGACGCTCGCGATCAGCGCCGGCACGTCGGCGGGCCGGGAGAGATCGGCGGTGAAACCGGCTGCCTCGATTCCGTCCACCGCCAGCTGCTCGACGAGGGCGTCAAGGCGATGCCTGCGGCGCGCCACCAAGGCGACGCGGAAGCCCTCACGACCGAAGCGACGGGCGACGGAGGCGCCAAGACCGCTGCCGGCTCCGAATACGGCGATCACTTTGGACACGAGGGCGCTCCCTGCTCCAGATAGCTTGACCATGTGGTCAACTTGCATTTCGACGGTAACACGCTGGTTGACCCGAGGGTCAAGTTCCACTGGTGGGCCGGACCGGCAAGGAGGCGCACGCCGGCCCGGACCAGGCGGTCCGGGCCGGCGCACCGATCGGCTACGCCGGGGCGGGCTGCGGTCGGCGGCTTGGTGTCAGGTGTCCGCCGCGGGCGAGGGCGGCGAGGGCTGTTGCGCAGGTCAGGCCGGTCGCGGCCAGGACGCTCCAGGTCAGCCAGCGGGCGTCGTGGCGTGCGGCGAAGTCCCACAGGGCGCCGGTGACAAGGTTGCCCACGGTGACGCCCAGGCCGGAGACGGTGTTGTAGAGGCCGTAGTGGGTGGCCACCAGGCGGCCTTCGGACAGAGCCACGACGGTGTCCATCTCGAAGGGATAGACCACGGCGCTGCCCGCGGCGAGCAGGACGACGGCGACCACGAGCGCGGCGAGGACCGCCGTCGCCGTACCGGGTGGAGCGAAGGCCAGGGGAAGGAAGGCGAGCCCCATGGCGGCCAGGCCGCGTACCAGGGCCTGGCTGGGGCTCCACCGGGCCTTGGCCCAGCCGGTCAGCCGGAGTTGGCCGACGACGGTGACGGCGGCCGAGACGACGAAGAGGCCGCTGGTGACCAGGGTGCCCCGGGCGCCGAGGGCGTCGGAGGCGGCCAGGGGCAGGGCCAGGTAGACCTGGAAGGTCAGGACGTAGGAACCGATCATCGCCAGCGAGAACAGCAGGAAGGGCCGGTTCGAGGCGACCGTGCGCCACTGCGTGAGCAGCCGCTCCGGGGCGGACGCGGCCGTGCGGCTGAGCGGGGGAAGGGCGCGCCACTGCAGCAGGGTGAGCGCGGCGAACACGGCGGCGGCGACCGTACACACCAGGCGGAAGTCGGCGGTCAGCAGCGCCAGGCCGACGAGCGGGCCCGCGAGCATACCGGCTTGGTAGTAGACGTTGAAGGTGGCGAAGGCGTCCACCCGCCGCGGGCCGGCTTCGGCGGCGAGGTAGGCACGTACGGCCGGGTTGAACAGGGCGCCGGCGAAACCGGTCGCAGCGGAGGCGGCGATCAGGGCGGGGAGGTTGTCGACCCAGCCGAGCAGGCCGAAGCCGACGGTGCGCAGCAGGCAGCCGGTCATGATGGGGATCTTGTAGCCGACGCGGTCGGCGAGGGTGCCGCCGATCAGGAACATGCCCTGCTGGGAGAAGTTGCGCACGCCCAGGACGAGGCCGACGGCCCAGGCCGCCAGCCCCAGGGTGCCGGCCAGGTGGGCGGCGAGGTAGGGCATGAGCATGTAGAAGGCGAGGTTGATGGCGAACTGGTTGGCCATCAACAGCCGTGCCGCGGGCGGAAAGGAGCGGGTCTGCTGCCACAGGTGCTTCATCGGGTGGCTCCCGCGGCGGTCAGGCCGTGGCGGGTGGCGGGGCGGGTCGGGTCGGTGACGTGGGTGCAGCGGGTCCAGCGGGTGACGACCCGTCGGCCGGGGTCGTCGATCTCGTCCGGGTCTTCGGCGGGCGGCTGGTCCAGCAGGTGGTGTTCGCGGCCGTAGGTGTCGTCGAAGACGGTGCCGACGTAGCGCTGCGGGCCGTCGGGGAAGACGGTGACGATCCGTTCCTCGGCGGGCAGGGTGCGGGCCAGCCAGCGGGCGACCAGGGCGACGGCGCCCACGCTCCAACCGCCGGTGGCGTAGTGGTCGCGGGCCAGGCGCCGCGCGGCCCATACGGCTTCGGGAGCGGCGACCCAGTGGACCTCGTCGAAGAGATGGTAGGCGACGTTACGGGGGTAGATGCTGGAGCCCAGACCGCGCATCAGGCGGGGCGCGGCGGGCTGGCCGAAGATCGTGGAACCGGTGGTGTCGACACCGACGACACGCAGGCGCGGGAAGAAGCCGCGCAGGACGGAGGCGATGCCGGCCGAATGGCCGCCGGTTCCCACCGAGACCACCAGGGTGTCGATCCGGCCGAGCTGGGCGGTCAGTTCGTGGGCGAGCGGGGCGTAGGCGGCCACGTTGTCGGGGTTGTTGTACTGATCCGGGCACCAGGTATCGGGGTGTACGGCCAGGAGTTCTTCGACGCGGTGACGGCGGGCCTGCTGCCAGCCGCCGACCGGATGCGGGCTGTGCACGAGGGCGACGTCGGCCCCGTAGGCGGTGAGCAGGCCCGTCATCAGAGGTTCCATGCCCGGGTCGGTGACGACGGTGACCGGGTGGCCGAAGGTGGCGCCGGCCAGGGCCAGGCCGAGCCCCAGGGTGCCGGAGGTGGATTCGACGATACGGGCGCCGGGCAGCAGCTGCCCGCGCGCCCGCGCCTCATGGACCATGTGCAAGGCGGTGCGGTCCTTGATGCCGCCGGGGTTGTGCCCTTCCAGCTTGGCCCAAAATCCCCGCCCGGGGGCGGTGAAGGGCTCTCCGATCCACAGGACGGGGGTGTCCCCGACGAGGCCGGCGGGGGTGTGCATCGGGCGCCGGGCGCCGGCCAGCAGCTGCGCCGGGGAGGCGGGTACGGGTACGGGAGTGTGGTTGACCTGATTCATGGCGTGCTTCTCCTGCGGCCGGCGCCGAGCGGCGGCGAACGGCCGTGATGGTCGGGGGATGACGGAGGTGCTCACTGGCCGCGCCGAGGTACCGGCGCGGCCTCAGGAGCGATCAGGTCCGCCACACGCCAAGGCGGGCCCGCTCCTGCCCGGCCGCCGAGCGGCCCGGCTTCGGGGGCTGCGGCTGGTCGGCCGCCACGCCGTCCGGCTCGGCTTCGACGAGACCGGCCGGCACAAGGCGCGGAGATGACTCCAGGGGGGAAGTGATCTGCCGCGGAGGCTGGAGGGTTGGGCTGTCCAGACCCGAGCAGAACTCGGCGCTGCCGTGCCCGTGTAGGGAGTGGGGGGCCGCGGCCTCGGTGCGCTGTCCTGGCGCGCCCGGACAGTCGAAGGTGGCTGCCGCGACGGGAGTGTCGACCTTACCGGGGCCTGCCGGAACCGGCCCGTGCGCGCAGACCAGTACGTGCGCCAGGGCAGCGAGCAGTACCAGGATCACCGCTCCGGTCCGGGACGCGGAGCAGTGGGGCGATACCGCACGGTCGGACATCATCGGCGGTCACAGTAATCGTTCATGCCCGTAAAAGACGCGTGCGGTGTGAATTTTGGCCGCTGCAGGCAGTGCTGACCACCCGATCGCACCGCAGGCAGACGGCGAGGCCGTCCCTGGGGAATCACAAACTGCCGTGCCGGCCGCAAGCGGCACGTTTTGAGCTTGCCGGTGCTCGGTCCGGGGGTGGGTTTATTGGGGAAATCGGGGGGCTCAGGAGGCTTGGGGCAAGTCGCGCTCCGTACGGAGGTCTCCGGCATCGGCAGACCTCAGTCCGTCGCGTCACGTCCCGGATCGCGTAATCCGGCCTGGCTGCTGACGTTGAAGTCCGCGGCGGACATCTCACGCGGCGCCGCCTGCGAAACGCTCCGCGTGTGCTTCCGGTCCAGGTGGCGTTGTAGCGTTCCGTGCATCCGTTCGGCGCTCGTTGCCCGTCGTAGTCGCCGACGGAAAACGATCCGGGGGGGGACCCGAACGCGCAAGGAGCAGAGAGTCATGGCACGACCGGAGTCCGGGAAGAGGGTCATGGGCTGGGCCGCCGCGGCGACGTTGCTGGCGGCGGCGCCGCTGATGGCGGCGTGCTCGGGCGGCTCGCCCTCTTCTTCCGCCTCGCACAGCAGCAGCCCCTCCCCCTCGGGTGCCGCATCGGACGCATCCGGCGGCTCGTCGGGCGACGGCTCCGGCGCACAGGCGGGCGGCCGGTCCACGGTGGCCTCCGCGGTCGGCGGCTGGGTCGGCGCGGTCATCGAGAAGGACGTGAAGCAGGCGTGCCTGCTCTCCGCGATGCCGGGGAGTGGCGAGTCGTCCCCGAAGGCCGCCACTGCCCAGACGTGCAACGCGTCGGCGACGCAGAAAATGGCCCGCGGGCTGAAGTCCATGAGCGAGGCGTTCTCGCCGCAGAACGCCTCCGGCAAGCCGTCGGTGAAGGTCGACGCGCCCACTCCCGAGGACGACAAGGCGGTCGTCCCGACGGCCAAGATCACTGTCGACGGAAAGCCCCTGCGGGCCATCATGCTGTCCCGCTCGCACGGCGTGGACCCGAAGTCCTTCACGGCCAAGGTGAAGGCCGCGAAGGTCGACGGGAAGTGGTACGTCAGCGACTTCGACCTGGACAGCGGCCATCAGACGCTTCGGCCCAAGGGCGGTAGCTGAGGCGTGACGTGCTCTGCGTGGTCTCTCGGCCGCGCGGGGGCTCGTCGGTGGCATGCATCGGCGGCGCGTCGGGGGTGGCCCGACGCGTCGTTCAGGTCGTTGGTGCCACGCTGCGGCGCGTCATGAGGAAGGCCAGGCGGCAGGCGATGTGGAGGACGGCTTCGGAGCGGCTGGACGTCAATGCCGTAGCCCGCGCCGTCCCGGACGTGCCTCGTCCGGGCAACGGCAATGAGGACTGTTCTTGACCTAAAGCGCCGGTACAGTCACGGACAGACGTGGTCACGGACGTGGGTCACCACTGCGCAGCCGGGCCTGCCGCCCCAAGCCTCCGCCCCGCGCCCTCGTCCCCCATGAACCGCTCGCCGCCCAAGGAGCCCTCCCCGCATGTCCGGACGTATGTCGCAGGTCCCGTGTTTCACCTGGTCCCAGGTGTGTGCCCGCCGCCTGGAACGCCACGCCCTGAGCACCCCGTCCACCACCGCCCGGCCCGCCGACATCGTCGCCGCCATGGCCGGTACCCATGCCCAGGTGCTGTCGGCTGCCGAACTCGCCATCGGGCTGCGGATGTCCGGCGCCACCCGGGTGGACGTACGCACGGCGCTCTGGTCGGAACAGAGCCTGGTCAAAACGTTTGGGCAACGGGGAACCGTGCACCTGTTCCCGACCCGCGACCTACCGCTGTGGGTCGCGGCCCTCTCCGCCGTACCCGAGCCGAAGTTCTCCCATCCCGCGCACATCCGGCTCAGCGAGGAACAGACTGCCGAGGTGGTCGCGGCCGTCGGGGACGCGCTGAAGGACGCGGAGCTGACCATCGACGAACTCAGCGAGGAAGTGATCCACAGGACCGGCCCCTGGGCCGGCGACCTGGTCATACCGGGCTTCCAGGGCCTGTGGCCGCGCTGGCGTCAGGCCCTGCACCTGGCCGGTATGCGGGGAACGCTGTGTTTTGGCCCCAACCGTGGCCGTAAGGTCACCTACACCAACCCGGCCCGCTGGCTGCCCGACCTCGCGCCTGCCGACCCCCAAGACGCCCTGAGACATGTCCTGACCAGCTATCTGCACGCCTACGGCCCGGCCACCCCGCAGCAGTTCGCACACTGGCTGAACGCACCGGTCCGCTGGGCGGCCGACCTCTTCGCGTCACTGGCCGACGCACTCCAGCCGGTCGAGGTCGAGGGCAGCCCGGCCTGGGTGGCGGCCGGCGACACCGCCATGCCCGACACGCCACCGCGCGGCCTGCACCTGCTCCCCTACTTCGACGGCTACGCCTACCGGGTCGGCAACCAGCCACCGCAGCTCCTCTACCCCGGCGACGCCCGTGAACGGGTGCTGCGCGGCAACTTCCAGGTGCTGATCGTGGACGGCGTGGTCGGCGGTCTGTGGCATCAACGGCGTTCCGGCCGCAAGCTCGCTGTCACCGTGGAGTCCCTGGTGCAGCTCAGCGCCGCGCAGCGCAGCGAGATCGAGCACCGGGTGGCCCGGATCGGCGAGATCCTGGAGGCCACGCCACAGCTGACGTTCGGTCCGGTCACCGTGGGCGGCCACGCCTGACCGGGTCGCCTGATCCAGAACGGGCGGTCCAGCCATCGTCCGTCGTCCGGCCACCACCGTCGGCACAACTCACCGCAGCCGGGACGGCTCACCGCAGCCGGGACGGCTCACCGCCGATGGCGGACGAAGACGTCTGCCGCGCCATTGGTGTCCGAGGGAACCAGATCGCCGGCAGGGCTGGCGAAGACGGCGGTGCGGGCGTGCGCGGTCAGCGCGCCGGGCTCGGCGCCCCCTTGCGCGGCGACCAGGTGATCGGCACCGGACCGCAGGTCGCGCAGGCGCAGGGCCTCGGTGCTGTTGTCCGTGTAGAGAAGGTGCCCTCCGTCCGGGCTCAGCGCCCGTCCCCGGAGCCCGTTCAGCCGCGTCGTCCGGCCGGTGCGCAGATCATGTACGTAGGTGTCCGGGCCGACGGTGTAGGCCACCGCCCGCCCGTTGGCGCTGAGCTGGACGAGACCGGCGGTGGCGTCGTCCTGTGAGCCGTCGAGCTGCCGGCGCTTGCCGGTGCGCAGGTCCGCGACGACGATGTCGTCGCGGTCGGGGCCGTCGCCGAGGCGGCGGTGGGCGCGGTAGGCGAGGGTGCGGCCGTCGGCGCTGAGCGATCCGTCGGACATGTCGTACTGCTCGGGCGTCGGCGGGTGGCTGACGAGGGTGTCCTCACCGGTCGTACGGTCGCGCAGGTAGACGCGCTGCGGGTCGGCGGGGTGCTGCGGGTTCGCGGTGTACACGGCGTACCGGCAGTCGCCGCTGAGCCCGGTGATCCGGCTGCCGCCGCGGGCGGACCCGAGCGCTTGCCTGGTGCCTGCCCGCAGGTCGTGGACGAAGCCCTGCAGATCATGGGCTCCGAAGTCGTTGGTGCCGACGCAGCGGCCGTCCGCGCTGATCCGTACGCCGCCCAGGCCGTCGCGGATGAAGGTGACGGCGCCGGTGCGCAGGTCCTTGACGTACGTGTCGGGGAGGTACGGGTTCTGCGGGTCCGGCGTCAGGTTGGTCGCCTTCGAGGTGAAGGCGACGTACCGCCCGTCGGCGCTGATCACCGCACCCCAGGAAGCGTCGTTGGCCTCGGTCCCGTCGGCGGCGAGACTGGCCCGCCCGACACGGGACTTCGTCCGGGCGCCGAGGGCCCGGTCCGCACCGAATCCCTCCGCCTCCGTGCCCGGTCTCTCCGCCACCGTACGAAATCTCTCCGTGCCGGGGCCGGGTGAGGAGTTCACCGGGCTCGCGGTGGCCGCGGTGCCCGGCAGGACGGCGAGCGCGAGCGCCCCGGCCAGGGCGGTGACGCCGCGGCGGGCGCGACGGGCGGCGGCGCGCCCGGCAGGTGCGGCGGCGCGGCGGGCGTCGTGGATACGCCTACGGTGCGGAGCAGCGGCGGACATGCTTCCCCCGGAAAGCCCATGTGCCCCGACCCTGCGCCGGAGGCCCAGCAGGATACAAACGCACCACCTCCGGACAGGTCAATGCGTCCGAATACGTACAACCCGGCGGGCTGATCAGTGATCCGCGCGAGGGCGGGCAGGGGGCGGGCGGGGCGTCGCCGGATCCGAGTGCCGGCACCGTTCGGGCTGTGCAGGATCGTTTCGTCGTCATCCGTAGGTGTGATGCGCGGGTGGGTGCCCGCCAGGGCGGGCAGAGCTGGCTGCGCCACTCTTCCCACCTGCTAAGGGGCCCGTTGATGCGTCTTCGCTCCACCTTGACCGCCGTTCTCGGCGCTGCCCTGCTCCTGACCGCTGCGCCTGGTTCCGCTTCCGCGGCGTCAGGGCAGTTCCGCTACACCTACGAGACCGTCGAGGGTTTCGAGGCGAGCGGCTTCCTCAACAACCCGCACAGCGGCCGGTGCATCAACCTCCCCGGCGTCGGCCTGGAGAACCCCCAGCCCGGCCACTCGCCGAAGAACCGCACCGACGCCTGGGCGACGGTCTACACCGACACCAACTGCAAGGGCGACTCTTTCCGACTCCGGCCGCACACCGGCGGCGCCTCGGAGCGCCTGAAGGTGCGGTCGGTCATCTTCGCCTGACGCGAGCGGACAGGCCCCGGGAGGTGCGCGTGCCGCGCTTCCCGGGGCTGCTGTCGGGGCGGAGGGGAGGCGGGGGGAAAGAGAGGGCCGGGGGCCTGATGGGCGGGAACTCGTAGGGGCTGCCGGTCGGCACTCGTACGGCACGCGGGCGGACGGCCACTGTCGTCGGCCCCGGCCTCGGTCTCGACGGCCTCGGATGGAGACTCGGACTTGGGCTTCCCAGCGGGCTCGGCCCTGGGCCTCCACTGTCGATGCGGCTACAGCGGCGTCCATCCGCTCCAGGTGGCTCACCGGCCGCCCTTGAGACGGCCGGAACTCACGTACGGGACCCCGCCGGCAAACCGACAATTCGATAACCGGTTCGAGACTGATGCGGCAGAAGGGATACTCTCCCCCTGTTTGTTCGAGAACTGACAAAGGACTTCAAAAGCCGTGAAGGCGATCCGTAAGAGCGTCACGGCGGCCATCAGCGCCGCTCTGGTCATGGGCCTGGCGGCCTGTGGCGGCAACGACACGAAGGCGTCGGACGTGAAGGGCGACCATGCCGCGCGCCCCGGCGGCGCGGCGGCTGACGCACCCGCCGTGCTGAAGGCCGCCCTGGCGAAGATGGCCCAGCAGAACTCGTACCGGACCGTCGAGACCGCCAGGACCGGCGGCGAGCCGGAGTCCCGTACCGAGATGGCCTTCCGGAACGAGCCCGAGGCGACCGAGGTCAAGACGCCGGATGTCCACATGCTGTCCGTGAACGGCACGTCGTACATGGCCACCAAGGACGTTCCCGGCAAGTCCTGGTTCACCATGGCCGAGCCGGATTCCGGGGCGAAGAAGCAGGCGACCTCCTCGCCGTCGACGCCACCCAAGGAGAACGCCGAGCGGCGCGTCGCGGGCTCCGTGAAGAAATGGGTCGGCGCCCTGCTGGCTGTCTCCAAGGACCTCAAGCACGTCGGCCGCGAAACGGTGGGCACCCGAGCAGCTGACCACTATCGCGGCACGGTCGTTCTCGCCGACCTGAAGAACTACGAGGGTCCGGCCATGACGAAGGACTACCGCGACCTGTACCTCCTGCAGAGCGGCAAAGCCGGCAGGAAGAAGGCCGAGATCGACGTCTGGGTCGACGAGAACGGGTTCATCGCCAAGGAAGAGGAGAAGGGCAGGACGGCCAAGGGCGACGATCGGATCACCGAAGAGTTCTCGGGCTACGGCGCCGACCCGAAGATCAAGGCGCCCCGGCCGGAGACCGTCGCGACGTGGTCGCAATACGTGGCGGCGAGCGGCAAGAGATACCGCACGCACGGCTGACGGGGCGACAGCGGCCGCGACGCCCCAGCCGTTGCGGCCGCGGCCGGCCCGCACAGCCCGAGCGGCTCAGCGACAAGCATGGAGGACGCAACTGGGAAGCAGTTGCACTTTTGGTAACCAGGTGCGAGCGTTCCAACCATGACGTACGACGAGTCCCGCCCCTGCGCGGCCGACCAGCTGGCGACGGTAGCTTCCGCACCCGATCTGTCCCGGCCGGCGTCCGGACGCGAGCGAGCCGCCGGGCTGGCCACGCTCGTTGTTCTGTACGTCGGCCTGGTCATCGCCATGGAGAGCGACCTGCCCCGCCCGGCGGGGATCGCGGTCTTCGTAGGCGCCCTGGCTCTGCTGCTCGCCTGGAGCAGCCACCACGACGGCGCTGCGCGCAGGCGCCCGCAGACCCGGGTGGAGAACGCGGCCCGCTTCGGCGCGGTGTGCCTGCTGGCTCTGCCCGGCGTCGACCTCGTCTTCGACGAGGGGCCCGACACGCTGACGGCCCACCTGGTCGCCGCCGCGGTGCCCGCCGTGGCGGCCGCGGTCTTCCTCGTCCTGCGCTGGAAGCGATGACGACGGCGGACGACGACGCACCGGCTCTGCCGCCGCGCGAGGCGCTGGTCAACGTCATCCACTCCCCCACTCGGCTGGCCGTCCTCGCCACCCTGAACCGGGTGCAGCACGTGGCGTTCGCGGATCTGCGCGAGAACCTGCATGTGTCCGCTCCGGAACTCTCCCGCCAGATCGCGATCCTGGAGAGGGAGGGCATGGTGGAGGTCGCCAAACTCCGCGTCCGGCGCGTCGCCGTCACCCACGTCCGCCTGTCGGACAGCGGACGCGAACGCTTCGCCGAGTACCTCAAGCACCTTTACGCGATCGTGCGCGAGGAGGAGGGCTGACGGGGCGTCGCCAGCTCCGGGCGGCAGGTAGACGGGTGAGTTCCGGCACCGGCGCCCGAGCCGACGTGCGTCTACACCCCTGGGGCGAAAGCCTGCCGCACCGCGGGGATGTGGGGACCGCGCCGAGAGCTTGACGCCTGCCCAGGCCCTCGCCTTGCGGTCAGCCGTACATCGCCACGCCGTAGAGAGTCGCGAGAGCGTCGTCGATGGGATGGGGACGCGGCCTGCCGGAGGAGTCGAGGCGGTTCCACCTCTGCATGTTCACCGCGACCGTCATCTGCCGCTCGCCGTCGGCTCGGGTCATGGACAGCGCTCCACCACCCCAGACCGTGCCGCCATGGCCCCAGAAAGTGCCCTGTCCGGGCCCCTCCATCGGGTGGAGGCCGAGGCCGTAGTCGATCGTCTTTCCCTCTTGGGAGACGACCGGGACGGTGCGTTGCATCTGCGCCAGCGACGACGGGCCGACGATCTCCCCGGCCATCAGCATGCGGTAGAAGCGGTTGAGGTCCGTGACGGTTGATATCAGTGAGGCCGACGGCCCCACCCAGGACATGTCGTAGACGCTGTAGTCGCGCGGCGGGTCGATCATGCCGAACCACGCTTCGTAGAGCTGCGAGTGAGGCCCGTCGACGTACGGTCCGGCGGCGAGTTCGGTGTCCCGGAGTCCGGCGCGCTCGATGACGTTGCGAGTGATGTACCGCTCGGCCGTGGTACCGGTCGCATGTTCCAGAAGTTCGCAGAGGAGCAGGTAGTTGGTGTTCGAGTACACCCCCGGCGTACCGCCCGGAATGCCGACGGCAGGTGCGGTGACCCCCATCTCGATCAGTTCAGTGGAGTCGAACCGCCTGAACCGGTGGTCGTCCAAGCTCTGGGGGCCGGTGTCCGCGAGGACGGGGTACGCCTTGAGGGAGGGGTAGGCGTACGGGAGGTACTCGGCGAGGCCGCTGGTGTGGTTGATCAGCATCCGTACGGTGATCGCGTCACCACGTTCTCCGGGGACCAGCTTCGGAAGGTATCGGCCGATCGGCGTGTCGAGACCGATCTGCCCGCTCTCGACCTGCTGCAGGACCGCGGCGGCGGTGAAAGTCTTGGTGATGCTGCCGACGCGGTGCCGCATATCGGCGGTGACGGGGCGGCCGGTGGCGACGTCGGCGACCCCGGCCGCGCCGCGCCAGACCTGGCCGCCGTATCGCACCTCGGCGAACAGGCCCGGCATCCCGGCGCGGTGGACGTTCTCGATGGCTGCGTCCAGTGCGGCCGAATCCAGTGGGTTCTTCACGTCAGGCGTCCTTTCGCGTTCCCGGGGCGGGCTTCGCATCGGTCGCCCGGCCCGGGCAAACCGCATATCCCGTATGCCCTGCATGCCCTGTATTGCAGGGCGCCGGCGGCATGCCGGTCCACCTCACGCAGGGGCGCCCGGCGAGCTCACGCCCTTATTATGCACGCACTGCGTGCAACGCCAAGTGCGCTGATGCTGCAGACGCCGCGTGCACTGGCTTTGATGTGATTTGGCGAGAGAAGCAAGGCGGCAGGTCGAATGAGGGGTCGTTCATGCGCCGCCCCGGGCAGCGCCTGTCCGGGAGTTCAGTCCGACGGTGACCAGGGACCGGCGAGCAGTCGTTCGGCCTCCGTGACGATCGCTTGCTGGCGAGTACCGCGCCCGGCCGCCTCCCAGGGGATATCGGTGTCATCACCGGGAAGGACCCCGAGCAGGCCGAGTTCGGCCAGTACCTGGTCGAAGAGCGCGTCGGCCCGCTCGTGCTCGGTGCGTGACAAGCCGGCGAGCAGCGGAAGCGACTCCGACTCGATGTCGAGGGCCAGCGCCGTAAGCCCTGCCTCGATCAGTTGGTGCGGGTAGTGCTGTCGACCGATGAGGCGCTCCAGTGCCAGCATCCGAAGGTACTCGACAGCCTCCTGCGCGCTGTCGGCGCAGGGGGTGTGCGGAGTGGGCAAGGTGACGTCGGTACCGGGCCCGCCGTGGACGAAGTACGACCAGAAACCGACAGTCGCGTGGGCCGGGAAACGGCTCGCCCGGCCGGTGAACTCGTGCCGTACGTAGTCGGCGAGGTCGTTCCCGTAGATGATGATGTCGGCCTGGTGGACGGACAGTACGGGGTGGCCGGATTCGCCTGCTGTGCCAGGCAGGTAGCGGTGGCCGTAGACGGGGACCAGCTGCGGTACGGTCGCCAACTCCGACCGTGCGATCTGAAAGCCACCCGGCCAGCTCCTCGGGGTCGCCGTCGCGCCAGTCGGGCCAGCGTCGTGACCCGTGCGGGAGCCCGGCGGTGAGGAAAATCCTGTGGTCCGCCGAAAACGCGAAGCCGAACCGCGCCTCGACCGCGTCGAGTTCCCGCTCAGTGAGGCCCGGTCCGATCTCGGCTCGGAGCGTGCGCTGAAGGTTCCTGGCGGCTTCCAACGTCAGGAGCGGGGGCCGGTGCGCGGTCATCCCGGCAGCATAACGACCGGTACGACCGGTACTACCGCAGATGCCGCGAGGCCGGCCGAACCCGGCAGGGCCCGCACGTACAACCCCGCGCCCCCACCTTGCCCCTGCCCTGCCCTGCCCTGCCCTGCCCTGCCCTGCCCCGGGCAATGAGACCAGCCAGGACCGGTCAGACAGGTTCGAAGGTCAGCGGTTTGCTCAACGTGGAGCACACCGGTGAGTGCGCGATGCGCTCCTCGACCGCGGGCCGGTGGGCCTCCAGTTCCGGGGCGAGGAGAAGTTCGTAGCGGAACCGCGTCGTGGACTCCTCGCGCTCCAATTGCACCCGCACACGCACCTCGGCGTCGGTGATGCTCAGGTCCGCCAGCGCCATCCGCGCCGAGATGGTCATGCACGTGGCCAGCGAAGCCTCCAGCAGTTCGTGCGGCCGCATCCCCGCCGAACCGCCGATGCCGGCTTTGAGTGTGTCGGCGATGCCTTCGTTGCCGCCGGCCTGGAACCTGACCTGCCAGGGCACCGGAAGCGCCACAGCCTCGACCATCGTTTGCCTCCCTGCGGGAACCCGACTTGCCAGGACGATAACGATCGACTCACATCGCGAGAAGCCTGTGACCAGATACTGGAACGTGGAATGCGATGGCGGGGCAGTCGCTCGTTGCGGGCGCCCATCGCCGGTGCGGCTCGCGGCGCCATGCCGTGCGTCGACTTGCATGGCCGCGACGGGCGCTGGCCACTGCGGGCGATCTGCCGTGGAAACCAGATCGATCGGTCACGTTCCCTCGGCCCCCGTCAGAGCCCCCTGCCAGATATGTACCCGCGAGCCTCGGCTTTTCGGCCATGGTCATTACGCGGGACGACCCGCTTCCGCCAAGGGTCGGTGTATCCGGCAGACCAGTGCTTCCGCACCATTCCGCGGCTCCCACTGCGTCCGAAACACATGTGTTCGAAACGCGGGAGCTGTCGTTGAACGCCGTGACATCGCACAACTCGTCTTTTTGGAGGCCACCATGCGTCCTCTTCCCGCCTGTGTGACCGCTGCCCTTCCCGGCCCTTGCCAGGACACCCCCTCCGGTGTTCGGTCGGGGGCCGCTTCGCGCACTCGGCGTGTCGTCGGCGTCGTCCGCTCAGGGAGCCCCGATACGGGGTGGGCGGCATGAGCGAGTCCACCGATGCCTCAGCCGACCATGTCCCCGAGCCGCGCACCGCCCCACCGACGCCTCCGCTGACGCCCCCACCGACGCAACGTACCGAAGCGCCGGGCTCGCCGAGCGGCAGGCCGGGAGCCGAACCCGGCACCACAGCCGAACCCGCTCCCGCAAGCGCCTCCGACGGCGATTCGCAGATGCGATACATCGACCTGACCGGCAGCCGTGAGGCAGCCGGTCGTTCGATCCGGATGCGCGACATGGCTCGACGGCTGCCGCGGCTGGTGCGGCGGTCGCTGGATCTGGCCTGGCGGGTCGACCGGCGAGCGACCGTCGGCCTGCTGCTGTGTCAGGTCGCCGCCGGCGTGATGCAGGCCCTCGGTCTGGTCGCCATCAGCGGTACGTTGAGCGCCCTGCTGGCCGACGGCGCCGTCTACGACCGGCTCCTGCACGCGTGGCCGTCCGTGGCCCTGCTGGCCGGCGCCGCCGGTGTGCGCGCCCTGTTGGGGATCACCGTCGGCTGGCTGTCCTCCCGGCTCGGCCCGCTGATGTCGCGCGAAGCCGAGCAGATGCTGCTCGCCGGCTGCGCCGAGGTGGAACTGTGCGCCTACGACGAGCCCGACTTCAACCGCGACCGTGAGGCCGCCGACCGCGGAGCGCAGGTCACGGGTGATCTGATCGACGAAGGCCAGGACCTGATCGCGTCGTCGGCCTCCTTCCTCGCCGGGGCGATCGTGCTGGCCGGCGTGCACTGGGTCCTGCTCCCGCTTCTGGTGGCGGCCAGCCTGCCGCAGGCCCTGGCCCAGGTCAGCGCCGCTCGGGTGCGCTACCTGGCGAACATGCGCAGCAACGGCGACCAGCGCATGCTGTCGGTCCTGCGCTGGCACATCTTCACCAAGGAGGCCGCCGACCAGATCCGCGCCGGCACCATGGGGCCCTTCCTGTCCGGCCGCTACCGGCGGACGGTGGCCCGGATCAACCGCGAGGACCGGGCCGCGGCCGACACGGGAGCGCGGATGTCCCTGGTCGGCGCGCTGTGCGGTGGCCTGGGGTCGGCCGTCGTATGGGCGGCGGTCGTATGGCTGCTGGCCACCGGCCGGATCAGCGTCGGGTACGCGGGGACGGCCGTCTTCGCCCTGCAGACCGCGGGCCAGTCGGTCCGCGGCCTGGTGGCCATCGGGGCGCGCGCCGTACGCACCGGGCTGTACATGGACGACTGGAGCGGCTTCCTGGACAAGGCCGGCGGCTTCCGTATGCGCCGGGGCGTCCACCGTCCCGAACCACCGAAGACGATCGAGGTCAAGGCGGTCGGCCACCGCTACGCGGGCAAGGACCGTGACGCGCTGTCCGACGTGTCGCTCACCTTGCGCCGGGGCGAGGTGACCGCCCTGGTCGGCTTCAACGGTTCGGGGAAGTCCACGCTGTCCAAGCTGGTCAGCGCCCTGTACCTGCCCACAGAGGGGCAGGTCCTGTGGGACGGCGTCCCCACCGGCGACATCGACCCGCACCAGTTGTGGCAACAGGTGGCGCTGGTCCCGCAGGACTACGCGCACTGGCCGCTGACCGTACGCGAGAACGTCACCCTCGGGCAGCCCACGGCGCGCGGCGACACGGCGGTGCGTGAGGCGTGCGACGCTGCCGGCGCCGACGAGGTCGTCAGCCGGCTCGGCGCCGGCCTGGACACCCTCCTCGCCCGCGAGTGGCTCAACGGCGAGGAACTGAGCGGCGGGCAGTGGCAGCGCATCGCCCTCGCGCGAGCGTTCTTCCGCGAGGCCGGACTGCTGGTGCTCGACGAGCCGACGGCGAACTTGGATCCCCGGGCCGAGTACCGGATTTTCCAGCGCCTGCGGGACCTGGCCCGCGACCGGGTGGTGCTGCTGGTGACCCACCGCATCACCAATGTTGCCGTAGCCGACCGGATCGTGGTCCTCGACGAGGGCAAGATCGTGCAGGAGGGCACCTATGCGGAGCTCGCCCGGGAATCGGGGCTGTTCCGGCAACTCCTGTCCTACCAGGTCACTTCCGACCCGCACGGCCGGGCTCAAGGGGCACGCTCATGAGCCGGGTCGCGGCTGTTGTGAACTCCCAGAGGTACGGGGCGTGGACTCGGCACCGATGCCGCCGTCATG
Organism: Streptomyces sp. NPDC059788; assembly: GCF_042732265.1. Taxonomy (NCBI): domain Bacteria; kingdom Bacillati; phylum Actinomycetota; class Actinomycetes; order Kitasatosporales; family Streptomycetaceae; genus Streptomyces; species Streptomyces sp. NPDC059788. Next base: position 6,507 of record NZ_JBHWHY010000048.1, on the reverse strand, counting down.
GCGGCCGCTGCCCGAACTTCAGTCGGTGGGTAAGAGCGTCTACGTCAGAGCCGTTCCTTCGGCACCCTTATGGCAGAGCCCGGCTTCACCCGAGGAAGTTCCGGAATTACCCCCGGGCGGGGAATTACCCTCCCGGCCACCGCGCCGCCGCACCGGACCGTACGGACGCGGCTTCCGGACCCGACACACCTCCGGCCACGCCCCTATGAAAGGGACTTGAAGCGAATGGATACAAGGAAAGCTCCGCACCCCGATCGAGGGCCCCGGGCCCGGCTGAGCGGCCAGACGCCCGAGCCCACCGGCTTACGCACCGGCTTACCCGGCGCTTGCTACCACCGCCCCGCCGTGGCAACGCTCCTCGGGGGTGCACGATGACTTCTGCCGCCTACCTCCGGTATCCGCATCTCCACCATGACTCGGTGACCTTCACGGCGGAGGACGACGTCTGGATCGCCGCGCTCGACGGCGGCCGGGCCTGGCGGCTGAGCGCCGACAACCGCCCCGTCACCCATCCCCGGATCTCCTCGGACGGCACCCGCGTCTCCTGGACCAGCACCCGCGGCGGCGCCCCCGAAGTCCTGGTCGCGCCATTGGACGGGGGGCTGTCCACCCAGCTCACCTACTGGGGCACCCCGGGCACGTCGGTGGGCGGCTGGACGCCCGACGGCCGGGTCGTGGCCATCAGCGCGTACGGACAGGCGTCCTGGTACCGCAAATGGGCGCACGCCGTACCGCTCGACGCCGGCCCGGCGCACCGGCTTCCCTACGGGCCGGTCGGCGGCGTGGCCTTCGGGCCGGACGGCCGGGCGCTGCTGCAGTCGGCCAGGATGGGACGGGACGCGGCGGCCTGGAAACGCTACCGAGGCGGCTGCGCCGGCAAGTTGTGGGTCGACCCGGACGGGGCAGGTACTTTCGTCCGCCTGCACCCAAATCTCGAAGGGAACATCGAGTGTCCGCTGTGGCTCGGGGCCTGTGAGCGCATCGCCTTCCTCTCCGACCACGAGGGCACCGGCGCGCTGTACTCTTCGCGTCCCGACGGTACGGATCTGCGCCGGCACACGCCGCTCGGCGGGTTCTACGCCCGCCACGCCACGTCCGACGGGGCCCGCGTCGTCTATATGTCGGCCGGTGACCTGTGGTTGCTGGACGATCTCGACGGAGCCGAGCCCCGACGTCTGAACATCCGGCTCGGCGGCCAGCGCACCGACCTCACGCCGCGCCCCATCACCACCGAGCACCATCTCACCGCGGTGTCCCCCGATCGCACCGGGCGCGGCAGCGCCGTCACCGTCCGCGGGACCATTCACTGGATCACCCATCGCGACGGCCCGGCCCGCGCGCTTGCCGCACGGCCCGGCGTACGGGCCCGACTGCCCCAGACCTTCCGCCTGGACGAGGAGGAGCATGTGGTCTGGGTGTCGGACGCCGACGGCGAGGACGGCCTGGAGGTCGCGCCGGCCACCGGCATGGAGGTCGCGACGCCCCCCGGCCCGGCGGACGGCACGACGCCGCGCCGTCTGGGCAGCGGGGAGCTGGGCCGGGTGCTCAGCCTTGCCGTCGCCCCGGACGGCGGTCATGCCGCCGTGTGTGCGCACGATGGGCGCGTCCTGCTGGTGGACCTGACCTCCGGGAATGTCCGGGAAGTCGACCGCAGCGCGCACGGCCATGCGAGCGGGCCGGTCTTCTCGCCGGACTCGTCCTGGCTCGCCTGGTCCCACCCCGGGCCCGTGCCGTTGCGTCACCTGAAGCTCGCCGCCACCGCCGACCTGGTCGTCTGTGACGCGACGCCGCTGCGCTTTCGGGACTACTCCCCCGCCTTCACCCTCGACGGCAAGCACCTGGCCTTCCTCTCCGATCGTTCCTTCGACCCGGTTTATGACGCCCATGTCTTCGACCTCGCCTTCGTCGGCGCGTGCCGCCCGCATCTGATCACCCTCGCCGCGACCACGCCGTCCCCCTTCGGCCCGCAGCGCTCCGGGCGCGCGGTCGAGACCGAGAAGAAGGACGCGGCGCAGGAGAACGGCGCGGTGCCCCGTACCGCGGTCGACCTCGAAGGGCTCAGCGACCGGATCATCCCCGTCCCCGTGGAGGCCGCCCGGTATTCCGCGCTCCGCGCCGTCAAGGACGGTCTCGTGTGGCTGCGTCACCCGATACGCGGGGTGCTCGGCGCGACCCGGGCCACCCCCGATGCCGCCGGCCCGAAAGCCGCTCTGGAGCGGTACGACTTCGAAAAGCAGAAGTGCGAGGAACTGGGCTCCGACATCGATTCCTTCGCGGTCACCGGGGACGGCAAGCGGCTGCTGCTGCGCTCGGACGTCAAACTGCGCCTCGTACCGGCCGACCGCCGCACCTACAAGGACGAGAACAGCGACACCAACATCACCGTGGATCTCTCCCGCATCCGGCACACCCTCGACCCGGCCGCCGAATGGCGCCAGATGTACGACGAGGCGGGCCGGTTGATGCGCGACCACTTCTGGCACCCCGACCTCGGCCGCCCCGACCTGGGCGGCATCGACTGGAACGCGGCCCTGGACCGCTACCGCCCGCTGCTGGAACGCATCGCCACCCACGACGACCTCGTCGACCTGCTCTGGGAGGTGCAGGGCGAACTCGGCACCTCGCACGCCTACGTCTCCCCGACCTGGGGTTACAACAAAGCCACCCGGCAAGGGCTGCTCGGCGCCGACCTCTCCCGCCATGAGGACGGGATCTGGCGCATCGACCGCGTCCTGCCCTCCGAGACCTCCGACCCCGATGCCCGCTCCCCCCTGGCCGCGCCCGGCGTCGCCGTACACGCGGGCGACGGGATCATCGCCGTCGGCGGCAGGCCCGTCGACACCACCACCGGGCCGGGCCCGCTCCTGGTCGGCTCCGCGGGACAGCCCGTCGAACTCACCGTCCGCCCGGCGGGCGGCGGGGACCTGCGCCATCCCGTCGTCATCCCGATCGCCGACGAACGTCCCCTGCGCTACCACGCCTGGGTCGCCGGCCGACGGGCCTACGTCCACGAGGCATCCGGCGGCCGGCTCGGCTACCTCCACGTCCCCGACATGGTCGGCTCGGGCTGGGCCCAACTGCACCGCGATCTGCGGGTCGAGGTGGCCCGTGAGGGCCTGGTCCTGGACGTGCGGGAGAACTCGGGCGGCCACACCTCTCAGCTCGTCGTGGAGAAGCTGGCCCGCCGCGTCATCGGCTGGAAGCTGCCGCGCGGAGCACAGCCATACAGCTATCCGCGCGATGCGCCGCGCGGCCCGATCGTCGCCGTCGCCAACGAGTTCTCCGCGTCCGACGGCGACATCGCCACCGCCGTCATCAAGGCGCTCGACATCGGACCGGTCGTCGGCACGCGCACCTGGGGCGGCGTCATCGGCATCGACTCCCGCTACCACCTTGTCGACGGCACCCTGGTCACCCAGCCCAAATACGCCTTCTGGGCCGACGGACACGAGTGGAGCGTCGAGAACCACGGCGTCGAACCGGACATCGAGGTCCTCCACGCTCCGCAGGATTACGCGGCCGGCCGCGACCCCCAGCTCGACGAGGCGATCAGGACCGCCCTCGCGGCGCTGCGCCGGAACCCGGCGAAAGTCCCGCCCTCGTTGCCGGACCGCTCCTGACCGCTCGTCAGGAACGGTCACCACCAGCGGGCAAGACCGGCCGTGGGCTCACTGTCGGGAATGACACGAGTCGGGCTTGAAGCTGCCGCAGCGGAAGCCTCTACCGTCCTGAGCGGGGCCGGAGATTCCGGTCCGGTGAAACAGCCTGTGGGCCTGCCCGCCGACGCCGACGAGGTGCAGGCCGAGATCGACACCCAGTACCGGACACTGTCCCGTATCCGGGCAGCCACCGCCGAGGAGTACGGCGCGATCGGGCACACCTGCGTGGACAACGAGCGCTGGCGCGCGGCGTACGAGTCGATCGCGCCGGGCCTGGCCGCGTACCAGCGGGCCGCCATCGAGGTGTACGCCGCGACCCGGCTGCGCTGAGCCGGGACGGGCGAGGGGCCGCTGCCACGGGGGTGCGGCGGCCCTGCCGGATCGGACCACCTGCACATTCCGCCGGGATCGGGCCCTCGACCGCCATCGCGGTCGAGGGCCACCCCGTTGCCGTATGTCAGGCGGGGGTTTCGGCGGTGGTGGTCAGGACCGCGCGGCCGAGGGTGTGGCCGGCCATGGTGAAGCCGAGGACGGCCGGGGTGGCGTCGGCCGGGACGCCTATGGTCTCGACGTCGAGGGCGTGCACCACGGTGAAGTAGCGGTGCGGGCCGTGTCCGGCGGGCGGGGCGGCGCCGATGTAGCAGGCCATGCGGGCGTCGTTGGGCAGTTGGAAGGCGCCCGGGGGCAGGCCCGGGCCGGTGTCGCCGCCGGCGCCCTCGGGGAGTTCGGTGACGGTGGCGGGGATGTCGGCAACCGCCCAGTGCCAGAACCCGGACCCGGTGGGGGCGTCGGGGTCGTAGACGGTGACGGCGTAGCTCTTGGTGCCGTCCGGGGCGCCGCTCAAGGAGAGCTGCGGGGAGATGTCCTTGCCGCCGGGAACGCCGGAGGCGTGCTGCTCGGGCGGCCAGACGGCACCGTCGGTGACGGTGGTGCTGGTAACGGTGAAGGAGGCCGCCTCGGGGAGGCGGGCGAAGGGGTCGTTGGCGCGCAACGCGTCGTTCCTTTCAGACCGTGCTGGGGGTTGGTGGGGCTTTGATCGGCGCCGGGCCTGCTGCCGTGTCACGTGCGGGGCCGTCGGCGCTCTGCTGCTGCCCACCGATGGATCGACCATAGCAGCAATAATCGATTATTCGATGTTTGATCTATGATGGAGGTATGACTCAGACGCCGCCGCAGCAGCAGCACCCCCCGGCCCCGCCGGGCAAGCAGATGCTCTCCGAGCAGGTCTACGCACACCTGCGGGACGCGATCATGCGCGGGGACCACGCCCCCGGAGACGCCCTCAAACCGCAGGACCTCGCCAGGGAGCAGGGCGTGAGCCTGGCCGTCGTACGCGAGGCGCTCGTACGGGTGGTCGGCGACGGCCTCGCCGACCGGCTGCCCAACCGCGGCTTCGCCGTCCCGGCCATCACCGACCGCCGCTGGCAGGAGATCGCCGAAGCCCGCCGGACCATCGAACCGGTCGTACTGCGCATGTCCGTCGAACGCGGGGACCTCGACTGGGAGGCCCGTGTACGCGCCGCCCACCACCGCCTGGCCCGCACCCCGGCGTACGCGCCCGAGGAGGGCGAGTACTACAGCGGCGCATGGTCCGAGGCCCACCGCGCGTTCCACCGCACGCTGCTGGAGGGGTGCGGCAACCCCGTACTGCTGGAGACCTTCGACCGGATGTGGACCGCGAGCGAGCTGGCCCGCCGCTGGTCGGCACACCGCACCCCCGGCCGGGACGGCGCCGACGAACATCGCCGCCTGGAGGAGGCCGCGCTCGCCCGCGACGCCGACACCGCCGCCCAGGTCCTGGCCCAGCACCTCACCCAGACCGCCGCCGCGCTGACCGACTGCCCCCACCACGAACCCGCGAACGAGACCTGACACCCCGCCTCCCCGCCGCCCCGGCCGGGCAGCCACACCTGATCACTCACACTGGAGCTGTCGCATGTCGTCATTCGAAGCAAGCGCGGGCCGCCACTGCCACAGCGCCGTCGGTCCCCTGCACTCGTGCGTGTATTTCGCGCCGGAACAGCAGGACGAACTCACGGCGCTCGGGCTGGAACGCGGAACCATGGCCTACCTCGCCGGTCGCGCGGCCCCGCTCGGGGCCGTCGGCGCGGGCACCGTCTCGGCCACGTTCTACAACTTCAACCACGAGCATGTGGAGCGGCTCATACCCGCCGCGTGGACGGTCACCACGCCGGAGGCGGTGCTCGCGGCCCGGTTGCGCGTCGCGGACAAGGTACTGCGACGGATGCTCGGCGAGGAGGTGCTCGCGTCGCGGGAGCTGGCCGAGGCGGCCGAGCTGGCGTTGCGTGCCACCGAGGCGTGCCGCCGCGAGGCACGGCCGCTGTACGCCGCCAACGCCGACCTGCCCGTACCCGAGGAGGCCCACCTGGCCCTGTGGCACGCCGCCACGCTGCTGCGCGAGCACCGGGGCGACGGGCACCTCGCCGCCCTGGCGATCGCCGGCCTGTCCGGCCTCGAAGCGCTGGTCCTGCACAACGCCACCGGAACGGCACCGACTTCGGCCCTCTTCATGCAGACCCGCGGGTGGTCCGCCGAACAGTGGGCCGCCGCCCGCGACGGGTTGCGCGTGCGCGGCCTGCTGGACGAGACGGGGGACCTGACGAAGTCGGGCGCCGACCTGCGAAATGAGGTCGAGGCGCGGACCGACCGCCTCGACGCCGCACCGTACGACCACCTCGGCCCGACCGCCACCGCGCGCCTCACCGACCTGGCCGGCGGCTTCTCGAAATCCCTCCGAGCGGCTGATGCCTTCCCCGCGGTGCACTTCGGCAAGGGCTGACGGCCGGGGCCGCGGCCTGCCTGCTTCCCGGCCGCGAAGCAGGTGGGC
>NZ_JBHWHY010000047.1:0-86149 GCF_042732265.1 Streptomyces sp. NPDC059788 | reverse complement strand
TCTGGCGTTGACTTTTGGCACGCTGTTGAGTTCTCAAGGAACGGACGCTTCCTTTGTGCCTGTTTCACCAGGCTCTCCGGGCGCTTCCCTTCGGTGTTCCACCACTCTATCAGGCCTTTTCGGGCTTCCGGACCACCGTGTTTTCCGCAGACATGCAGAAACGAGGTCGGAAATTCTCGATCAGTTCTGATGGAGTGCCGCCCGCTGTCCGCTCCGCGATGTGATCGCGTTCTGTCGGACCGGGGCAGGTGTCAGACAGTACAGGCCCCCGCCGGGCGGGGCAAATCGATTCCCCGGGGCCGGTGCTCCAAGGGTGGTGTCGCGCGTGCGGAACCCTCACTTCTTATGACTTACGCTCTGATCGGTGCGCCGTCCAGGACAGGTAGTGACGGCGGCCTGATAGATCTCCACCCCTGGGAGGACTCCCATGACCACCGTGACGTCCCCGCTCGCTGGACGCGCCATCGGACTCGCGGCCGTGCCCGACCCGGTGTTCTCCGGCGCGATGGTGGGTCCCGGTACCGCCATCGACCCGGTGCGCGAGCCTTCCGAGGCCGTATCGCCCGTTGACGGTGTCGTCGTCTCGCTGCACCCGCACGCGTTCGTCGTCGTCGACAGCGAGGGCCACGGCGTGCTCACGCACCTCGGTATCGACACCGTCCAGCTCAACGGCGAGGGCTTCGAGCTGCTCGTCAACAAGGGCGACACCGTGACCCGCGGCCAGGCCGTCGTGCGCTGGAATCCCGCCGCCGTCGAGGAGGCCGGAAAGTCGCCGGTCTGCCCGATCGTGGCGCTGGAGGCGACCGCCGACTCCCTCGGCGAGGTCGTCGAGGACGGCGATGTGAAGGCCGGCGCGCAGCTCTTCAGCTGGCAGTGAGCCGCCGCCGTCCCTGACGGCACGTACGACATCCACCGCGGCGGTGAACCGCCGCCGCGCCAACCGGAGACGGGTGCAATGGAGACAACGCTGCGAGGCGTCGGCGTGAGCCACGGTGTGGCGATCGGCGAGGTGCGGCACATGGGTACGGCGGTGCTGGAGCCGCCGGCCAAGCAGATTCCGGCGGAGGAAGCGGAGCGCGAACAGGGGCGTGCCCGCAAGGCCGTGGAAGCTGTGGCCGCCGACCTGATCGCGCGGGGCAACCTGGCCGGCGGTGAGGCGCAGGCCGTTCTCGAGGCCCAGGCCATGATGGCCCAGGACCCCGAGCTGATGGCCGACGTCGAGCGGCGCATCACCGTGGGCAGCACCGCCGAGCGCGGTGTCTACGACGCCTTCGCCGCCTACCGGGCCCTGCTGGCCGGTGCCGGGGAGTACCTGGCCGGGCGGGTCGCGGACCTCGACGACGTACGCAACCGCATCGTCGCGCGGCTGCTGGGCGTGCCGATGCCGGGTGTGCCGGACAGCGACGAGCCGTACGTGCTGATCGCGCGGGACCTGGCGCCGGCCGACACGGCGCTGCTGGACCCGACGCTGGTGCTCGGGTTCGTGACCGAGGAAGGCGGGCCCACCAGCCACAGCGCGATCCTCGCGCGGGCGCTGGGCGTGCCGGCCGTGGTCGCGCTGCCGGGCGCGGGCGAGCTGGTCGAGGGCACCGTGGTCGCCGTCGACGGCAGCACGGGTGAGATCTTCGTGAATCCGAGCGCCGAGAAGCGCGCGGAGCTTGAGCAGGCGGCCGAGGCCCGCAGGGCCGCGCTGGCTGCTTCGACCGGTCCGGGCGCCACGTCGGACGGCCACAAGGTGCCGCTGCTGGCGAACGTCGGCGGTCCTTCGGACGTGCCGGCGGCCGTGGCGGCGGGCGCCGAGGGCGTCGGGCTGTTCCGTACCGAGTTCCTCTTCCTCGACGACAGCGCGAAGGCGCCGTCGAAGGAGAAGCAGGCCGAGGCGTACCGCAAGGTGCTGGAGGCCTTCCCCGAGGGCCGGGTCGTGGTGCGCGTGCTGGACGCGGGCGCGGACAAGCCGCTGGACTTCCTGACGCCGGGCGACGAGCCGAACCCGGCGCTGGGCGTGCGGGGTCTGCGCACGCTGCTGGACCACCCCGAGGTGCTCCGCACGCAGCTGTCCGCGCTGGCCGAGGCCGCGGCCGGGCTGCCGGTCTACCTTGAGGTCATGGCGCCGATGGTGGCCGACCGGACCGACGCCAAGGCGTTCGCCGACGCGTGCCGGGAGGCCGGGCTGCAGGCCAAGTTCGGCGCGATGGTGGAGATTCCGTCCGCGGCGCTGCGTGCCCGGTCGATCCTGCAGGAGGTCGAGTTCCTCTCGCTGGGGACCAACGACCTGGCGCAGTACACCTTCGCCGCCGACCGTCAGGTCGGCGCGGTCTCGCGGCTCCAGGACCCGTGGCAGCCGGCGCTGCTCGACCTGGTGGCGATCTCGGCCGAGTCGGCGAAGGCCGAGGGCAAGAGCTGTGGTGTCTGTGGCGAGGCGGCCTCCGATCCGCTGCTGGCCTGTGTCCTGACGGGGCTCGGCGTGACGAGCCTGTCCATGGGCGCGGCGTCGATTCCGTATGTGCGCGCGACGCTGGCGAAGCACACGCTGGCGCAGTGCGAGCGTGCCGCTTCCGCGGCGCGCGCCGCGGACACCGCCGAGGACGCGCGCGCTGCCGCGCAGGCGGTGCTCTCCGGGGAGTGATCCCCGGCGGGGCCCGGCCCGGGAGCGCCCGGCCGGACCTCGTCGCCGACTGTTGAAGAACGCTGGTACGGATGGCCGTCCCGCCCTTGTGGCGGGGCGGCCGTCCGGCGTTCTGGGCTCAGTTGTGGTTGTGGTGGTGGCCGTCCGTCGGTGGTGGGTCGGGGATTTCGAGGCCCGGTTCGTGGTCGACGCCGGGCTCGGGCGGGACCGGCTCGCCCGTACCTGCGTCGGTGCAGTACGCCGTGAAGACCTCGGCGGCGCTGAGCGGGCGCAGCCAGGCGTCGCGCAGGACCCAGCCGCGGACCGTGTCGCGCCCGGGGGCCCGGTCCGTCCGCGACACGATGCCGCCGGGGCTGCGCAGGGCGATGCCGGCGGCGAGGACCGTGCAGAAGACGAGGGTGGCGGCCTCGGACAGCTCCAGCCGGCCGTCGTCGCGGGAGTCGGCGTGCAGCACGGCGAGGAGCGGGGCGCCGCTCGCGGGGACGCTGCACACCAGGTGGTGGGTGCCGTCGCCGAGGGTGTCCAGCAGGCCGGTCACGGCGCGGGAGGCGCGGGCGAACGCGGACCGGGCGAGGTCCTCGCCGCAGTCCGGGCAGGCGCCCGTGCGGGCGAGGAGCGCCGTGGCGCGGTCCCAGGTCGCCTGGCGTTCCGCCTCGTCGATGAGCACGGGCAGCAGTCGGGTCAGGGCTTCGCCCATGTACGGCAGGGTGGCGCCGGTGCAGGCGACTTCCGCCGTGTAGCGCGAGCGGCTGTCGGGGCGGTCGGGGTCGAGGTCGGTGTCCGTGCAGAACGTCTCGTACGCGACGGGGTCGAAGAGGGCAACGGTGGTGTGGATGCCCTGGGCGGTCAGCGAGCGCAGCAGGGTCTCCATCTGCTGGAGGTAGGCGGTGTGGTCGTCGAACGGGAAGGTGCGGTAGCGGCGCATGGCCGCGAAGTCCTGTGCGTCCGCCAGGACGGCGGCGGTGCTGGGGACTTCGCGGCGCAGCATGCGGCGCGCGGCGGTGCTGTTGCCCGGGTCGGTGTGCGCGGTGCGTCGGGACGGTGTTGCCATGACTCCCCCTCGGTCGGTGCGTGCGGCTCGCTCCACGAACCGCACTTGTGACTGAGAGTAATCGGAGGGTCTGACAACGGCCGTCCGCGACGGCTCACACGGTCACCGCGCGCGTTCGGCCTCGGCGCGCTCGGCGGCGATCCGCTCGTAGAACCGCAGCAGTTCCAGGTTGTCGACCGAGCCCGGGTTGACGGCCTTCTCCAGCGGCGTGCCCTGGAGGAGCCGTTTGACCGGGACCTCGATGCGCTTGCCCGTGAGGGTGTGCGGTACGCCCGGCGCCTCGATGATCTCGTCGGGGACGTGGCGCGGGGAGCACTGTTCCCTGATGGTGCGCTTGATGCGGTCGCGCAGCGCGTCGTCGAGGGCCGCGCCCGGCGCGAGGTGGACGAACAGCGGCATCCAGTAGCCGCCGTCGGGCAGTTCGAGGCCGATGACCAGGGATTCGCGGATTTCGGGGAGGCGTTCGACGGCCTCGTAGATGTCCGCTGAGCCCATCCGTACGCCCTGGCGGTTGAGGGTGGAGTCGGAGCGGCCGTGGATGACGACGGTGCCGCGCGAGGTGAGGGTGATCCAGTCGCCGTGCCGCCAGACGCCGGGGTAGGTGTCGAAGTAGCTGTCGTGGTAGCGGGTGCCGTCGGGGTCGTTCCAGAAGCGGATGGGCATGGACGGCATGGGGTTGGTGACGACGAGTTCGCCGACCTCGTCGGTCAGCGGCTTGCCGTGCGGGTCCCACGCCTGGAGGTCCGTACCGAGGCAGGGGGCCTGGAGTTCGCCGATGTGCACGGGCAGGGTGGGCGCGGCGCCGGCGAAGCAGCTGCAGACGTCGGTGCCGCCGCTGACGGAGGCGATCCACAGGTCGGCGGCCACCTCGTCGTGCAGCCAGCGGAAGCCGTCGGGCGGCAGCGGGGAGCCGGTGGTGGCGACGCACTTGACGGCGGCCAGGTCGAGGTCACGGCCGGGGTGCACGTCGGCCTTGCGGCAAGCCATGACGTAGGCGGCGGAGGTGCCGAAGAGGGTGGTGCCGGTGCGTTCGGCGATCCGCCACTGGGCGGCGGTGTCCGGGTGGCCGGGGCTGCCGTCGTACAGGACGACGGTGGCGCCGACGAGGAGGCCGGAGACGAGGAAGTTCCACATCATCCAGCCGGTGGAGGTGTACCAGAAGAAGCGGTCTTCGGGGCCGAGGTCGCAGTGCAGGCCGGTCTGTTTGAGGTGTTCGAGGAGGATGCCGCCCTGGGACTGGACGATGGCCTTGGGCAGGCCGGTCGTTCCGGAGGAGTACAGGACCCACAGGGGGTGGTCGAAGGGGACCTGTTCGAAGACCGGCTCGGCGGCGGCGGAGGTGAGGTCGGTCCATTCCAGTGCGCCTTCGGGGGCGGGGGTGCCCAGGAGGGGGATGTGGACGACGGCGCGGAGGGTGGGCAGTTCGCGGCGGAGTTCGGCGACGGTGTCGCGGCGGTCGTGTTCCTTGCCGCCGTAGCGGTAGCCGTCGACCGTGAACAGGACGACCGGTTCGACCTGCTGGAAACGGTCCAGGACGCTGCGGGCGCCGAAGTCGGGGGCGCAGGAGGTCCATACGGCGCCGACGGCGGCGGTGGCCAGGAGGGCGACGACGGCCTGCGGGACGTTGGGGACGTAGCCGCTGACGCGGTCGCCGGGCCGTACGCCGAGGCGGCGCAGTTCGGCGGCGAGGGAGCCGACCTGGGCGCGCAGCTCGGTCCAGGTGACGGGGGCGGGGTCGTGGGTTTCGTCCACGTACAGGAGCGCGGGTTCGCCGGCGCGGGCCGGGTCCTCGGCGGCGCGCAGGGCGTGTTCCGCGTAGTTGAGGGTGGCGCCGGGGAACCAGCGGGCGCCCGGCATCGCGGGGTCGGCGAGGACGGTCTCGTAGGGGGTGGTGAAGCGGACGTCGAACCAGGTGGCGACGGCCTGCCAGAAACGGGACAGTTCGGTCACGGACCAGCGGTGCAGTACGGCGTAGTCCGCCACCGGGCCCTCGGCGGTACGGGCGGGGGCGCCGTGGTGGGCGGCCGCCCAGTCGTGGAAGCGGGTCAGCTGGGCGCCGGCGATGCGGTCCGGGCCGGGCTGCCACAGGGGTTCCGGCTGCGGGACGGACTGCGGTGCGGTGGTCATGATCGGCTCCCGGCTGTACGCGGCGTTGCGTGGACGCGGTGTGGGCGTGCGGTACACGGTGCCCCCGTACGGCTGGGGGGTCACCCCGGGCGCAGCGCGGGGGCGCGTGCGTGTGACACGGCTGGGCAGGACGATGCCACGTGATCGACTTGTGCGCCAGGGCCGCCATCACATTCGGGGGCGGGCACCCACGGCACCGGGAGCGGCCCGGCGATCGGCGCCCCGCCGCGTCCACGCCACCGGTGTGCCGCGGGTGGGGTGCCGGTTCTTCCCAGGTGAACGGGAGTTGAACGGCATCCCCTCCGCGGGCCGTCAATGGCAGGCTGAGCAGCATGGACGGGCGTGATCAAGAGCGGTCGGTGCGGTGGGACGGGGCGGCCGGTGCGGTCCGGGCCGTCAGGGCACTGGGATCGGTACGGGGGCTGCGCACGTGGCGGTCGGCGTGGCGCCGGCGCCGGGCGGACGTGCTGGGGCTGCCGCGGCGCGGGCCGGAGCGGGCGCGGGTCCCGGGGACGGCGGTGGACGCGGAGCCGCAGCCGGGTGGCGGGGTGGTGCATTTCGCGCGCTCCTCGCTGCGGGTGCGGGTGGCGTCCGGCGGCGCGGTCTTCTGCGGCTGGGACGGCGCGGCGCCGGAGCCGTCGTACGCGCTGGCCGGGGCGTGCCCGGAGCCGGACGCGCGCGCGGTGCTGGAGCCCGACACGGAGGGCGGCTGGCGGGTGGTGTCGGAGCGGGTGACGGTGACGGTGTCGCGGCACGGCGCGGTGGCGGTGCGCACGCCGGGCGGCGTGGTGCTGCGGCGGGAGCTGCCGCCGCGCTGGTGGGACCGGGTGGCCGGGGACGAGGGCGGGGTGCCGGGCGAGCGGTCCGGGGACTCGCGGTGGGTGCAGCGTTCCGAGGTGGCCGCCGACGCGCGCTTCTTCGGGCTGGGCGGGCGGTCGGCGGGGCCGCGGCTGCGCGGGGGCACGTACCGGCTGTGGAACACCGACCCGGGCGGCGCGTTCGTGCCCGGCGACGATCCGCTGTCGGTCACGATGCCGGTGCAGCTGGTGGTGGCGGACGCGGGTACGCACCTGGTCTTCCACGACAACTCCTGGGACGGCGCGGTGATGCTGCGCGAAGGCGCGGAGGGCGCGGGTTCGGGGCACGACCGGCCGGGCTGCTCCGAATTGCGGATGGACGGCGGCCCGTTGCGGTACTGGGTCCTGGTCGGTACGCCCGCCCGTGTCCTGCTCGGCTGGACGGCGCTGACCGGGGCCCCTGCGCTGCCGCCCCGCTGGGCGCTGGGCCCGCAGCACGCCCGGTGGGGTTTCGGCAGTCAGGCGGAGGTGCGGCGGGTGGTCTCCGGCTACCACGAGCGGGGGCTGCCGCTGTCCGCCGTGCATCTGGACATCGACCACTACGACGGCCACCGGGTCTTCACCGTCGACCGTACGGCGTTCCCCGATCTGCCCGGTCTCGCGCGCGAGTTGCGTGAGGAGGGCGTACGGCTGGTGTCCATCGTCGATCCGGGGGTGCAGGCCGAGCCGGGCAACGCGGTGTACGAGGGCGGGGCCGCGGCCGACGCGTACGTACGGGACGCGCGGGGCCGTGAGGTGCGCGGGGTGGTGTGGCCGGGCGAGGCGGTGTTTCCGGACTTCACGGACGCGCGGGTGCGCAAGTGGTGGGGCGGGCTGTACGCGGAGCGGCTGGCGCAGGGGTTCTCCGGGGTGTGGCACGACATGAACGAGCCGGTGTCGTTCGCGGCGTTCGGCGACCCGTCGCTGCCGCGTTCGGCGCGGCACGCGCTGGAGGGCCGCGGTGGTGACCATCGGGAGGCCCACAACGTGTACGGGCTGGCGATGGCGCGCGCGGGATACGACGGGCTGCTGGAGCAGCGCCCGGAGGAGCGGCCGTTCCTGTTCTCGCGCTCGGGGTGGGTGGGGATGCAGCGGTACGGGGGTACGTGGTCGGGGGACGTGGCGACCGGGTGGCCGGGGCTGCGGGCGTCGCTCTCGCTGGTGCTGGGGATGGGGCTGTGCGGGGTGCCGTACAGCGGTCCCGACGTCGGCGGTTTCTCCGGGGTCCCGTCGCCGGAGCTGTATCTGCGGTGGTTCCAGATGGCCGCGTACCTGCCGCTGTTCCGTACGCATTCGGCGATCGCCGCGGGGCGGCGGGAGCCGTGGGAGTACGGGTCCGAGGTGCTGGAGCACGCGCGGGCGGCGCTGCTGGAGCGTGCGCGGCTGCTGCCGTACTTCGTCACGCTGGCGCAGCTGGCGCGGCTGTCCGGGGCGCCGTATGTGCGCCCGGTGTGGTGGAGCTCGCCGCGGGACCGGAAGCTGCGCGACTGCGAGGACGCCTTCCTGTTGGGGGACGCGTTGCTGGTGGCGCCCGTGCTGGGGCCCGGTGTGACGCGGCGGGCGGTGCGGCTGCCGCGCGGGCGCTGGTACGACACGGCGAGCGGGCGGGCGTACGACGGTCCCGGGCAGGTGCTGGTGGACACCCCGCCGGCGCGGATCGCGGTGCTGGCGCGGGCCGGTGCGGTGCTGCCGGTGGCGGGCGCGGACGGTGCGACGGAGCTGGAGGTGTGGGCGCCGAAGCCCGGCCGGGTCGGTGGCGGTCTGGTCGTACCGGACGCCGGTGACGGCTGGCAGCGGCCGACGGTCGAGCGCTTCGAGTCGCGGCTGGAGGACGGGCGGGTGGTGGTCGAGCGCCAGGGCGGGGGCGAGGTGGGGTACCGGGTGCGGGTGCGGGGTCCGGTGGACGAGGAAGCGTAGGCACCGCGGCACCCGGTTGCGTAGGTTGGAGCGTTCGTGCGGCGGTGCGACGCGGCGCTCGGAGAGGACGGACGCAGTGGCTGACGGTGAAGGTGAAGGTCGGGGCGTATGGGCGATCGCGGACCTGGTGACGCCGATGGCGGTACGGGTGGCGGCGACGCTGCGGGTGGCCGACCGTCTCGCGGACGGCGTACGGACCGTGCCGGAACTGGCCGCGGCCACGGGGGCCGACGCCGGCGTGCTGGAGCGGGTCCTGCGGCACCTGGTGACGGTGGAGGTGTTCAGCCGTGACGGCGAGGGGCGCTACGGGCTGCTGCCGCGCGGCGAGGAACTGCGCGACGGCCATCCGTCCGGCGCGCGGCGGATGCTGGACGTGGAGAGCGGCATCGGCCGGGCGGACCTGGCGTTCGTGGCGCTCCCCCACTCCGTACGGACGGGAGAGGCGGCCTTTCCACAGCAGTTCGGGCGTTCTTTCTGGGACGACCTGCGGGCGGACCCGGAGCGCGCCGCCGACTACGACGCGCAGATGGGCGTCGACGTAGCGCGCTGGGCGGAGGCGGTGGTACCTGCCTTCGACTGGGGCTCGCTGGAGCGGATCGTGGACGTGGGCGGCGGCAACGGCACGTTCCTCGCCGCTCTGCTCACCGCGCATCCCGAGCTGCGGGGCACCGTGTTCGACCAGCCGGAGACCGTACGGGCAGCGCGCGCCACGCTGGCGGCCGCCGGGCTGGCCGACCGTGCGGACGCGGTGGCGGGCGACTTCTTCCAAGCGCTGCCCGCCGGGGCGGACGGGTACGTCCTGTCCGCGGTCCTGCACGACTGGGACGACGAAGCGGCGCGGGCGATCCTGCGGCGGTGCGCCGAGGCGGCGGGGGCGCGGGGCCGGGTGCTGGTCGTGGAACGGGTCGGCGCGGACGGCGAGTCGGTGCATACCGGCATGGACCTGCGGGTGCTGGTGTACTTCGGGGCGCGCGAACGCGGGGTGACGGAGCTGACGGCGCTGGCGGACGGGGCCGGGCTGCGGGTGGCGGGGGTGCACCGGGCGGGCGAACTGGCGGTGGTGGAAATGGTCGCCGTGTGAGCGTGCGCCGTTGTCGAGGGCGAATCGGTGCGGAAATCCATTCGATACCGGGGCTTGCCTGGAGGCAGTGCCGAGAGGTGTCGGGAGCTTCCGGGGGTTGCTGGTCGGCGCCGGGCGGTGCCGGGGATACGGAAAGCCGCAGCGGTCTTCTATTCGTGTTCTATTGCCGCCCATTTTTCCCGTGCGTTACTTTTGCCGGAGAAGCCTTCCGTAAATAGACGGATGGGGGGCGAAATGAGCTATCCGGCGACGCGATGGGTGTTGGCCTTCGACGCCTCGTGCGAACAGTGCAGGAAGATCTCCGAAGCGGTCGAGCAGGCCTGCGGGGGAAAAGTCGAACTGTTGTCGCTCCTGAACCGGGATGTCCACCGGTGGCGCGTGGAAAGCCTCGGCGAGGACGCGCCCTGGGCCCCGACGCTCCTGAAAGTGGGGCCGGACCGGGTACGTGCCTGGGTCGGCCCGGGAATGGCGGTGGCACTCGTCCGCCGGCTGGGGCCGCGCGCGACGGTCCGTACGGTCGGAGCCCTCAGCGACCTGCGCCGGCCGTCCCGGACGGAAGACGGGCCGGGACGCAAGCAGTTCCTCCGGCTCGCCGGTGGTGCGGCGGTCACCGCGGGCCTGCTCATCGGGGCGGGCAGGGCAGCGGCGAACGCGGCCACCGCCGACCGCGACGAGGCCGAACTGTGGGTCGAGGCCCACCGCGACAGCCTCCCCCAGGACTACGACGCGATGATCGCCCACCCCCTGCACCACCGCCAGGCCATTTGGGCCGCGCTGCCGCCCGCCACCCGCAGCCGGCTCTGGGTGGAACACCTCACGCGCTATCGCCGGGCGCACCCCGGCCTCTCACCGGAGCAGAGCGGCGTACTCGAAAAGGTCCACCGCATCGCCGCGCGGGAGTCCAGTTTCGCTTTCGACCGGGTCGACGATCCCGGCCCCGGCGAGCGGGCCCTCCGGGAAGCCGCCGCACAGCATTTCGGGCGCGAGGAGGCGAACCGGCTGTTCGCGACGCTCGGCCCCGCCGAGCCTTCCGGACGGCGCGGCGCAAAGGCCTTGAACTGCAATTGCAGCGTCGAATCCAACTACTGTTCCAGCAGCGCCTGCCACGACAACCAGTGTATGAAGGGCCGGTGCAGCTGCCGCGTCTATCAGCGGTCCTGCGGCTATCTCTGGCGCTATCCCTGCGACGGTTTCTGCGCCTGCAGTTCCTGCTGAGCCGGTTCTCCGGAATCCGGCTCCGGGGCTCTTTCGCGCGACGCGGTGCCGGTGGTAGACGGGTGCCATGCCGAGACTCGCTGCCGCGCTGCGCGGCCTCGCCGTGGCCGCCACCGCCCTCGCCCTGACCAATGCCGCCGCGCCGCCCGGAACGGCCGCCGTGCCGCGGCCGTCCGGCGGCACTCCTGCCGCTGCCGGTACGAAGGCGTCGGCCACGGCGAAGGCGCCCAGGGAATTCGTCGCCCTGCGCGACGTGGACCCGACGATCCGCCAGGAGATGCGCTACTTCACGCCGCACAACTTCATGGGCGTACCGGTCACCGGCTACCGGCAGCCGCTGTGCATCCTCACCCGGGATGCGGCACGGGCCCTGCACCGAGCCCAGCTGTCCTTCCTGCGGCGCGGCTACACACTCAAGGTCTACGACTGCTACCGGCCGCAGCAGGCCGTGAACCACTTCGTGGACTGGGCCGAGGACCTCGGCGATCAGCGGATGAAGGGCGAGTTCTATCCACGGATCGACAAGTCGACCCTCTTCCGGGACGGCTACATCGCCGAGAAGTCGGGGCACAGCCGGGGCAGCACCGTCGATCTGACGCTGGTGCGGCTGCCGGGCCTCCCCACGCGGCCGTACATCCCCGGGGAGCCGCTGACGAAGTGCTACGCGCCGAAGGCGCAGCGCTTCCCCGACAACTCGCTCGACATGGGGACCGGGTTCGACTGCTTCGACACCCTCGCGCACACTCTCGATCCGCGGGTGCAGGGGCAGCAGCGGGCGAACCGGCTGCGGTTGAAGGAGGGGCTGGAGCGTGCCGGGTTCCAGAACTACGACAAGGAATGGTGGCACTACACCTTCACGCCGGAGACCTTCCCCGACACGTACTTCGACTTTCCGGTTTCGCGGCGGTCGCTGAGCTTGGCATTTAAGGTCCGAGGCAGTTTCGTTCCGTGATGCTCTCTGGTCGTTTCGCGGTTTTCCCCACGTCATAGTGGGTTACGGGGCGTCGGTTCTCCGAACCGAGTGGCCGCCCCGGGCCTGGCCGTGAGGGTTTGGGTGCCTGGGCTGGGCAGGTGAGATACGGGCGGAGGTTCCTGAACCGGCGGCGGACCCGGGCCGGGGTGAGCCGGCCGGGCTCGGCCGGCCTCTCCCACGGGCGACGCAGGTCGGCAGTGGCTTGGCGGACGAGCCGGAGTTGCGTATGAGCGGCGATGACCAGCCATGTCCAGCCTTTGGCCGGGTCCAACCCAGGGTCTGCTTGATCATTCTGAAGGCGTGTTCAAGATCGAAGCGCCTCAGAAACGCTTGCCGGCGCACGTCGACGTCTTCGCCACTCAGGCCGGTGGCGGACGACCACAACCAGACAGGAAGCGGATCTCCGCCACCAGGCAGGTGTTCGGCCTCCAGGCGGATCAACGTGCCCTCGATGACGGGGAGTTCCCCGCCGTGGTCGATCCACGCGGAGCGGGTGGTCAGCCGGGGGTGGATGCGACCCCAGGCCATAGCGCGGACTGCGCCGTACCGGTCGGTGACCTGCATCGTCGCTGCGTCCGGTTCACCCCACGTGTCCGGCTGAGCGAATCGGAACTCCCTGCCGTGCTTCGGCGGCCGCCCTGCGGCGGCGAGATCCAGGGCACCGGGACCGGCTTACGCATGACCCGGTCCGTACACATCCGTCCGAGAACCTCAACCGGCAGCCCGTCCAGGAGGTGGGCCATGCGCGGGGCGTCGTATCCGGTCGCTATGAGCTGGTCCGAGGGCCGGCCGCTGCGTCCGTAGACGTAGCAGAACAGGCGGTCCGCGCTGGTCGGAGCGGAGCCAGTGACTGATGTCGACCACGAGGGCCAGGCGCCCGTGGGCGGCCTGCGGCATCGTCAGGCCGGCCAGCACTTGCCGCAGCCGGGGTGCATCGACGTTTCCGCAGTTCAATGCGTCGTACATGGCACCGTGGCCACGACGGTGCTCGGCTACCAGCGTCAGGTCCACGGGCGCGGCCACCGGGCCGTCAGCGCACAGCAACGCGTCCGTCAGCTCGAACAGTTCATCCCCACGTGCGGTCAGGCACTCGAAGAGATCGTTCCGAAACCGCGAGGACTCCGCCAGCAGTTCCCGCCCGGCATCGTGATGTGGCAGCCCCATTCTTCACGACCTTCATGCTGATCAGTGCGCCTGATCAGAGAACAGAATCAGCCTCAGCCGGGGACCAGATGCGCGTCCGTCGAATACCCAGGTTCGGGGCCCGGCCGGTCAAGTTCGACTAGCGACCCGAACGGTGTGGGGGACCCGCACCACATCGTCTAGCCCCCCTAGATGTCGCCATCTAGGGGGGCTAGAGTCCCTATTTCGACCCGAGGAAGGTGCCGAGTATGGATTTACCTAAGATCGTGGCCCATCGCGCCGGCGGTGGGTGGATGCTCGAAATGGACGGAGTCGCCCCCGCCTACGTTCGCCGACTGAGTGAGGCGGCTGAGTGTGGACGTGCGCTCATGAAAGCCGCGGACGTACCCGGGGTTGAGCGCGGCGTCCAACTCAAGGTCGACCTTGGCGACGAGCTCAACCGACGCGTCAAGGCCTCGAC
This sequence comes from Streptomyces sp. NPDC059788, assembly GCF_042732265.1. NCBI lineage: Bacteria > Bacillati > Actinomycetota > Actinomycetes > Kitasatosporales > Streptomycetaceae > Streptomyces > Streptomyces sp. NPDC059788. Next base: position 72,720 of record NZ_JBHWHY010000047.1, on the reverse strand, counting down.
TCAGGCAACCGTTGACGCTCACAAAGCCCAACTTCAAGCGGCAGCGGAGCTTCGACGAACAGCGTCGGCCCTCAAGAGCCGGGACATGACCGGCCGGGACATCGCCCACATCCTCGGCGTCTCGCCCCAACGGGTATCCCAACTACTCACCCAGCCCGCGACCGGAGGTTCAAGCAGAAGCTGAGCGGCGGGCGCTGAGCGTCGGCCGATGAGCTGCCGCCGCCGGGCAGCGGCAGCCGTCGCCGGGCAGCGGATCACCAGCCTCCGGTCAGCCGTAGCGGCTGGTCGGAGACCGTGCCCCCGGTGTTGATCCACAGGTTGAGGTCGCCGGACGTGTCGTCCCTGGCGACGAGGTCGGCGACGCCGTCGCCGTTGAAGTCGCCCGCGGCGGTCTCCGTGAAGTTCCAGCCGCTCATCAGGGCCTTGGACGGGCCGAAGGTCCCGTCTCCGTTCCCGGGCCGGAGACGCAGCGCGTTCGTGGCGTCCCGCGTGCACCGACGCCGCATGGCCGGGGGTACCCGGACGCGGGCCGCGAGTGACGGGCCAAGACGCGGAACCACCCCCGTGGATCCCGCGTCCCGGCCCTGACTTGGTGGACGCCGTGCGGGCGTATCCGGTTCAGCCGGGTTCGCGGAGAACAGCATGATCCTTCCGTTCGGCGGGAGCGGGGCGCGGTGTGGGGTTCCGTCGGCCGCCGGTCGCGTGCCAGACTCCTGACGGATCGTCAGATCACATACAGGGATCGTCCGTTGCCGACTCCTGGAGGATTCGTGGCACGTACGCGCAAGCCGGTGGTGCCGGGATGGTTCACCGAGACCGGGGACGGGCGGGACCCGGCGGACTTCCGGCTGCTGGGGACGAGGTGCCGGGTCTGCGGGGCCGTCTTCTTCCCGCGCGAGGACTTCTTCTGCCGCGATCCGGGCTGCGACGGCACCGAGCTGACGGAGGTTCCGCTGTCGCCGCGCGGCACGGTGTGGTCGTACACGGACGGGCGCTACCGGCCGCCGCCGCCGTACGTCTCGGACCCCGAGGTGCCGTGGCAGCCGCGCACGCTGATCGCGGTGGAGCTGGCGGCGGAGCGGATGGTGGTGCTGGGCCAGGCGGCGCCGGGTGTGCGCGTCGCGGACCTGCGTGTGGGTATGGCGGCCGAGTTGGTCCCCGGGGTGCTCGGCGGTGAGGACGAGGGCGAGGACGCGGAGACCGTGTGGACCACGTGGTGGTGGCGGCCCGTGGACAGGGCCGGGACGGACGCGGCGGGAGGCGGCCGTGACCGGTGACATCGCCGTGCTGGGGGCCGGGATGCACGCCTGGGGCAAGTGGGGCCGCGGCTTCGCCGAGTACGGCACGGTGGCGGCGCGGGCGGCGCTCGCCGACGCGGGGCTGGAGTGGGGCGAGGTCGGGTCGGTCGTCGGCGCGGACACCGTGCGCGGCGGCTATCCGGGGTACGTGGCGGGCGCGACGTTCGCGCGGGCGCTGGGCTGGCAGGGCGCGCGGGTGACGAGCGTCTACGCGGCCTGTGCCTCGGGGGCGCAGGCGATCGCCACCGCGCGGGCGCAGATCCTGTCGGGTCTGGCGGACGTGGTGCTGGTAGTGGGCGCGGACGCGGCGCCCAAAGGTTTCTTCGCCCCCGCGGGCGGCGATCGCCCCGACGATCCGGACTGGCTGCGCTTCCGGCTGCTGGGCGCCACCAACCCGGCCTACTTCGGGCTGTACGCGCGGCGCCGGATGGCGCTGTACGGGGACACCGTCGACGACTTCGCGCAGGTGAAGGTGAAGAACGCGGCGGCTGGGGCGGCCAATCCGTACGCGCGCTACCGCAAGCCGGTGACGGCGGCGGAGGTCGCCGCGTCGCCCGTGGTCGCCGATCCGCTGCGGCTGCTGGACATCTGCGCCACGTCCGACGGCGCGGCGGCGCTCGTGCTGTGCGGGCCGGAGTACGCGCGCCGGCGGGGCGTGCCGGACCCGGTCCGTATCCGGGCCGTCTCCACCGCGACGCCGCGATATCCCCGTACCGACCTGGATCTGCCGGACATCGCGACCGATTCGGTGGCGGCCGTCCCGGAACCGCCGGCCGCCTTCCGGCCGTCCATCGCCGAGGCCGCCTACGAGGAGGCGGGGCTCGGGCCGGACGAGCTGTCGCTGGCGGAGGTCTACGACCTGTCCACCGCGTTGGAGTTGCAGTGGTACGAGGATCTCGGACTGTGTGCCGAGGGTGAGGGCGCGAAACTGCTGCGCGTCGGGGCGACGGCGCTCGGCGGGCGGCTGCCGGTCAATCCGAGCGGCGGGCTGGCCTCTTTCGGGGAGGCGGTGCCCGCGCAGGCGATCGCTCAGGTATGCGAGCTGACCTGGCAGCTGCGCGGGCGGGCCGGGGCGCGGCAGGTGCCGGGCGCGCGGGCCGGGATCACGGCGAATCAGGGGTTGTTCGGGCACGGCTCGGCGGTGATCGCGGTGCGCTGAGGCGGCGCGGGGACGGCGCGGTTGCGGGCACCCGTTCGAGTGCGCCGTAAGGGTGCGTGAACAGTGCGTGAATCACGCGCCGTCGGCCGTTCCAGCGGGCATTCTGCTGCCGTGCCTGCCTGGACGGACCAGCTCCGATTCGCCTTCCAGCCCGTCGTGAACCTGGCGACCGGTTCGGTCGCCGCCCTGGAAATACTCGCCCGCCCCGAACGCGGCGACGTGCTGACGGCGGCACGCCGCTCCGCCGACCTGGACGCCGAGCTGGCCGGGCTCGCCGTACGGTCCGCCGCGCAGCAGGAGACCCTGCTGCCGCTGCACGTCAACATGTTCGCGGCGACCCTCGCCGAGCTGCCGGAACTGACCGCGCTGCGCAAGGCCGTACACGACGTGGGCCGCCGTCCGTGGGAGATCACCATCGACATCGGCGGACCGTTCGTGCACGTGCCGCGGCGGGCGCTGCTGGAGGCGGTGGCCGGGCTGCGGCAGGACGGATTCCGCGTCTGCGCGGACGGGGTCGGCGACGGCGACCTGCCGCTGCGGCTGCTCGGGGACCTGGCCCCCGACCTGGTGAAGCTGGACGCCTCGCTGTGCGCGGGGCTGGACGACGACCGGGGCGGGCGGGCCTCCGTGGCCGCGATGCGGCAGCTGTGCGAGGTGCTGGGCAGTGTGCTGGCGGTGGAGGGCGTGGAGACGGAGCGGCAGTACGCGGCGGTGCGCGCGGCGGGCGCGCAGCTCGCGCAGGGGTTCCTGTTCGCACCGCCCGCACGGCGCCCGGCGGCCGATGTCTACCTGCCGGAGCCGGCCGACGGGTACGGGCCGGTGGCGAGCGGTTACGCCTGCGGCGCCGGGGCCGGGGCGTACGCGCCGCCCGGACCGCCCGTGACGCAGTTCCTGCAGCCCGCCGCGCTGCTGCCGATGTCCGCCTCGGCGGGTGCGGTGCGCAGTCATCTGACGGGCTTCCCCGGGGTCTCGGGCGTCCTGCTGGTGGACCCGGACGGCGTGCCCGTACGGGCCATCGACCGGGACCGCTTCCTGCTGTCACTGTCCGGCCGGTACGGGCACGCGCTGTACGCCGACCGCCCGGCGCTGCGGCTGGCCGACCGGCCGCGGACGGTCGGCGCCGACGCCACCGCCTGGGAGGTGCTGGACGTGGTCACGGACGGCGACCGGGACCGGACCGGTGACGATGTCGCGGTGGTGGACGAGCAGGGCCGCTGCATGGGTGTGGTGCACCTGGCCGACATTCTGCGGGCGCTGGCCGAGAGCCGGGTGGAGGAGGCGGCGCGGCTGAACCCGCTGACCCGGCTGCCCGGTTCGGACGCGGTGAACGCGGAGGTGGACCGGCGGATCGCGGACGGCCGGGCGTTCGCGCTGAGCTGGCTGGACGTGGACGGGTTCAAGCAGGTCAACGACGGGGCGGGGTTCGCGGCGGGGGACGCGCTGATCCGTGCCGTGGGGCAGGCGCTGGCCCGTACGGCGGCGGAGCTGCCCGCGGCGCGGGTGGGGCACATCGGCGGGGACGACTTCCTGGTGCTGGCCGGGCCGGACGACCTGGAGCCGTTCGCGGCGGCCGTGCTGGACACGCCGTGGTCGGCGGGCGGGCTCCCGGTGACGCTGTCGCTGGCGACGGTGGTGTGCGGGCCGGGCGGCGTGAGCGGGCACGGGCAGGCCGCGGCGGCGCTGGCGCCACTGAAGAAGGCCGCCAAGACACTGACGGGAGCCAGCAGTTGGGTGCTGGGGCGGCCCGGCGCGCAGGGGCACGAGGTGCGCCGGGGACGTCGGCGCGGGGACTGACCCGCACCCCTCCCCCGCACCTTGACGGCCCGTCACCTGCGGTGAACACTTCCGGGTGTCCGTCGGCACCGCCGCAGCCGGGCGACCCGGCCGTGTGGCAGCGGTAGGCGCTGCCCGATTCCCCATGGGCGGTTCCGGCGCACCGGCACGCCCGACGCGGACGCCGCGCGGGGCGCGGCGGCCGAGCGCCCGCCGCCCTCCCCGTGGCACGGGAAGCACGCACCCTGCACGGAGGAACGGGGGCACTCCCCCCGGGCCAGGGACAAGGAGCCGCCATGTATTCCAACGGGGACATTCTCATCGGCGAGGTCATCGGCACCGCCCTGCTGATCCTGTTCGGCGCCGGCGTGTGCGCCGCCGTCACCCTGCACCATTCCAAGGCGAAGGCGGCGGGCTGGGTGGTCGTCGCGTTCGGCTGGGGCCTCGGCGTGCTCGCCGGGGCCTACACCGCGGCGCCGCTGTCCGGCGGGCACCTGAACCCCGCGGTGACGCTGGGCTCGGCGGTCGCGGGCGGCACGCCGTGGTCGGAGGTGCCGCTGTACATCGCCGCGCAGCTGGTGGGCGCGCTGCTCGGCGCCGTACTGGCGTGGGCGCTGTACTACGCGCAGTTCGCGGCCAACGCGGAGGCGGGCAAGGCACAGCCGACGCTGGGGATCTTCTCCACCGCGCCCGAGGTGCGCAACCCGGCCGCCAACCTCGTCACCGAGATCATCGCGACCGTGGCGCTGGTGCTGCCGCTGCTGTTCTTCGGCAAGAACGAGGGCATCGGGATCGGGCAGGTGCCCGGTGCGGACGCCGGTGTCTACGGTTCCGGCATCAACGTCCTGCTCGTCGCCCTGCTGGTGGTCGGCATCGGACTCTCCCTCGGCGGGCCCACCGGCTACGCCATCAACCCGGCCCGCGACCTGGGGCCGCGCATCGCCCACGCACTGCTTCCCATCCCCAACAAGGGCACCTCCGACTGGTCCTACGCCTGGATTCCGGTGGCCGGCCCGCTGATCGGCGCGGCGCTCTCCGGCCTGGTGTTCACCGCGGTCTTCTGACCGGCCACCCGGGCACGGCAGGCGGCGCGACCAGCAACGAGGAGTCAGGAGACGTCATGACGGACGGCAGCACGGACAAGTACGTCGCCGCGATCGACCAGGGCACGACCTCCAGCCGCTGCATCATCTTCAACCAGGACGGCGCGATCGTCGCCGTCGACCAGCGCGAGCACCGGCAGATCTTCCCGAAGCCGGGCTGGGTGGAGCACGACGCCGACGAGATCTGGGCCAAGGTGCAGGCGGTGGTGGCGGGCGCGCTCGCCAAGGCGGGGCTGCGCGCCGACCAGCTCGCCGCGCTGGGCATCACCAACCAGCGTGAGACGACGGTGCTGTGGGACCGCTCCACCGGCAGGCCGGTGCACAACGCCGTCGTCTGGCAGGACACCCGTACGGCGCAGCTCTGCCACGAACTGGGCGGCGCGGACGGCCAGGACCGCTTCCGTGAGGCCACCGGGCTGCCGCTGGCCAGCTACTTCTCCGGGCCGAAGGCGGCCTGGCTGCTGGACAGCGTGCCCGGTCTGCGGGCGCGGGCCGAGGGCGGCGAGATCGCCTTCGGGACCATCGACTCCTGGCTGATCTGGAAGCTGACGGGCGGTACGGACGGCGGGGTGCACGTCACCGACGTGACCAACGCCGGGCGCACGATGCTGATGAACCTGCACACGCTCCAGTGGGACACCTCGATCCTGTCGGCGATGCGGGTGCCGGAGGCGATGCTGCCGGAGATCCGGTCCTCGGCGGAGGTGTACGGGACGGCGGTGGGCCAGCTGCGCGGGGTGCCGGTGGCCGCGGCGCTGGGCGACCAGCAGGCGGCGGTGTTCGGGCAGACCTGCTACCGGGTCGGCGAGGCGAAGAACACGTACGGTACGGGCTCGTTCCTGCTGCTGAACACCGGGCAGCGGCCGGTGCCGTCCAAGAGCGGGCTGCTGACGACGCTGGGCTACCAGCTCGGCGGGGAGGCCCCCGTCTACTGTCTGGAGGGCTCGATCGCCATCACCGGCGCGCTGGTGCAGTGGTTCCGTGACCAGCTGGGGCTGATCGACTCGGCGGCCGAGATCGAGGACCTGGCGGCGCGGGTCCCGGACAACGGCGGCGCGTACGTCGTCCCGGCGTTCTCCGGACTGTTCGCGCCGTACTGGCGCTCCGACGCGCGCGGGGTGATCACGGGCCTGACCGGCTACGTCACCAAGGCGCACCTGGCGCGTGCGGTGCTGGAGGCCACCAGCTGGCAGACGCGGGAGGTGGTGGACGCCATGTACCAGGACTCCGGTGTGCAGATCACGGCGCTGAAGGTGGACGGCGGTATGACCGTCAACAACCTGCTGATGCAGCACCAGGCGGATGTCCTGGGCGTGCCGGTGATCCGGCCGGTGGTCTCCGAGACGACCTGTCTGGGCGCGGCGTACGCGGCGGGCCTGGCCACCGGCGTATGGCAGGACCTGGACGAGCTGACGGCGCACTGGAAGCGGGACACGGAGTGGACGCCGCGGATGGACGGGCCGACGCGGGAGCGCGAGTACGGCAACTGGCGCAAGGCGGTGGAGCGGAGCTTCGGGTGGCACGAGGCGGGTGACGGCGGCGCGTAGCCGGTCCGGCGGACAGCAGGAGTGCGGCCCGTACCCCGTACGGCGGGGTACGGGCCGCACTTTCGCGCGACTCAGGGGAGCGCGGGCTCGCGCCGCCGGGCGCCGACGTGCATCGCGTGTTCCACGACCGCGATCAGCACGTCCTTGGCGGAGTCCTTCTCGCGCGCGTCGCAGAGCATCACGGGCACCTCGGGGTCCAGGTCCAGCGCGTCGCGAACCGTTTCCGCGGGGTACTGGTCGGCGCCGTCGAAGCAGTTGACGGCCACCATGAACGGGATGCCACGGCGCTCGAAGTAGTCGATGGCCGCGAAGGAGTCCTCCAGGCGCCGGGTGTCGGCCAGGACGACCGAGCCGAGGGCGCCGCGGGCCAGCTCGTCCCACAGGAACCAGAAGCGGTCCTGTCCGGGCGTGCCGAAGAGGTAGAGCACCAGGTCCTCGCGGAGCGTGATGCGCCCGAAGTCCATGGCGACGGTGGTGGTCCGCTTGCCCTCCACCCCGACGAGGTCGTCGACCGGCCGGCCCGCCTCGGTCAGCCGTTCCTCGGTGCGCAGCGGCTTGATCTCGCTGACCGCGCCCACCAGGGTCGTCTTGCCCACCCCGAAGCCGCCCGCCACCAGGATCTTGAGGGTGACGGGGTCGGGTGCCTCCTGCTTGCGGCGTCGTTCAGAGCGCCCGAAGACCATGGCTGTCTTCTCCCGGTTCGCCGCTGGTGCTGGTCTTTCGCATGGTCGGTCCTTGCCGTTCGTGGGTCCGCGCGGTCACAGCGCCCGGAGCCCGTCGATCACCTCGCGCAGGATCTGCTCGTCGGGCAGCTCCGCCGGTGGCACGGGGCGGCTCACGTGGACCAGCTCCGCGTCCAGCAGGTCGCCGATGAGCACCCGTACGACGCCGAGCGGCAGGTCGAGCTCGGCGGCCAGTTCCGCGACGGACAGCGGTGCGTCGCGGCACAGGCCGACGATGTCGACGTGCTCCGGCGACAGGGTCTGGTCATCGAGCGGTTCGCCCCGGCGGTCCTCGGCGATCACCAGGGCGATCAGGTCGAGGCGTGGTTCGGCCTCGGTGCTGGTCCGGCCGCGCGTCATCGCGTAGGGGCGCACCACGGGGCCCGCCTCGTCGTCGTACCAACTGGCGTCCCCCTGCCCGAACCTGTCCGGGCCGGCTGTGGTCATGGCGTCACCGTGCCGTCATCCTCCGGTCAGCCGCCGGTGGGCTGCCCGGCCCTGGGCGCGGTGCCCAGGTGGGCGCCCACCCGCTTGACGAGCAGCGTCATCTCGTAGGCGACGAGCCCCACGTCGGAGTCGGCGTCGGCGAGGACGGCCAGGCAGCTGCCGTCGCCCGCGGCGCTGACGAACAAGAACGCCTCCTCCAGCTCCACCAGCGTCTGCCGGACCCGGCCCGCCTCGAAGTGCCGGCCGACGCCCTTGGCGAGGCTGTGGAAGCCCGAGGCGACCGCCGCGAGGTGCTCGCTGTCCTCGCGGGTGAGGTCGGCGGAGGCGCCGGTGGCCAGGCCGTCGCTGGAGAGGATGAGCGCCTTGCGGATGCTGCCGACCCGGTCGACGAGCTCGTCGAGGAGCCAGCTCAGCTCGCCCGACCCCTGCGGGCCTTTCGATTCGGCACTGGCCGCTGCTGCCTTCGGTGCGGTCATCGACCGTCCCCTCCCGATGTGGTTCCTGGTGCTGTGCTTGGGCTGCCGTCCGGCCCGCCGTCCTCGCCGTTGTCCCGGCGGCCGCGCTGCCAGCCGCGCTGGAGCGAGGCCATGCGGGCGCGGACGTCCTCGGCGTCGCGGTCGTCCGCGAGGCCGTCGGCTCCGGTGCCCGGCTCGTCCTGCGCGGCGGGCTCGGCCTTCAGCTGGGGGGCGAGGCTGGCCTGCCGTACGCGGCGGGGCAGCCCTCCGGCCGTCGTGGCGGGCCGGCCGGACGGGGCAGGGCCCGTACCCGTGGTCGTACCGGTGTCCATGTCCGCATCCGTGTCGCCGTCGGTTTCCGCGTCGGAGCGTACGTCGGCACGGGCCGCCCCGTCGACCGGCCTGCCGTGGTCGGAGACCAGCACGGGCGGGCGGTGCCGGCGCGGCAGCGGCGCGGGGCCGTCGCCGGCCGGTGCCTGGTCGCGGGTCTGCTGGTGCTGCTCGGGGGCCCCGGCGGGCGGTACGGGGGCGACGGGCCCGGTGCCGTCACGGCGGGGCCGCCTGCGCTGCGGGAGGCTCTGCTCCGGGTCGCTGCCGCGGGTGGTGTCGCGCAGGCCGCGGGGCTCGGTGCGGCCGCGGAAGAGGCTGTCCTCGTCGTCCGCTTCGTCGCGTCGGGCGAGTTCGGCGCGGGTCAGCGGCGGTTCCAGTTCGACCGGTCCGTCGACGACGTCCGGGGGCCGGTTCGCCGGTTCGGGCAGCGGCACGGGCACCTGGGCCAGTGCGGCCAGCTTGCCGCCGGGGGCCTCCAGCTCGGCGGTACGGCGGCCGTCGATGCGCCGGCCGCCGGTGTCCGGGCCGTCCTCGCGCCCGTCCGCGTCGGTCAGCAGGGAGGCCGGGAGGAAGACGACGGCGGTGGTGCCGCCGTACGGGGAGGGCTGGAGCGAGACGCGCACGCCCTGGCGCTGGGCGAGGCGGCTGACCACGAACAGGCCGAGCCGGTCGGTGTCGGAGAGTTCGAACTCGGGGGTCTCGGCGAGCCGCAGGTTGGCGTCGAGCAGCACCTCGGGGGCCATGCCCAGGCCCCGGTCGTGGATCTCCAGGGTGAAGCCGTTGGAGACCCGTTCGCCGACCACCTGCACGGCGGTGTGCGGGGGCGAGAAGACGGTGGCGTTCTCCAGGAGTTCGGCGATCAGGTGGGTCAGGTCGGAGACCGCGGGGCCCTGGACGGCCAGCCGCGGCAGCCGGCGCACCTCGATGCGCTCGTAGTCCTCGACCTCGGCGACGGCGGCGCGCACCACGTCCATCAGCTGGATGGGCTTGCGCCACTGCCGTGACGGCGCGGCGCCGGAGAGGATCACCAGGCCCTCGGCGTGCCGGCGCATGCGGGTGGTGAGGTGGTCCAGGCGGAAGAGGTCGGCGAGCTCGTCGGCGTTCTCGGTGCGCCGTTCCATGGCGTCCAGGAGGGTCAGCTGGCGGTGCAGCAGGACCTGGCTGCGGCGGGCGAGGTTGACGAAGACCTCGGAGACGCCGCGGCGCATGTCGGCCTGTTTGACGGCGGCCTCGACGGCGGCCCGCTGGAGGGTGTTCAGCGCCTGCCCGACCTGTTCGGTCTCGCTCTGGCCGAACTCCAGGCGCGGCGCCTCGGTCTCCACGTCGACCTGCTCGCCCGCGGCCAGGCGCCGCATGACGCTGGGCAGGCGGACGCCGGAGACCTCGTGGGCGTCCTTGCGCAGCCGGATCAGGTCCCTGGCGTGCTTGCTGCCGATGCGTACGGAGACGATGACCGAGACCAGCAGGGCGACGAAGCCGAGGACGCCCGCGACGCCGGCCTTGAGCAGGACGGCCATGGCGACCGGCTCGACGCGTTCCTTGTAGCGGTCGCCGGCCTCCCGGCCCATGCGCTGGAGGTCGCCGAGGACCTTGCCGGCCGCGGCGTTCCAGCGTTCGGCGTTGACGGCGCGGGGGGCGACGGAGGCGCCGCCGTCGATGACGCGGTCCTCGTAGGAGACCAGTTCGCGGGCGGGCGCGGACTGCCAGTAGTCGGTGAAGATCGAGCGGTCGTCGCCGGGCAGCACGGGCAGGCTGGTCGCGTACAGGACGCGGCGCTCGGCGACGCGGTCGGCGAAGCCGCGCAGGTCGTGCTTGCTCATGGTGCCGGAGACGATGGCCGCGGACATCAGCGCGTCCTCGCGGGAGACGGCCTCGCGGGCGCGGGTGACGTTGACCAGGGCGCGGCCCTGCTTGTCCATCTCCACGTTCTCCAGCGCGTGCAGCGCGGCGAGGAACTCGTAGTTGGGGTCGACGAGGGCGTTGTACGCCTCGAAGGCCGCTTCGCGGGAGATGGTGTTGTCCTCGACCTGGGCGCGCAGCGTGGCGAGCCGGCCGAGGCTCTTGACGATGTCGTCCATCCGTTCGCCCGCGACGCCGTCGAGGTCGTCGAGCACGGCGGGGTCGGCGGCGTTGTCGCGCAGCTTCGTGACGATCTTGTCCGTTTCGCGGCTGCGTTTGCGCAGTTCCGCCAGGGAGTCGGCGCCGCGCCGGTCGGCCAGGAAGAGCAGGCTCTGGCGCCGCTCCTGCTGGAGTGCCTGGACGGCGTCCTCGGCCGGGTAGCCGAGTTTGGCGACGACGTTGCCGACGCCCAGCAGCTGGTTGGCCTCGCGTCCGGTCAGGTAGGTGGCGAACGCCCACATGGCGGTGAGGGACACCAGCGGCACCAGCAGCAGCGCTGCGATCTTCCGAGTGATCGTCTTCCCTCGAAAGCGCATGGCCTCCCCTACGTCAACCCCGGCGCACGGGGATGGTGTTCCGTCAACAAACGGCGCGAGCCTACTACTGACGGGGGACCTGACCGAAGTCCCGTCCGGGCGCCGGAGGCGCAGGTCAGGGGTGGATCGTCCGCAGTTGTCGGCTGATTACCGGACAACCCGCCCACACATGTGGCCTCGAACACCTCCCCCACCTCCGTACGTCCGTCGCGGCGGTTGGCCGAAAATCACATCGTCCGGGAACCTGACGGCGTTCCCGTTCGTGACCATGGTGAGTGGTGGTGCGTGCCGGTACGGACATGCAATGGGTGAAGGCCGGGCAGGGACCCGGTGTGCGAGCAGGCGGGTACGTGCGGGTACGGGGAGAGTGACGCCGAAGATGGATCACGAGGACGGTGGCGCTTACCTGGACGGGAGCAGGCGCTCGTTGTGGCAGGAGGAGCCGGTGGCCCGGCGCCGGATGGCCGATCCGGTGCGGACGGCCGCGGTGCGCGCCGTCATCATCGCGGCGCTGACCCTCATTCAGGCCATGGTGGCGTTCTTCTGCACGATGGCGGGCGCCTGGTTCGCCTTCCCGGCCGTGCTCAGTACGGTCGCGAGCACGGTCGTCGCGACGTGGGCGGTGCTGGACGTCTGGGTGACGCGCCAGGTGTGGGTGCAGCGCAACGGGGTGCGCTCGCAGCCGAGCAGTACGGCCAGGAGGCTGCGCCGGGAGCGCCGGCAGGCGCGGCGGGAGGCGCGGAGAACCCGCAAGTCGCGGGAGGGCCCGTCGCACGTCGGCGGCGCGCCGCGGGAAGGAGCGGCGTCGCCCGCGGTAACGGTTCCGCACACCTGAAGGGACGGTGGCGGCCCTCAGGCGTAGGCGTCCGCCCGCTCGGCGGTCTCCAGCGCGGCGGGCCGGACATGGATCATGCCGTCCGCCTCGGTGACCTCGTGGGTGCGCACGGGCCGGCGGGCCGGCGGGCAGCTGGGCCTTCCGGTGCGCAGGTCGAACAGGGCGGCGTGCAGCGGGCATTCGACCTGGCAGTCCTCCACCCAGCCCTCCGAGAGCGAGGCGTCCTGGTGGCTGCACCGGTCGTCGAGAGCGTAGAGCGCGCCGCCGCTGCGGAAGACGGCGATGGCGGGCGTGGTGGCGTCGATCTCGATCCGGACGGCCCCGCCTTCGGGCAGGTCCTCGGTACGGCAGACGGGAATCATCTGGCCCCCTCAGCGCTGATCGGTATCATGGCGTTCTGAATAACGCATCGCGTAGCGCATTGCGCAACAGAATCCAGTCCGGGGAGTGTGCCGTCAAGGGGCCGCCGACGCTTCTTGGCGGGCCCCCCTCGACGTGCCCCGCCGGGGCCAACGGGTGGTGACGCAAGAACCCATGGCGAAGACGACCGAGGCGGCCGACGACCGGTCCGAGGAGAAGCGGGGTGCGGCCGGATCCGTCCAGTCCGTGGACCGCGCGGTGAGCGTCCTGGAGATCCTGGCCCGCCTCGGCGAGGCCGGGGTCACCGAGATCGCCGAGGAGCTGGGGGTGCACAAGTCCACCGCCTTCCGCATCCTGGGCGTCCTGGAGAACCGCGGACTCGTGGAGCAGGAGCACGAGCGCGGCAAGTACTACCTGGGCGCGGGGGTGTTGCGGCTGGCCGGCGCCGCCGCGATCCGGCTGGACATCTCGCAGGAGGGCCAGCCGGTGTGCCGGGCGCTCGCCGACGAGACCGGGGAGACCGCCAACATCGCCGTCCTGGACGGGGACGCGGCGGTCAACATCATGCAGGCGCGCGGCGCGGCGGCGGTCACCGCGTACAACTGGCTGGGCCGGCGTACCCCGCTGCACGCCACCGCGAGCGGCAAGGTGCTGCTCGCGCACCTGCCGCGGGAGCGGCGCGAGCGCCTGGTGGAGCGCAAGCCGGCCCGCTTCACCGCCAACACCCTCACCTCGCCCGCCGAGCTGCGCCGCCAGCTGGCCGCCGCGGCCGACGCGGGATACGCCTGCTCCTGCGAGGAGCTGGAGATCGGGCTGAACGCGGTGGCGGCGCCGGTGCGGGCGCACGACGGGGCCGTGATCGGCGCGATCGGCGTCTCGGGCCCGGCGTACCGGATGGCGGAGCCGCTGCTCGCGGAGCTGGCCGGGCAGGCGGTGAAGGCGGCCGCCGAGCTGTCCCGGCGAATGGGTTTCGCGGGCTGACGTACGGCCACCCGGTCACCTCTTGACGGATCGCTCACGGACTTCCAGCATGTCTCTCATGACGCAACATGGCGCGTCATGAGCAACACAAGGGATTCCACCGGGCGTTCACCCGTCTCCGCGGTTCCCTGCGCCTCTTCCGGTTCCCCCTGTGTCCCGTGCGGTTGTCCGCGTCCCGTGGACCCCGCGCGCCCCCGCAATCCCCCATAACGGCATCCGTGCCAGCTCCACGCACCCGCCCCTGCCCCCGCAGGCGCTGTTTAGGAGTGAGTCATGCCGCACGAAGCCCGCGCCGTCGTCGCCGCCAAGAAGGGCGCCCCCGTCGAGGTGCTGCCGGTCCTCGTCCCCGACCCCGGGCCGGACGAAGTCCTCGTCACCGTGCAGGCGTGCGGGGTGTGCCACACCGATCTGCACTACCGCGAGGGGGCGGTCGGCGACGACTTCCCCTATCTGCTCGGCCACGAGGCCGCCGGTGTCGTCGAGGCCACCGGTCCCGGCGTCACCGGTCTCGCGCCGGGCGACTATGTGGTGCTCGCCTGGCGCGCGCCCTGCGGCCGGTGCCGCTCCTGCCGCCGCGGCCGCCCCTGGTACTGCTTCGACTCGCGCACCGCCGCGCAGCCGATGACCCTGCTGGACGGCACGCCCCTGACCCCGGCCCTGGGCATCGGCGCCTTCGCCGAGAAGACGCTGGTCGCGGCCGGACAGGCGGTACGGGCCGATCCGGCGGCCCGCCCGGAGGCCGCAGGCCTGATCGGCTGCGGGGTGATGGCCGGGTACGGGGCCGCCGTGCACACCGCGGGGGTGGGCAGCGGCGACACCGTCGCGGTGATCGGCTGCGGCGGTGTCGGCAGCGCCGCCATCGCCGGGGCCTCCCGGGCCGGGGCACGCCGCGTGATCGCCGTCGACATCGACGACCGCAAGCTGGACGCCGCCGAGCGCTTCGGCGCCACCGACACCGTCAACTCCCGTGGCACCGACCCCGTCACGGCGGTACGCGACCTCACCGGGGGGTACGGCGCCGATGTCGTGATCGACGCGGTCGGCCGTCCCGAGACGTTCCGGCAGGGCTTCTACATGCGGGACCTGGCGGGCACGCTGGTGCAGGTCGGCGTCCCGGAACCGGACATGCGGATCGAGCTGCCGCTGCTCGACGTGTTCGCGCGCGGCGGGTCGCTGAAGTCGTCCTGGTACGGCGACTGCCTGCCCAGCCGGGACTTCCCGGTCCTGATCGACCTGCATCTGAGCGGCAAGCTGAACCTGGACGCGTTCGTCTCGGAGACCGTGCAACTGACGGACGTCGAGGCGGCGTTCGCGCGGATGGGGCGCGGTGAGGTGCTGCGTTCGGTGGTGGTCCTGTGAACGCCCGGCCCGGCGCGTACGGTGCGGGGGCCGCGGACCGCCGCATCGTGATCATCGGCGCGGGCATCGTCGGCTGCGGCCTCGCCGACGAGCTGACCGCGCGCGGCGCGCGGGACGTCACCGTACTGGAGCAGGGCCCGCTGCCCGCCCCCGGCGGCTCCACCTCGCACGCGCCGGGTCTCGTCTTCCGCACCAATGCCTCCAAGACGCTGAGCGACTTCGCCTCGTACACGGTGGAGAAGTTCTCCGCCCTCACCGAGGGCGGACGGCCGTGCTTCGACGCCGTCGGCGGACTGGAGATCGCCACCGGCGAGGAACAGTGGGCCGAACTGCACCGCAAGGCCGGGCTGGCCGCATCCTGGGGCATCGCGGGCGAGCTGGTCGACGCCCGGCGCTGCGCCCGGCTGTGGCCGATGCTGGACGCCGCCAAGGTGCTGGGCGGCTTCCACACCCCCGGTGACGGGCTGGCCAGGGCACTGCCCGCGGCCCGGGCACAGACCGCACGGGCGCGGGCCGCGGGCGCCCGCTTCCTGGACCGGCACACCGTCACGGGCATCGAGCGGGACGGGGACCGGGTCACGGGTGTCGTCACCGACCGGGGCGGCTTCCCCGCGGACGTCGTGATCTCGGCGGCGGGCTTCTGGGGCCCGGTGATCGGGGCCATGGCGGGCGTGCGCGTGCCGCTGCTGCCGCTGGCCCACCAGTACGTGAAGACGTCCGTGCTCGCCGGAGTGGACGGCCGGCGGCCGATCCTGCGCTTCCAGGAACGCGACCTGTATTTCCGCGAGCACGTCGCGGAGGGGCCCGAAAGGGACGGCACGGGCCGGATCGGCATCGGCTCGTACGCCCACCGCCCCATGCCCGTGGACCCGTCGGCCGTCCCCGCCTTCGACGACGCGCCCGTGATGCCCTCCTCACTGCCCTTCACGCCCGACGACTTCGCCCCGAGCTGGGAGGACAGCTGCCGGCTGCTGCCCGCCCTGGACGGCGCGCGGGCCGAGGAGGGCTTCAACGGCGTCTTCTCGTTCACCCCCGACGGGATGCCGCTGCTCGGCGAGGCGCCCGGACTGCGCGGCTTCTGGCTGGCCGAGGCGGTGTGGGTGACCCACGCGGCGGGCGTCGCCAGGGCACTGGCCGAGTGGCTCACCGAGGGCCGGCCCGCCACCGACGTGCACGAATGCGAGATCTCCCGCTTCGAGGAGGCCCGGCTCTCCCCCGCCTATGTCACCGAGCGCGGCACGCGGCAGTTCGCCGAGGTGTACGACGTCGTCCACCCGCTCCAGCCGCCGCGCCGCCCGCGCCCGCTGCGGGTCAGCCCCTGGTACGAACGGCAGCGGGAGCTGGGCGCGTACTTCCTCGAAGGCGCGGGCTGGGAGCGCCCGCAGTGGTACGAGGCCAACGCGCCGCTGGCGGACGGCGTCGCGCTGCCGGAGCGGGACGCCTGGTCCGCCCGGCACTGGTCGCCGGTGGCGGCGGCCGAGGCGCGCGCCACCCGTGAGCGGGTCGCGCTGTACGACATGACGCCGCTCAGGCGCCTGGAGGTCGCCGGGCCGGAGGCGCTGGACTTCCTCCAGCACCTGACCACCAACCAGCTCGCGAAGAAGCCGGGCTCGGTGACGTACACGCTGCTGCTGGACGACGCGGGCGGCATCCGCAGCGACCTGACCGTGGCCCGCCTGGCCGCCGACCGCTTCCAGGTCGGCGTCAACAGCGGTATGGACCTCGACCATCTGACCCGGCGCGCTCCCGCCGGCGTCCAGGTCCGCGACATCACGCCCGGCACCTGCTGCGTCGGCGTCTGGGGCCCGCGCGCCCGCGACCTCGTACAGCCGCTGACCCGCACCGACTTCGGGCACCGCGCGTTCGGCTACTTCAAGGCGAAGCAGGCGTTCGTCGGCGAGGTGCCGGTGACCGCGCTGCGGCTGTCCTACGTCGGCGAGCTGGGCTGGGAGCTGTACACGAGCGCGGACCTGGGGCTGCGCCTGTGGGACACACTCTGGGCGGCCGGGCAGCCGTACGGCGTGGTCGCGGCCGGGCGCGGCGCCTTCGACAGCCTCCGCCTGGAGAAGGGGTACCGCGCCTGGGGCCAGGACATGACCACCGAGCACGATCCGTACGAGGCGGGGCTGGGCTGGGCCGTCCGGATGGACAAGGGCGACTTCGTGGGGCGCGCGGCCCTGGCGGGCCGGTCGGCCGGCACCGCGCGGCGCAGGCTGGTGTGCCTGACGCTCGACGATCCGGCGGCTGTCGTCCTGGGCAAGGAGCCGGTGTACGCGGACGGCGTGCCCGCCGGCTACGTGACCAGCGCGGCGTACGGCTGCTCCGTGGGGCGCACGGTCGCGTACGCGTGGCTGCCCGCGCGGGCCGCGGTGCCCGGGACCGCTGTGCACATCGAGTACTTCGGGGAGAAGGCCGCGGCGACGGTCGTCGCCGAGCCGCTGTTCGACCCCGCGATGGAACGTATCCGCAGATGACCCGTCGCGGCCGGCCGTCGCAGGCAGCCGTCGTCCGGCCCCAGCCCGTCGGGGCACAGCCCGTCGGGCGCCCCGCCGACCCGGGAGGTCCCCTTGTCCCCCACCTATGACGTGATCGTGCTCGGCCTCGGCGGCATGGGCAGTGCCGCGGCCCACCGGCTGGCCGCGCGCGGCGCCCGCGTGCTGGGGCTGGAGAAGTTCGGCCCGGTGCACCGCCACGGCTCCAGCCACGGCGGTTCGCGCATCACCCGCCAGTCGTACTTCGAGGACCCGGCGTATGTGCCGCTGCTGCTGCGCGCCTATGAGCTGTACGGAGAACTGGAACGCGCCACCGGGCGGCAGGTGGCCACGCTGTGCGGCGGGGTGATGCTCGGCCGCCCGGAGAGCCGTACCGTCGCCGGATCGCTGCGCTCCGCCCGTACCTGGGACCTGCCCCACGAGATGCTCGACGCGCGAGAGATCCGCCGCCGCTTCCCGACGCTCACGCCCGCCGCGGACGAGATCGCCCTGTACGAGGCGCGGGCCGGTTTCCTGCGCCCGGAGAACACCGTTGCCGCGCAGCTCCAGCTGGCCGCCCGGGGCGGCGCGGAACTGCGCTTCCAGGAGCCGGTCACCCGGTGGGAGACGCTGCCCGGCGGTCGCGGCGTGCGGGTCCACACGCCCGAGGACGTCCACACGGCCGGGCAGCTGGTGATCTGCCCCGGTGCCTGGGCGCCTGAGCTGCTGTCCGGTATCGGGGTGGCGTTCAGCATCGAGCGTCAGATCATGCACTGGTTCGAACCCGCGGGCGGCACCGGCCCGTACGCCCCGGAGCGGCACCCCGTCTACATCTGGGAGGACGGCGACGGCGTTCAGATCTACGGCTTCCCCGCCCTCGACGGCCCGGGGCGCGGCGCGAAGGTGGCGTTCTTCCGCCGGGGCGCCGCCTGCACGCCGGAGACCATCGACCGGACCGTGCACGAGGACGAGGTGCGGGCCATGGCGGGACAGGCGGCCCGGCTGCTGCCGTCGCTGCCCGGCCGCCACCTGAAGTCCGTCACCTGCATGTACACCAACACCCCCGACGAGCACTTCGTCATCGCGCGGCACCCCGCGCACCCCGACGCCGTCACCGTCGCCTGCGGCTTCTCCGGCCATGGCTTCAAGTTCGTCCCGGTGGTGGGCGAGATCCTCGCGGACCTGGCCCTGACCGGGCACACCGCGCACCCCGTCGGCCTGTTCGCACCCGAGCGCCTGACCATGGCCGCGGGGGCCGCCACCGTCCCCGCCGCCCCGTACGCCCCAGGAGGCGTCCGATGACCCTCGCCGCCGAGACACCCGATACCGCCGGGGCCGCCCCGGCCTCCAGCCTCACCGCCACCCTGCCCGGCTCCTTCTACACCGCCCCCGAAACCTTCCGCCTGGAACAGCGGCACATCTTCGAATCGCTGTGGTTCTGCGCGGTGCGCGCCGCCGACCTGCCCCGGCCCGGTGCCTTCCGTACGGTCCAGGTCGGCCGGGAGAGCGTGCTGATCGTCCGCAACCGGCACGGCGGTTTCGGCGCCTACCTCAACGTGTGCCGCCACCGGGGCGCC
Organism: Streptomyces sp. NPDC059788; assembly: GCF_042732265.1. Classification (NCBI taxonomy): domain Bacteria; kingdom Bacillati; phylum Actinomycetota; class Actinomycetes; order Kitasatosporales; family Streptomycetaceae; genus Streptomyces; species Streptomyces sp. NPDC059788. Next base: position 53,868 of record NZ_JBHWHY010000047.1, on the reverse strand, counting down.
CGGCTGTGCACCGAGGAGTCGGGCGAGGTGCGGCGCAACCTCCAGTGCCCGTACCACGCCTGGACGTACGACCTGGACGGGCGGCTGGTGGCCGCGCCCAACCTCCAGCGCATGCCGGACGTGGACCGCTCCGAGCGCGGACTGCTGCCGGTCCGGCTGCGTGAGTGGCTGGGCTATGTGTGGGTGTGCCTGGCCGACGAGCCGCCGTCGTTCGAGGAGACGGTGACCGGCGCGGTCAGCGAGCGCCTCGGCGGGGCGGCGGCGATCGAGCGGTACGGGCTCGACGGTCTGGACCTCGGCCGGCGCATCACCTACGACGTGCGCGCCAACTGGAAGCTGATCGTCGAGAACTTCATGGAGTGCTACCACTGCGCCACCATCCACCCCGAACTGACCGATGTGCTCCCGGAGTTCGCGGACGGCTTCGCCGCGCAGTACTTCGTCGGGCACGGCGCGGCGTTCGCGGAGGAGGCCGAGGGGTTCACCGTCGACGGCAGCGGCGGCTTCGCGCGGATCGCGGGCATCGAGGAGAGCCAGGACCGCCGCTACTACGCCATCACCGTACGCCCGCAGGTCTTCCTCAACCTCGTGCCCGACCACGTCATCGTGCACCGGATGTTCCCGCTGGCCGCGGACCGCACGGTGGTGGAGTGCGACTGGCTGTACGCCCCCGAGGTGGTGTCCTCGGGGGCGGACCTGTCGCGGTCGGTGGAGCTCTTCCACCGGGTCAACGCGCAGGACTTCGCGGCCTGCGAGCGGACCCAGCCCGCGATGGACTCGCGGGCCTACCGGGCCGGCGGGGTGCTCGTCCCCAGCGAGCACCACATCGGCGACTTCCACCGGTGGGTCATCCGGCTGCTGCCGGGGGCTCCGGGTGGTCCTGAGGCGCCCGCGGCTCCGGCTTCCGCTCCGGAACCGGGACCGGCTCCGGCTCCTGCTGCGGCTGCGGCTGCGGCTGCGGCTGCTCGTCCTCGGGACGGCGGTACATCCGGGTAGCCGTGATCTTCCCGTGCACCGGCTCCGACTCGGGGTCCTGCTGCGGCAGTCCGGGGCGCAGGTGCTCCTCGACGCTGATGTACTTCAGCCCGGCCCGCAGGTCCGCGTCGTTCCGCAGGCGGATGACCAGCGGGAATTCGGCGAGCGCCGTGGTGTCGAAGAGGCCGGTGGTGTAGAGGAGCTGGACGCCGAGCGCGTCGGCGACCGCGCGCTGGAGCTCCAGCAGGTACGTCGCGTTGGCGCGGCCGATGGGGTTGTCCAGGAACAGCGTGCCGGCGTGCCGCTGCTTGTCCCGGCCGCGGTCGTTGCTGCGCAGCGCGGCCATCGTGCAGTACAGGGCGATGGCCGCGGTCAGCAGTTGGCCGCCGGAGAACACGTCGCCCATCTGCCCGACCGGGACGCGCTCGGCGCGCAGCACCGCGTCCGGCTTGAGGATCTCCACGGCCACGCCGCGCGGCTGGAGCGCCGCGCCGACCCCGCGCAGCAGCAGGGACATACCGTCCCGCCGCAGGTCGCTGTTCTTCTTGACGGCCGAACGCGTCGCCTCGTCGATGACCTCGCCGAGCCGCTCGGTAAGCGTGGCCTGGTCCGGGTCGTCGAAGCGGATGCGCAGGAACTCCTGGCCCGACCACTCCCCCAGGCCCTCCGGGAGCCGGGAGAGCCGCTGGGCGGAGCGCAGCGTCGTCAGCGACGATTCGACCAGGCCGCGCAGCCGGTCCACGATGCTGTCGCGGTTGCGCTCCAGCTGGGCCAGCTCGTCGGTGAGCACCCGCAGCCGGGGCGCGAAGGCCTCGGCCCACTTGGCGGCGTGGTCGGGCAGGGCCGCCGCGGGCAGTTCGCGGATCTGCTGCCGGGCGGGGGTGCGGACCTGCTCGTACTTGGTGGAGTTGGCGTGCCGTACGAGCACGTCACTGGCCTCGCGGACGGCCGACTCGGCCGCCGACAGGTCGCTCGCGCAGCCGCGCAGCGAACGGCGGGACTCGGCCGCGGCCTGCCGCGCGTCCTCCAGGCGCCCGGCGTACGGGTCGGGGCGCTCGCCCTCGTCCTCCTGGGTGTCGCGCAGCAGGTCGCGCAGCAGGGCGGCGGTCTCGTCGAAGCCGGAGGCGGCGTCCTCGGCGGCGCGGTGGGCGCGCAGCAGCTCGGTGTGGGTGGCGCGGGCGGTCTCCAGCGCGTCGTCGGCGGTGGCCAGTTCGGCGCTCGCGGTGCGCAGCAGTTCCTTCGCGCCGTCGGCGTCGGCGGGGACCATGTCCTCGGGCAGCTCGGTGTGCGCCTCGCCGTCGGCCGGTGCGAGCCGCTCGGCCTCGCCGCGCAGCCGGCCGAGCTGCTCACTGGCGGCCGAGGCGCGCGACTCCAGCCGGGCGACCAGCGCCTCGGCGCGGGCCGCGGCGGCCTGCCGGGACGGGCCGTCGGCGGCGTCGGGGCTCTCCAGGAGCTGTTCGGCGCGGGTGCGTACCTTGTTGGTGAGACGGTTCAGCTCGGCGAGCGCGGCGCTCTCGTCGCCTTCGGCGCGGGCCTGTTCGGCGCGCAGGTCGGCGCCGACGCCCACCTTCTCGTAGAGCTGGGAGGCGGCGCGGTAGGCCTCGCGCAGTGCGGGCAGCGAGCTGGTCGCGGGCTCGGTGTCGCCCTCGCCCACGTCGTCCGGCACGCCCGCGATCTCGGCGCGCTCGGCGCGCAGCGCGTGGGCCGTGCGGCGGGCGTCGTCGGCGGCGCGCTGGGCGGTGCGGCGGTCCTCGTCGGCGGCCCGCGCCCGGTCCACGCACTCCTCGGCGCGGGCCTCCAGTTCGGCGCCCTCGTCGGCCAGTTCGCGCAGCCGGGCCTGCCAGGCGGCGCGCTCGCGCAGCCGGTGGGCGAGTCCGGCGAGGGCGTCGGCGACCCGGCGGGCGCGCTGCGCGGCCTCCTGCCGTTCGTCGCGCACCCGGGCGGTCTCGGCGGCTTCCTCGTCGGCCTCGGCCCGTACCGTACGCACCTCGGCCAGTTCCCCGGCCGCGGAGTCGGCGGCCGTACGGGCCTCCTCGGCGGCGGTGGCCAGTTCGGCGAGGCGGCCGGGCGGGCAGCCGGTGCGCCAGGAGGAGAGGCGGGCGGCCAGCGCGCGGTCGCCGGACAGGCGCGCGGCGAGCGTACGGATCTCGTCGTCGCGCTCTATGGCGCGGGCCCGCAGGGCCTGGCGCTCCTCGTCGGCGGCGGACTCGTCGTGCATGGCCGGGTTCGGCGGGACGAGGAAGACGCCGCTGTCCTGGGCGTCCGGGGCGGGGGTGGGCGCGAGCAGGGCCGCGGCGGTGCCGACCGCGACGGTGGAGCGCGGCAGCAGCGCGGCCTGCGCGAGCACGTCGCGGGCCCGCGCGTGGGTCTCCGGGTCGGTGATGATGACGCCGTCGACCAGCTCGGGGCGGGCGGCCAGCACGCGGGTGTGGTCGGCGGGGTCGACGGACTGGGCGAGGTAGCGCCAGCCGGGCAGCGCGGGCACGCCGTGCTCGCCCAGGTACTCGACGGCGGCGAGCACGTCGGGGCCGGGCGGCAGCAGGCCGCCGTCGCCCAGCGCGCCGAGGATGCGGGCGTCGTCCGCCGCGGCGGTGCGCAGGTCGAAGAGCTGGCGCTCGGCGGAGGCCACACTCTCGTCGAGCAGTTCACGCAGGTCGTCGGCGTTGCGGTCGAGTTCCTCGGCGGTCAGGGGGCCTTCGGAGGCGGGGCGGCGGGCGGGGCGCGGGCTGCCGTCGTCACCGTCAGCGTCCTCGGCGGGCTGTCCTGTACGGGGGCCGGGCACGCCCGCCTTGGCCGGTTCCTGCGGCAGCCCGAGCAGGTCGGCGAGCCGTTGCTCGGCGCCGATCGACTCGGCGGCGCGGCGCTCGGCCTCGTACGCCCCCTCCGCCGCCTGGGCGGCGTCCTCGGCGCGGGCCGCGGCCAGCTCGGCGGCGGCGAGCCGGGTGGCGGCCTCCCGGGCCCGGTCCGCCGAGCGGGTGGCGGCCTCGCGCGCCGCGTCCCAGCCCTCGACGGTGGACTTCTCCGCGTCCGACGCGGCGAGGGCGGCGCGGGCCGGGTCGGCGTCCGGCGCCGAGTCGTCGAGCCAGCCGGCCCGTACGGCCTCGGCGGTCTCCTGCTCGACCTCGGCCAGCCGCTGCTTGAGGTGTTCGGCCTCGCTGCGGGCGCGCTGGGCGTGGGTGGCGGCGGTGGTGGCGTCGCGGTGCGCGGTGTCGCCGGTCTCCTGGAGGGCGGCGGAACGCTCCTCCTGCTCGTTGGCGATGCCCTCGCTGACGTCGGCGGCGCTCTGGAGGGCGCGCACCAGCTCGCCGGCGGCCTTCGAACGGGCGGCGAGCGCGGGCGCGGCGTCCCGTTCGGCCTCGCGGATCGCGGCGGCGACGCGGGTGGCCCGGTCGGCGGCGGCGCGGTGGCGCAGCACGGTCTCGGCGGCCTGCCAGGCGGAGTGCAGCGTACGGGCGTCGTTGAGCTCGCGGCGCTGGGCGGCGGCGCCCTTCTCGGCGGCGGCGAGCGCCAGTGAGGCGTGCCGGTAGGCGATCTCGGCGGAGATCAGGGCGCGGCGGTCGCGCACCCGCTCGGCGTCGGTGACCGCGTGCGCGGCGGTGGCGACCTGTTCGGCGAACTCGGCGGCGCGGCCGCGCTCCTCGGTGCCGCGGGCGTGCAGCCGCCGGGCGAGGGTACGGGTGCGGCGTTCGGCGCCGGCGTGCACGTCACGGGCGGTCTCGCGCTGCTCGGCGGCCTCGGCGATGCGGGACAGGAGGTCCAGCGAGCCGGCCGTGAAGTCGCGCTCGGCGGTCAGTTCGGCGCGGCGGCCGAGCTTGTGCGCGAAGCCGTGCACGAGGTCGGCGAGCCCGTCGGTGTCGCGGGTGTCGGTGACGGCGCGCAGCAGCAGGTCGGTGAAGTCGGAGTCGTTCTTGACGGCGAAGAGGCCGGCGGCCTCGCCCTCGTCGGCGTTCATCTCCCGCTGGTAGCGGAACAGTTCGGGGTCCAGGCCCAGTTCGCCGAGGTGCTCGTTCCACCGCTCGTGGATCTCGACCCAGGAGACGTCCAGGTTGGGGTAGTTCTTGCCGGCCTCGACCAGGGCGTCGCGGAAGCCCTTCATCGTACGGCGGCGGCCCCGGGCGTTCGAGGAGCCCTCGGCGCGCTCGCCGCGGGGCCGGACGATGCCGGCCTCGGCGACCGGCAGCGAGTCCAGGTTCATGCCGGGGCCCGGCCGGAAGCTGTACCAGGCCTCGGCGAACTTGCGCGGGTCGTTGGAGACCTGCCGGCCGCGCCACTCGCTGACCTTGCCGACCACGATGGACTCGCCGGTCAGGGTGTGCTGCCACTCCAGGGCGACGTGGCCGCAGTCGTCGGCGAGCAGGAACTTGCGCAGCACGCCGGAGCTGGCGCCGCCCAGGGTGTTGCGGTGGCCGGGCAGCATCACCGAGAAGATCAGCTTGAGCAGGACGGACTTGCCGCCGCCGTTCTCCAGGAAGAGGACGCCGGCGGGGGCGGGCCGGCGCGGCGGGCCGACCGGCTCGTCCTCGAAGAAGTCCGCCTGCGCCGGCGCCGGGTCGGGCACCGGCGCGCCGACTCCGCGCAGGTCCAGCACGGTGTCGGCATAGCGCGCACCGGCGGGCCCGATGGAGTAGAGGCGGACCCGGGACAGCTCGTACATGGCGGCGGACTCTCGTTGTGTGGGCGGACGGTGGTCGGTGGACCGGTGGTCGGTGGGGCCGTCGCCGGGTGGCGTGCGGCCCCGGGCGGTCAGGAGGAGTGGAAGGGCAGACCCGCGTCGGAGACGAGGTCGAGGTCGTCGGTGTCCTCGGCGGGCAGCAGGGTGGCGCTGCCGTCGCTGACGGGGACCACACCCAGCTCCAGCAGTTCGGCCAGGGCGGCGCTGCCCGCCATGTCGCGCACTTGGAGCTGGTAGCGGGCGGTGGTGCGGTAGGCGCCGCCGGCGTCGTCGCCGGTGCGCTGGAGGAAGCCGGAGTCGACGAGGAAGGCGACGGCCTTGGCGATGATGCCGGTGGTCGAACCGGCCAGCCGCCGCGCGTCCTTGGTGGCACCGGTGGCGCTGCGGCGCGCGTAGGTCCGCCAGGCGGCCTCCAGGCCGGGGGCGCCGGTGGCGGGGTCGGTGTTCTCGCCCTGCTCCTCGGCGCGCTCCTCCAGGCGGCGGCACGCCTGCCGGACGAAGGAGTCCACGCCGTTGACGGTGATACGGCCGATGTAGCCGTCGTCGGCGAGGTCCTCGGGGCGGGGGAAGGCCATGGCGGCGACGGCGAGGTGGGCCAGGCCGTGCAGGAAGCGGTCGGCGGAGTCGGCGGAGGCGCGCCGGGCGTAGTCGCCCATCCGTACGGCGAAGACCGAGTCCTCGTCGGCGGTGACGGCCATGCCGGCGCGCGGGGACACCTCCAGGACGACCAGGCCGAGCCCGGTGGCGACGGCGTCGGCCAGGCGCGCGAACGCGGGCTCTTCGCGGTAGCGGCGGAGCAGTTCGCCGTATTCGGCGTCGCGGGCGGGCAGCAGCTTGGGCTGGAGCCCGAAGGAGACGAGCCGCGCGGCGTCCGCGGCGTCGGCCGGCGTCACGGGCGCGGGGCCCGCGGGAGCCGTGGGGGCCGTCGTGCCGGAGCCGGGCGCGGACCAGGCCGGCTGCTCGGCGGCCACGGAGGACAGGTCTCCCCGCGCCGCGTCCTCGGCGCCGTCCTCGACGCCCGTTCCGTACTCACTCACGCCCGTACCTCCATGCGAACTTCCCGATGACACCCTCCTGATGGGGTCCTGCGCGCGCCCCGCCCGGCCGCCGGCATCACGCCACCTCCGAGCGGTCCGCCGCCATGCCCGCCGCGTCCAGGAGGGCCTTGCCGACGATGAGGTCGGCGCCGCCGAACTCCGGGTCCTCCAGCACGGTGCCGTCGTCGACGGCGAAGAGCAGATGCTGTTCGCCCTGGCGGTAGGCCGTGCCGACCGGCGGGCTGGCCGCGTGCACCGCCAGCAGGGCGACCAGGTACGCCAGGTCCGGGTCGCCCTGGCCGCGGGCCTCGGCGAGCAGGCCGGAGAGCCGGCGGGGCGCGTCGGCGGGCAGGTCGAGCAGGGTCTGGGCGGCTTCGAGCTGCTCCTCGGAGAAGCGGCTGTCGTCCGGGGTGGCGATCAGGTCCGGCTCGGGCATCTCGGCGCCGAGGTGCTCGCGCTCGACGGGCGGCTGGAACAGCAGGCCGACGAGGTCGCCGAGCCGTACGGAAGTCCCCGTGCGAAAGCCCGTGCCGCGGGCGAAGAAGGCGTCGGTGACCCGGCCCGCCTGCTCCACGGGCAGCGGCAGGAGGGGGGCGACCAGCTGGCCGTACAGGTCGAGACCGGAGCGGCCGGCGGGCGGCGCGAACGCCTGGCGGTCCTGCTCGGCGCGGAAGAGGGGGCCCGCCTCCAGCAGCCGGGACTGCAGCTGGGTGTGGCGGCGGATGCAGTCCTTGACGATGTCGACCAGTTCGGCGGCGCGCCGCTTGTTCTCCTGGTCCTCGGTCTCGTCGCGGGCCTTGCGGATGTTGGTGAGGATCGCGTTCTCGTGGCGGTAGCGGTCGGCCACGTGGTCGAGGGCTTCGGCGATCATGTCGGGGACGGCGCGCAGCCAGTCCACCGCGCGGACGTTGCGGCGGGTGGCGTCCAGGGTGCGGCGCAGCGTCTCGGCGTACTGCACGGTGCGGTAGCGGGCCTGCTCGGCGGCGAGCTGGGCGTCCGCCAGCCGGCCGCGGCTGATGAGCACCTCCAGCTTGACCTCGGCGGCGATCTGGGCGCTCGTCACGTCCGTGTCGAGGGCGCCGACCAGGACGTTGACCGCTTCGTCGGTCGTGCGGAGGTAGACACCGCCACCCGGTCCCGGGACCTCTTCGATGAGTTTGAAGTCGTAGTCGCGGCGGACGTACTCGCCCTCGGGGCCGAAGGTGCCGTACACGGCGCGGAAGCCGCGGTCGACGCTGCCGACGTTGATCAGGTTCTCCAGCACCCAGCGGGCGACGCGCTCGTGCTCCGCCGCGGGGCGCCGCGGGGTCTGCGCGGCGATGCGCGGGAGCAGCCTGGCCACTATCTGCTCGTGGTCGGCGCCGGTGTCGAAGTCCATGTGGAGGGTGACGAGGTCGATGGCGGCGAGCGCCACCTCCGCCATCGCATACACCCCGTACTCACCGGCGAGGTTGGCCTTGCGCGCGTCCAGGTCGTGCAGCGGCGCGGTGCACGCGAGGGCGCGCAGCCGGCGGGCCAGGCCCTCGTCGGCGGCCGGGCCCGGCGCGGGCCGGGACGGGCCTTCGGGCCGGGCCGGCCCGTTGAGCTGGGACGCAGCGGTCCCCGGGGCAGGAAAAGTCACGTCGCACAGAGTAGGCGCTCACACTGACAACGGACGAAACGGCACGGGGCCGAGCGTCAGTGTGTGGCACCTCCCACAGCCTTGATGTCCACATTTGTACGCGCGGCGGTGGCGGCGATCACACGCAGCCCCTCGGCGACGGCGCTCACCGGGAGTGAGGGCAGCGACCGGCCGGTGACCTGTCCGGGGGCGTACGGCACGTGGACGAAGCCGCCGCGCAGGGCGGGCCGCTCGGTCGCGATCAGGTGCATCAGGTCGTAGAAGACGTGGTTGCAGACGAAGGTGCCCGCGGTGTTGGAGACGGAGGCGGGCAGCCCGGCCTCGCGCACGGCGGCCACGCACGCCTTGACCGGCAGCGCCGCGAAGTACGCGGCGGGGCCGCCGGGGACGATCGTCTCGTCGATGGGCTGGGCGCCCGAGACGTCGGGGATGCGGGCGTCGTCGATGTTGACGGCGATGCGTTCCACGGTCAGGTCGGGCCGCCCGCCCGCCTGTCCGACGCACAGGACGAGGTCGGGGTCGTGGGCCGCGACCGCCTCGCGCAGCGCGGTGCGCGAGGCCCCGTAGACGCAGGGCAGTTCGGCGGTGACGATCTCCAGGCCGGCGGGCGGCGCGGCCGCGGCGGCCTGCACGGCCTGCCAGGAGGGGTTGGAGCTCTCGCCGTCGAAGGGCTCGAATCCGGTGAGCAGGATGCGCGTCGTGGGCGCCATGGCATTCCCTACGGTCGGTGAACCACGCGATGCCCCCCTGGTCCGCGTGCGGTTCGTGTCGTGCGGTACGTGTGGTCAGAAGGCGAACAGGGCCATGACCACGATGTTGCAGCCGAGCAGTACGCCGGCCGTCGGCAGCTGGGCCTTGATCGGGCCGTACTGGTCCTTCAGCTCCAGCAGCGCGGCCGGGACGATGTTGAAGTTGGCCGCCATCGGGGTCACCAGCGTCCCGCAGAACCCGGCGAGCATGCCGATGGCGAGGACGGCGGGCGCCTGGCCGTGGAAGTGCTCGATGAGCACGGGCCAGCCGACGGCCGCGGTCATCACGGGGAAGGCGGCGAACGCGTTGCCCATGATCACGGTGAACAGGGCCATGCCGACGCAGTAGACGATCACCGCGATGTACAGGGAGTCCTTCGGCAGCACCGAGGTGGCCAGCTTGCCGACCTGGGTGCCGACGCCGGAGAGCTGGAAGATGGTGCCGAGGGTGGCGAGCAGCTGCGGCAGCAGCATCGCCCAGCCCATCGCCTCCAGCATGGAGCGCCCGGCCTGTACGGGCACCGCTATCCGCTTCTCGCGCAGCATGATCATGCCGATGACGAGCGCGACGACGGCGCCGATGCCGAGCCCGAGGATGGTCTCGCTGCCCTCCTGGAGGATCGGCTCACCGCCGATCGAGAGCTTCTTGACGCCGACGGCGCACACCAGGGCGACGGCCGGGATGGCCAGCGCGGGCACGAAGAGCCGGTTGCCCAGCCTCAGGGCGCTGGCCTCGCGCTGCTCGGGTGTGGTGGTGCGCGGAGTGCCGCGTCCGGTGAACCCGAAGCCGGCCAGGACGACCATGGCCAGGACGGCCGCGCCCAGCGGTTCGGCCGGGGCCTTCTTCTCGACCACCCAGCTGCTGTAGATGAAGCCGACGCCGAGCAGGCCCCAGAAGGCCGTGGTGCCGAAGCGCTTGGGGTTGCTGCGGTCGGTGAGCATCTGGGAGGCCATCACCAGGAAGCTCAGGCCGACGAGCCAGTAGAACCACTCTGCCTTGATCACTTGGCTGCTCCCTCGGCGACGGGCTCGATGTTGGCGGCGACCAGCTCGCGTTCCAGGTACCGGTCCAGGCGCAGCAGCCGCCAGCCGTGTACGGCGAAGGCGCACAGCGCGGACGGGATGGCCCACAGCGCCAGGTGCAGCGGCTCCAGGTGGGTGTTGTACGTGGTGTTGACGAAGCTGGTGATGAGCAGGATCGAGCCGACGGCGAGGAAGACGTCCTCACCGAAGAACAGCCCCACGTTGTCGGCGCTCGCGGAGAACGAGCGGACCTTCTCCCGGGACTTCTCGGTCAGCCGTCCGTGCTTGCGCTCGGCGGCGCCCTCGGCCATCGGCACGGCCAGCGGGCGCACGGTCTGCGCGTGCCCGAAGACGTGCGTCAGGCCGACGGCGGCGCCGATCTGCCGCATGGCCAGGTACAGGGCCAGGAACCGGCCGGTGGTGAGCTTGGCGAAGCGGGCGATCAGCCGGCGGGCCTGCTCCTGGAGGCCGTAGCGCTCCAGGAGGCCGATCACCGGCAGGGTGATCGCGAAGATCGTCACCGCCCGGCTGCTCGCGAAGCCGGTGCCGAAGGCCGCCAGGACCTCCTGCGGCGACAGGCCGCCGAGCAGGCCGGTGACGATGCCCGCCACGCCCACGACCAGCAGGGCATTGCGTTTGGTGGCGAAGCCGACCACGACCACGAGCACGCCGAGAAGCACGATCATGGGTCCGCCTTCCGCATACGGGACCCCACGCGGACCGTGAGGAGGATGCGAGGAGGTTAGGCGATTGTTCAACGATCCGACAAGGGGTTGGCGGAAGCGAAAAGCAGCTGCTCCGGTGCGCCCTATTGCGCCGCGATGCGCTGGGCGTACGCCCCGGAAAGCTGCGCCCGCGAGTCCTCCAGATAGGACTCCAGCAGCCGCTCCGCCTCGCCCCCGTTCCCCGCCTCCAGCTCTTCGAGGATCTGCCGGTTACGGGTCAGGTACGGCGCGTGGAAGCGGCGCGGATCGTCCATCACGTGGAAGACCAGGCGCAGTTCCGCGAGCACCCCGCGCATCAGCTCGTCGGTGCGCGGACTGCCCGCCAGGCCCACCACCGCCTGGTGGAAGCGCAGGTTCGCGGTGCCCAGGTCGCGCCAGGCCCGCTCCTCGAAGGCCGTCTCGCCGGCCACCACGGCCGCCTCCATCGCCTCCACCGGATGCGGCGGCTCGCCCAGGCTGCGTACCGCGGCGCACTCCACGAGCGTACGGACCCGGTAGATGTCGTCCAGGTCCGCCACCGTCACGATGCGCACGAAGACCCCGCGGTTGAGCTGGTGCACCAGCAGGCGCTCGTGCGTGAGCAGGCGGAACGCCTCGCGCAGCGTGTTGCGCGAGACCCCCAGGGCCCCGCCGATGCTCTCCTCGGACAGTCTCGCCCCGGGTGGGAAGTAGCCCTCGGTGATGCGGTCCCGGAGAATGTCGGCGACCCGCTCCGCGGTACTGGAGCGCCCCAGCAGCACCCGGTCGCCCGCCAGCTCCGAGACCTCGGCGAGCCTGTGCCGGTCGCCCCGTGTCATCCCGCCCGCCATCGCCGTCCCCGCTTTCGCCCCGCGCTTGCTGTGAGCGGCAGTCAATCCCAGATGGCAGAACGAGACAACACACCCCTTGTCGGATCGTTGAACGATCGCTTACGTTGGCCTCACCACCGGCCGGCCCGAGTGCCCTCAGCTGAAGAGCCACTGAGGAGAGCCACTACGGATACGGGCCGGCCGGTCTCCAGCCAGTGACCCGGCGCCCGCGCGCCCGCCCCGTGGGGCCATTTCGGAACGGACTTGCGACTTCTATGAGCGACCCGGTGACCACCCCCCTCGTCGACCTCAACGCCGACCTCGGCGAAGGCTTCGGGCGCTGGGAGCTCACCGACGACGAGGCCCTGCTGTCCGTCGTCACCAGCGCCAACGTGGCCTGCGGTTTCCACGCCGGGGACCCGAGCACCATGCGCCGGGTGTGCGAGCTGGCCGCCGAGCGCGGCGTCGTCGTCGGCGCCCAGGTCTCCTACCGCGACCTCGCGGGCTTCGGGCGCCGCGCCATGGACGTACCGCCGCGCGAGCTGGCCGACGAGATCGCCTACCAGATCGGCGCGTTGGAGGTCTTCGCCCGCGCCGCCGGGACCCGGGTCGGCTACGTCAAGCCGCACGGCGCGCTGTACAACCGCTGCGTCCACGACGAGGCGCAGTCCGCCGCGGTCCTGGAGGGCGTACGGACCGCCGGCACCCCGCTGCCCATCCTCGGCCTGCCCGGCTCCCAACTGCACGAGGCGGCCCGCCGCGTCGGCCTGCCCGTCGTCGGCGAGGCGTTCGCCGACCGCGCCTACACCCCCGAAGGCACCCTGCTCCCGCGCCGCGAGCCGGGCGCGGTCATCCACGACCCGGACGAGGTCGTCAAGCGCGCGCTGGGCATGGCGACGGAGGGCACGGTGACCGCCGTCGACGGCACCACCGTACGGACCGAAGCGCGCTCGCTGTGCCTGCACGGCGACACCCCCGGCGCCGCCGGCCTCGCCCGCCGGGTGCGCGACGAGCTGACGGCGGCCGGCGTGCGGATCGGCAGCTTCGCGTGAGCACCGCCCCCGGCGGCCGCGCCCCGGCGGGCCGCTCGCGGCTGCCGATGCGCCCGCTGCCGGTCGGCGACAACGGGCTGCTCGTCGAACTGGACGACGCCGCCGCGGTCGAGGCCTTCCACGCCGAGCTGGTGCGCCGCGCCGCCGCGGGCACCCTGCCCGCGGTCCGCGAGATCGTCCCGGCGGCCCGCACCGTCCTGCTCGACGGACTGGCCGACCCTGCGCGGCTGGCGGCCGAACTGCCCGGCTGGGACGTCGCCCCGGTCACCGCCGACGACCGGCCCGCCGTCGAGATCCCGGTGCGCTACGACGGCCCCGACCTCGCCGATGTCGCGGCCCTGTGGGACACCACCCCGGAAGAGGTGGTCCGTATCCACTCCGGTACGCAATTCCACGTCGCCTTCTGCGGGTTCGCCCCCGGCTTCGGCTATCTGACGGGGCTGCCGGAGCGCCACCACGTGCCGCGCCGGGCCACGCCGCGCACCAAGGTCCCGGTCGGTTCGGTCGCCCTGGCCGGCCCGTACACCGGCGTCTATCCGCGCTCGTCCCCCGGCGGCTGGCAGCTGATCGGCACCAGCGATGTCGACCTGTGGGACCCGGACCGCGATCCGGCGGCACTGCTCTCCCCCGGCACCCGCGTCCGCTTCGTACCGGTAACAGCGGAATCATCCCAGGAGGCCCGATGACCGACCGCGCCTTCTGCGTCGTACGCGCCGGAGCCCTGACCACCGTCCAGGACCTCGGCCGCGCGGGCCACGCCCACCTCGGCGTGCCGCGCGCGGGCGCCCTGGACGAGCCCGCCCACCGGCTCGCCAACCGCCTCGTGGGCAACCCGGACGAAGCCGCCACCCTGGAGACGACCCTCACCGGCTGCGCCGTACGGGTCCGCACGGACACCGTGGCCGCGGTGACCGGCGCGCCCTGCCCGGTCACGGTCGACGGCCGCCCCGCCCCCTGGGGGGCGCCGGTACGCGTCCCGGCAGGCGCGGTGCTGGACGCCGGCCCGGCCACCGCCGGGCTCCGCTCCTACCTCGCCTTCGCCGGGGGCGTCGAAGCGGAGCAGGTGCTCGGCAGCCGCGCCGCCGACCTGCTCTCCGGGCTCGGGCCCGCGCCGCTGTCCGACGGCGGCGTGCTGCCCCTCGGCGCCCCGTACGGCCCGCCCGCCCACGTGGACGCCGTCCCGCGCTCGGGGCTCCCGCTCGCGGAGCTGGTGCTGCCGTGCGTGCTGGGGCCGCGCGACGACTGGTTCACCGAGGCGGGCCTGCGCACGCTCGCCACCGGGCGCTTCCGCGTCTCCTCGGCGAGCAACCGCATCGGGCTGCGCACCGAGGGCCCGCCGCTGGAGCGGCGCAAGGACGGCGAACTGCCCAGCGAGGGCATGCCGCTGGGGGCGCTCCAGGTGCCGCCGAACGGCCTGCCGGTGCTGTTCCTCAACGACCACCCGACGACGGGCGGCTACCCGGTCGTCGGTGTCGTCCCGGAGCGCTTCCTCGCCGCCGCCGCGCAGGCCGCACCGGGCACGCCCGTCCGTTTCGTCCCCCGGCGCTCACGTGCCTCCGGCTGACCCGTCCGGCTCCCCGTACCCCCCGCCTCCCGGCGTCCGGATCACCAGCACGTCCCCCGCGCCGATCTCCGCCACGTCGCACCCCTGGAGCGCCTCCTCCGTACCGTCCGCCCGCCGGATCAGGTTGGCGCCGGTCGCGCCCGGCCCGCCGCCCGCCATGCCGTACGGCGGGACCCGCCGGTGGTTGGTCAGCAGGGCCACCGTCACCGGTTCCAGGAAGCGCAACTGCCGCTCCGCGCCCCGGCCGCCCCGCCACCGGCCGTCGCCGCCGCTGTCCTCCCGTACGGCGAAGCTCTCCACCCGCACGGGATAGCGCCACTCCAGCACCTCCGGGTCGGTCAGCCGCGAGTTGGTCATGTGGGTCTGCACGGCGTCCGCGCCGTCGAAGCCGTCGCCCGCGCCCGAGCCGCCGGCCACGGTTTCGTAGTACTGCACCCGGTCGTTGCCGAAGGTGAGGTTGTTCATCGTGCCCGAGCCCTCGGCCTGCACACCGAGCGCGGCGTAGAGCGCGCCGGTGACCGCCTGCGAGGTCTCCACGTTGCCCGCGACGGTGGCCGCGGGGAACTTGGGCGCCAGCATCGAGCCCGGCGGGATGCGCACCTCCACCGGCTTCAGACAGCCGCTGTTGAGCGGGATGTCCTCGGCGACGAGCGTGCGGAAGACGTAGAGCACCGCCGCCATCACCACCGAGGTCGGCGCGTTGGCGTTGCCGGGCAGCTGCGGCGAGGTCCCGGCGAAGTCCAGCACCGCGGCGCGCGCCGCCCGGTCCACGGTCAGCGCGACCTGGATCACGGCGCCGCCGTCGGTCTCGTACCGGTACGAGCCGTCCGTCAGCCGCGCGATGATCCGGCGTACCGATTCCTCTGCGTTGTCCTGGACGTGTCCCATGTAGGCGCGCACCACGTCCAGGCCGAACTGGCCGATCATCTTGCGCAGCTCACGGATGCCCTTCTCGTTGGCGGCGATCTGGGCGCGCAGGTCCGCGATGTTGGCGTCGGGCGCCCGCGAGGGGTACGGGCCCGCGGCGAGCAGCTCGCGCGTCTCGTCCTCGCGCAGCCTGCCGTCCCGTACCAGCAGCCAGTTGTCGAAGAGGACGCCCTCCTCCTGGATGGTGCGGCTGAAGGCGGGCATCGAGCCCGGGGTGATGCCGCCGATCTCGGCGTGGTGGCCGCGCGAGGCGACCAGGAACAGCAGTTCCTCCCCGGCGTCGTCGAAGACGGGGGTGACGACGGTGACGTCCGGCAGGTGGGTGCCGCCGTGGTACGGGTCGTTGACCGCGTACACATCGCCCGGCCGCATCCCGTCCGCCGCGCCGCGCCGCCGCCGGAGCACCTCCTTGATGGACTCCCCCATCGACCCGAGGTGCACGGGGATGTGCGGCGCGTTGGCGATCAGGCTGCCCTCGTGGTCGAAAAGGGCACAGGAGAAGTCCAGCCGCTCCTTGATGTTGACCGAGTGGGCGGTGTTCTCCAGGCGGACGCCCATCTGCTCGGCGATGGCCATGAAAAGGCTGTTGAAGACCTCCAACATGACCGGGTCGGCGTCCGTGCCGACCGCCTGCCCGCCCGCGCGGGGCCGCGCCCTGGTCAGCAGCAGGTGGCCGCGCTCCCCCGCGCTCGCCTGCCAGCCCGGGTCGAGGACCGTCGTCGCGTCGTCCTCGGCGATGATCGCGGGGCCGGTGAGGGTGTCGCCGGGGCGCAGGTCGCCGCGGGCGAACAGGTCGGTGTCCTGCCACCGCCCCTGCGCGAACATCCGCACCGTCGCGACCGGCCGCAGCGCCCCGGCCCGCTCCCCCGTCGGCACCTCGTGCCCGGCCGTGCCGCCCGCCGCGCCGGCCGCCTCCACCGAGACGGCCTCGGCGATCAGCGGTTTGTCCATCGTGAACGCGTACCGCGCGCGATGCGCCCGGACGAACTCGGCGGCCATCACCCGCGGGCTGTCCAGCGCCACGCCGATCGCGGAGTCCGTCCCGGCGTAGCGCAGCATCACGCGCGCCCGGGTGGTGACGCTCTCCTGCGGGACGCCGTCGTCGAGCAGTTCGCGGCGGGTACGGCCGGCCAGCTCGTCGCAGACACCGTGCACCTCGGCGAGATCCGTCGCGTCCGACTCCGGGTCGATCTCCGCCTCGACGGCCTGCTCCCGCATCGCCGTCGCGTCGGCCACCCCGATGCCGTACGCGGACAGCACACCGGCCAGCGGCGGTACGACGACCGTGCCGATGCCGAGCGCGTCGGCGACCGCGCAGGCGTGCTGGCCGCCGGCGCCGCCGAAGCTGGTGAGCGCGTAGCGCGTGACGTCGTAACCGCGCTGCACGGAGATCTTCTTGACCGCGTTGGCCATGTTCAGCACGGCGATGTCCAGGAAACCGGCGGCGACCTCCTCGGGGCCGCGCCGGTCGCCGGTGGCCCCGGCCGCCTCCTCGGCCAGCCGCGCGAAGCGGTCCCGTACCGTCGCGGCGTCGAGCGGCTGGTCGCCGTCCGGGCCGAAGACGGCCGGGAAGTGCGCCGGCTGGACACGGCCCAGCATCACGTTCGCGTCCGTGACGGTCAGCGGTCCGCCGCGCCGGTAGCAGGCCGGGCCGGGGACCGCGCCGGCCGAGTCGGGGCCCACCCGGTAGCGCCGCCCGTCGAAGTGCAGCACCGAGCCGCCGCCCGCCGCGACGGTGTGGATGTTCATCATGGGCGCCCGCATCCGTACGCCCGCGACCTCGCTGCCGAAGACCCGCTCGAAGGAGCCCGCGTAGTGCGACACGTCGGTGGAGGTGCCGCCCATGTCGAAGCCGATCACCCGGTCGTACCCGTCGCCCGCCTCGGCGGAGGAGCGGGCCATCCCGACGACGCCGCCCGCCGGTCCGGAGAGCACCGCGTCCTTGCCGCGGAAGTGCGCCGCCTCCCGCAGCCCGCCGTTGGACTGCATGAACATCAGCCGTACGCCGGGGAGTTGACGTGCGATCCCGTCCACGTACCGGCCGAGGATCGGCGAGAGGTAGGCGTCCACCACGGTGGTGTCGCCGCGCGGCACCAGCTTCATCAGCGGGCTGACCTCGTGCGAGCAGCTGACCTGCGCGAAGCCCGCCTCCTCGGCCAGGGCGGCCACGGCCTTCTCGTGACCGGCGTGGCGGTAGCCGTGCAGCAGGACGACCGCGGCGCTGCGCAGCCCGTCCGCGTACGCCCGCGCCAGCTGCGCCCGTACCACGTCCGTCTCCAGGGGCCGGACGACCTCGCCCCGCGCGTCGACCCGCTCCGGGACCTCGATCACCCGCTCGTAGAGCGCCTCGGGCAAGACGATGCGCCGGTCGAAGATCCGCGGCCGGTTCTGGTACGCGATGCGCAGCGCGTCCCGGAAACCCTCGGTGGTGACCAGCACGGTCGGCTCGCCCTTGCGCTCCAGCAGGGCGTTGGTCGCCACGGTCGTGCCCATCTTGACCACGGCGATCCGCTCGGCGGGGACCGGCTCGTCCGGCGCCAGCCCCAGCATGGTCCGGATGCCGGCGACGGCCGCGTCCTCAGTGCTTCCCGGGCGGTGCGAGAGCAGCTTGCCGGTGACCAGCCGCCCGTCGGGGCGCCGCCCCACCACGTCCGTGAACGTGCCGCCCCGGTCGATCCAGAACTCCCAGCGTCCCGTCATACGGCCATTGTGACAGCGCACTTGGCGGCCCCGGCGCTTTCCGCCCGGCCCCGTGCGCGATCGGCGCGGCACCGCGTGCGAAAACGTCCGGGCAGCCTCCGGCGCATTTCAGCTCATCGCCTTTACGCCCCCGTGCGAAGCACCGCCGAAACGTCACTTCCGCGGTATGTCCATCAGCTCATCCTCTTTCCCCACCAACCGCCTTGGCCTGCGCCGTTTCCTCAAATGGGTGTTGCTTCCCGGATTCCTTTTACTCCCTCTTGGTTTCCTGGGACCGTCGGGTCAAGAACACCCCAAGGACCCGCGCCCCGCGGGTCCGGGAGGCGGGAGAAACATGCAGTACGGCAGCGCTCTGCGCGAGGCGGCCCGGTCGCCCCGCACCACACCGCTCATCGGTATCTACGACATGTATTCGGCTTCCATCGCGGCCCAGCACTACGACGGTATGTTCGTCTCCGGATTCGGCTTCGCCGCGTCCCATTACGGCCTGCCCGACATCGGGTTCATCGCCTGGCCGGACATGGTGCAGTTCGTGGAGCGGCTGCGCCTGGCCTTTCCGGCCCACCACCTGCTGGTGGACATCGACGACGGCTACGTGGACCCCGAGGTCGCCTGCCACGTCGTCCAGCGCCTGGAGCGCGCCGGTGCCTCCGGCGTGATCCTGGAGGACCAGAAACGGCCCCGCCGGTGCGGCCACGCCGACGGCAAGCTGATCCTGCCCCTGGAGGAGTACCTGGACAAGCTCAACCTGGTGCTGAGCAGCAGAAAAGACCTGGTCGTGGTGGCGCGTACGGACGCCACGGAAGAAGCGGAGATCATCCGGCGGGCCGAGGCGCTCGCGCGGACCGACGCGGACGTGGTCCTCGTGGACGGGGTGCGCAGCGTGGCGTGGATCGAGAAGATCCGGTCCGTCGTGGGCACCAAACCCCTGCTGTTCAACCAGATCGCGGGCGGCAAGTCGCCGCGCCTGTCACTGACCGAACTGTCCGACCTCGGCGTGGACGTGGCGATCTACAGCACCCCCTGCCTGTTCGCCGCGCACGGCGCCATCGACGGGGCGCTGGCCGACCTCAAGACGGCCGACGGCCGGCTGCCCGACACCGGCCGGGCCGGCAGCGTCGAACTGCGCGGCGCCACCGAGCTGTTGGAACGCAACATCAGCAGGCGGCGCACACACCTCGAACCGGCCCCCGTCTGAGACGAGGTTCCCTCCATGGCACCGAACCCCTTCAGGAACGGCGCCGGGCGGCGCCGGGACCGCGCCCAGCGGTCCCGGGCCGTGTGCCCGTCCGCCCTGTCCGTCGCCGTCGCCGCGGTGATGAGCGTGCTGTGGGGCGGCGCCGCCGCCCAGGCCGCCACCCCCTCGCCGCCGGTCCCGCCGGCCCCGCCGTGCGACTCCCCCGACGACGAGGAGGAGGAGCCGCCGGCACCCCGCGGGGGCACCTCCGTCGGCCTGCTGGTCGTCGACAACTCCGCCGCGGACTCCTGGCTGGAGATCGACCGCACGCTCAACACCCTGCTCGCCGGCAAGGGCACGGCGGGCAGCGACCACGACGGGGGCGGCGGCGCCATCGACGTACGGACCAGGGACGCGAACGGGCCCGGGGCCGACCCGTCGCGGGTCGGCCACCCGCCCTGGCAGACCGGCGACGATGAGTGACCCGGCGCCGGCCTTCCGGACGGCGCGCCCACCGGGCCGGCTGAGGCGGGCGGTCGACCCCTACGTCGCCGCCCTCCTCGGCACGGTCCTGCTCGCCACCCTGCTGCCGGCGACCGGGCGGGGCGCCGTGGCCGCGGGCACCGCCGCCGACCTCGCCATCGGCCTGCTGTTCTTCCTCTACGGGGCCCGGCTGTCCACCCGGGAAGCGGTGCACGGGCTACGGCAGTGGAAACTCCACCTGCTGACCGGGGCGAGCACCTTCGTGCTGTTCCCGCTGCTGGGCCTGGCGGCCGGCGGCCTGGTCCCGTTCCTGCTCACCGACCGGCTCCACACGGGCCTGCTCTTCCTGTGCGTCGTCCCCTCGACCGTCCAGTCCTCGATCGCCCTGACCTCCACGGCCCGCGGCAACGTCCCGGCCGCCATCTGCGCGGGCACCTACTCCAGCCTGTTCGGCATGGCCGCCACCCCGCTGCTCGCGGCCTGGCTGATCGGCTCCTCCCTCAGCTTCTCGGCGGCGGGCCTCGCGTCCATCGCCACCCACCTCCTGCTGCCCTTCCTCGCCGGGCAGTTCCTGCGCCCCTGGGCCGGCGGCTTCCTCACCCGCCACAAGAAACCGCTCGGCCTCCTGGACCGCGCCTCGATCCTCCTCGTCGTCTACACCGCCTTCAGCAAAGGCATGGCGCAGGGCGTCTGGCAGCAGGTCACGCCCACCCGGCTGCTCGCCCTGCTGCTCCTGGCGGCGGGCCTGCTGGGCACGGCCCTCGTCACGACCTCCCTCGCCGCCCGCCGGCTGGGCTTCAGCCGGGAGGACCGCGTCACCATCGTCTTCTGCGGCTCGAACAAGAGCCTGGCCACGGGGCTGCCCATGGCGGCCGTGCTCTTCGGCGGCGCGGCCGGTCCGGTCATCCTGCCGCTGATGCTCTACCACCAGCTCCAGCTGATGGTCTGCGCGGTCATCGCCGCCCGCTGGTCGCGGCAGCCGCGGAGCGCCCCGGCCGTACCGGAGCCGCCGTTGCGGCTGGCGGCCCGGCCGGCCGGGGAGGAACCGTCGGCCTGACGGTCTTGAACGAGCACCGGTCAGCCGTGCCACACCCCGGTCACGGCGGTGGCCCTGACGTAGTCGGTGAAGTCGCGGGGCTCGCGGCCGAGGGCCCGCTGGACGCCGTCCGCGAGCTGGGCGAAACGGTTTTCGGCGATCCAGCCGAAGAGCATGGTCAGCAGGGCGACGAAATCCTCCGGCAGGCCCTGCCGCGTGGCCTGCGCGGCGAATTCGGCCGGCGGGACGGGCCGGTAGGCGATGTCCCGGCCGGTGGCCCGGGCGATCTCGTCGGCCACGGCGGCCAGGCTCAGCAGGCGCGGTCCGGTCAGCTCGTAGGCCTGCCCGCCGTGCCCGTCCTCGGTGAGGGCGGCCACGGCGACCTCGGCGATGTCCTCGGCGTCGACGAACGGCTCGACGCCGTCCCCGGCCGGCAGCACGACGGCGCCGTCGACGATCTGCCTCCGGAGGAACCCCTCCTCGCTGAAGTTCTGCGAGAACCACGCCGGTTTCAGCAGCGTCCACTGTGCGCCGGACTCCCGCACCGCGCGCTCGCAGGGCAGCTTCTCCTCACCGGCGGGCGCCACCCAGTCACGGTGGGACAACAGCACCAGCCGCTCGACGCCGTTCGCCACGGCGAGCTTGCTGAACGAACTCAGCGATGTCGCCGCGTCGTCGAGCATGGAGTCGACCAGGTAGGCCGCGCCGACGCCCGCCAGCACGGGCTCCCAGGTGTTCTCGTCGTTCCAGTCGAAGCGCGTCGGCCCCTTACGGGAAGCCGCGCGGACCTCGTAACCGCGCCGACGGAGACGCGAGACCACGCGGCGTCCCGTCTTGCCCGTACCACCGAGGACCAGGATCGGTTTCGTCATCATGTGATCAGTCAAGCGGCGCAGCGGTGAGCCGTGAAATGGTCCATCCGCTCATATAAATGTCTCAGCGTCTAAACTCGCCGCATGGACCCGCTGGCGAGCCTCCTGCACGAAGTCCGTTCCGACGGCGCCCTGTTCAGCCGGAACATCCTGGCCCCGCCCTGGTCGGTCCGCTTCGCCGACGGGAAGCCGCTCACCGTCGTCACGATGCTGAGCGGTGCGGGCTGGGTCGTCCCCGGTGACGCCGAGCCCGTCGCGCTCGGCTGCGGCGATGTGGCCGTGGTGACCGGGCCGGAGCCGTTCTCCGTCGCCGACGACGCGGACGCGGGTGCGCCGCCGCTCTACGTCGTGCACCCCGGCCACTGCACGGCGGCCGACGGCGCGGACGTCAGCGACGACGTCATCCTGGGCCTGCGCACCTGCGGGAACAGCCCGGACGGCCCGACCGTGCTGCTCACCGGCAGCTACCAGGTCGACGGCCGGGTCACCGAACGGCTGTTGAGCGCGCTCCCCCGGGTGCTCGTGGTCCACCACGAGGGCGGACCGGGCCCGATCCTGGACCTCACCGCCATGGAGATCAGCCGCGACGACCCCGGACAGCAAGCCGTCCTGGACCGGCTGCTGGACCTGTTGCTGCTGTCCACGCTGCGGGAGTGGTTCGCCCGCCCGGAGGCCGATCCGCCCGGCTGGTACCGGGCGCTCGGCGACCCCGTCGCGGGCAGGGCACTGCGGCTGATCCACGACCGGCCCGCGCGTCCGTGGACCGTGACCGCGCTCGCCGAGGAGACCGGTGTGTCGCGGGCGACGTTCGCCCGCCGCTTCAGTGACCTGGTCGGCCGGCCGCCCATGGCCTACCTGACCGACTGGCGCCTCGCCCTGGCAGCCGATCTGCTGGTGCGCACGGAAGCCACCGTGGAGTCCGTCGCCCGGCAGGTGGGATACCAGAGCGCCTACGGGTTGAGCGTGGCCTTCAAGCGGGCGTACGGAATCCGCCCCGGCCGGCACCGGGCAGCCGCCACCGGGGCGGCCGGCGGCGGCTAGGAATGCGCCGGATGGCGCGGGCAGCGGTCCGGCGCCGACGGCGAGCCGTCCGGCCGGGGTGCCACGGCGGCGTCGTGGGCCGCGAGGAAGGCCGCGACGGACGGCTGCCAGCCGAAGCCCTCCGCGCGCTGCCGGGCCGCCGCGCGGCGGTGCGCCACCGGGCGGGCGAGGACGCGCAGGACCGCGTCGGCGTAGGAGGCGCCGTCGTCCAGGGCCGTGTCGCCGCCGGGGCCGACCAGTCCGGCGAGGGCCGACGCGGCGCTCGCGACGACCGGGGTGCCGCAGGCGAGGGTTTCCAGGGCCGCCAGCCCGAACGTCTCCGCCGGCCCGGGCGCGAGAGCCACGTCCGCGGCGGCCTGGAGAGCGGCGAGTTCGGCCGGATCGGCGATATGCCCCAGGAACGCCGCGGGCAGGCGCTCGGTACGGGCGCGGGCCGTCAGTCGGGACCGCAGCGGCCCGTCCCCCGCCACCACCAGCGCCGCGTCGACGCCACGCCACCGCAGCTCCGCCAGCGCGTCCAGCGCGCGCCCCGGCCGCTTCTCCGGTGACAGCCGCGAGCACAGCAGCAGGAGCACACCGGCACCGCCCGCACACCGCCGCCGCAGCTGCGGACTGTGCAGGGCGGGGTGCCGGGCCGTCAGGTCGACACCCAGCGGGGCACGTACGACGTTCCGGGCGCCGACCCGGGTGAACTCGGCCGCCGCCCACTCCGTCGTGCACACCACGCGGCTGTAGGCGTGCGCGGTCCGGGCGTTGAGCCGGTCGGCGGCGCCGCGCGCCGGTCCGCGCGGTACGCCCCAGGTCCGCAGCACCCCGTCCACGCTCTCGTGGGACACCAGCACCGAGGGGACGCGGGCCCGCCGCGCCCATTCGCCGGTCCAGCGCAGCGTCGTACGGTCGGAGACCTCCAGGCGGTCGGGGGCCAGCGCTTCCAGGACGCGCCGGACGCGGCGCCGGTCGGCCAGTACGCGGTAGCCGCCCGTACCGGGCAGGACCGGCCCCGGCAGGGTGATCACCCGCCCCTGGTCCGTCTCCTCGTCGCGTACGGCGGTGCCGGGCACGATCAGCACCGGCTCATGACCTGCGGCGCGGTATCCGGCGCCGAGGGCGCGCAGCGCGGTGCGCAGCCCGCCGGACTGCGGGGTCACGAAGTTCGCGAGCCGCACGATGCGCAGCCCGGAACCGGTGTACGGGGTCTCGTCGAGGGTGCGGCGCGCGGCCGGACCCGGTTGCGGCGTCATACGGCCACCGCCGTCCGGTCCGCGAGCACGTCCTCGTAGTGGCCCAGCAGTTCGTCGCCGACCACCTCCCAGGTGCGGTGCTCGACCGCCGTACGGCCGGCCGCGCCCAGCCGTGCGCGCGCCGCCGGGTCCCCGGCCAGCAGCCGGACGGCGTCGCGCACCGCCTCCCCGTCCCCCGGCGGCACCAGCAGCCCGGTACGGCCGTGCCGCACGAGGTCCAGCGGGCCGCCCGCGGCGGGCGCCACGATGGGCACGCCGCCCGCCATCGCCTCCTGGACGGTCTGGCAGAAGGTGTCGTAGCGGCCCGTGTGCACGAACACGTCCAGCGACGCCACGAGCCGGGCCAGCTCGTCGCCGGTGCGGCGCCCCAGGAAGCGCACCCCGGGCAGCGCGGCGCGCAGGCCGGGGCCGCTCGGCCCGTCCCCGATCACCACGGTCCGTACGCCCGGCAGCCGCGAGACCGGGGCCAGCAGCCGTACCTCCTTCTCGGGCGCGAGCCGCCCGACGTACCCGACCAGCAGGTCCCGGCCCGCGGCGAGCGAGCTGTGCAGCACCTCGTCGCGCCGGGCGGGGTGGAACCGGGCGGAGTCCACCCCGCGCGGCCACAGCCGCAGCCTGGGCACGCCGTGCGCGGCCAAGTCGTGCAGGGCGGAGTTCGACGGCGCGAGCGTGCGGTCGGCCGCGGCGTGCACCGCCCGCAGACGCCGCCAGGCGGCGGCACTGCCGGTGCCGAGGTAGGCGCGTGCGTAGCGGCCCAGGTCGGTCTGGTAGACCGCGACGGCGGGCACGCGGCGCCGTACTGCGGCCGTCATGCCACGCGCACCGAGGACGAAGGGACTGGACAGGTGTACGACGTCCGGTCGGTGCCCGTCCAGAGCGGCGGCCAGCCGGCGGCCGGGCAGGGCCACGCGTACCTGCGGGTAGCCCGGCAGCGGCACGGACGGCACGCGGACGACCGGGCACGGCCCGGCCCGCTCGCCGTCCGGTGCCCCGTCGGCGCCCAGGGGCGCGACGACGAGCACGTCATGGCCGCGTCGTACCAGGTGCCGGGCGGTTTCCAGGGTGCAGTGGGCGACGCCGTTGACGTCGGGCGGGAAGGACTCGGTGACGATGACAACACGCATAGGGCTGTTGTCGGCCCACCGGGCGTGGCCCCGGCCACGTGGATCTGTCCAGCCGGGGAACGTCCCATGAGCGTTGACGCCCGCGCCGGGGCCCGGCGCGCGGCCCCCGGCCCCCGGCGCCCGTCAGACCGCCGGCGCGTCCGGCCCGAACCGGAGGCGGACCGCCGTCTGCACCTCGGCCTCCTCGGCCGGATCGGCGGCCAGCCGCCGCAGCTGCTCCACGACCCGGGTGTCACCGGTCGCCGCGTGGCGGGCGGCCAGCTCCCTGGTGGTCTCCTCGCAGTCCCACAGGCACTCGACGGCGAAGCCCGCAGGGAACCCGGGGTCGGTGACGGCCAGCGCGCCCGCGGCGCGGCCCCTGAGGTGGGACGAGGAGGTCTCGCGGTAAATATGGCGCAATACGGGCGCCGCGCAGACCACGCCGAGGCGGCCCGCCCCGTCGACCAGCTCCCACAGGCCGTCCGCGTCCGGGCCGTCGGTCCGTACCGTACGGCGCAGCGCGGCCAGCACCAGGTCGGCGTCGCCGCGCCCGCCGCGGCGGGCCAGCATCGTGGCGCCGGCCGCGCCGAGGCGGTCCGGGCGCGGGGCCCACCGGCGGGCCCGCTCGATGGCGGCCACATTGCACATGCGCTCGAAGGCGGCGAGCGCGGCCTCGGCGAGCGGGCGGCCGGAGAACGGGTCGGCGGCCGCGGACTCGATGAGGTCGAGGGCGTCCGGGTCGCCGCGCTCGGCGAGGTGGCGCAGCGCGGCGGCGCGGGCGGCGTCCGGTCCGGTGCGCGCGGCGCGCAGCAGCTCGGGGCGGTCCTCCGGGCCCGCGACGGCCGCCAGGCAGCGCGCGGCCGGAACCTGACGCCACTCTTCCGGGTGCAGTTCCAGGCCCTGCTGGGCCCAGTCCAGGATCTCGGTGACACTCCAGCCGGGGCGCGGCCCGGCCGGCCGCAGCTGGCGCTGCCAGCGGTCGAAGCAGCCCTGTTCCTGCGCGGCGCGGATGCGCTCCCCGTAGCGGGGGTCCTCGGCCCACAGCCGCCACGGCCGGGGCTCGAAGGCGTCCCGGACGGCGGCGGCCAGCTCGGCATCGCCCTCCGCGGTGAGCGGGAAGCGGGCGAGGACGGCGGGGGCGAGGGTCGCCAGACCGGCGTCGTCGTCACGCAGGGCGAGCTCGTCCAGGGCCCAGCGCCAGTTCGTGCCCGCGGCGGCGTAGCTGCGCAGCAGCAGGAGGGCGGCGTCCCGGCCGTACGCGGCGAGGTGGCCGAGCACGGCGAGGGCGAGGCCCGTGCGCTCCTCACCGGGGTCGGTGAGGTCGTCGGGGTGGAAAAGATGCCGTTCGATCTCTTCGAGTCCGCCGTCGAGCTGCATGTAGAGCCGCGCGTAGTACAGGGAGCGGTTCTCGACCTGCCAGTCGCGGCGGGGGTCGCGCAGCACGCTGTCGTTCAGTGCCGCGAGCGCCTCGGCCCGCGGCGCCGCGAGGGCGTGCAGGGTCCCGTCGCCGCGGCCTCGCTGCAGGAGGCCGAGCAGGGTGCCACTGGGCGCTATGTCTGGATCGAACATGAGGTCAGCATCCGGTGCGGGGGACAGGCTGGCAACGGGATTTCCGCTGACCGGCATTCTTGCCGGTGACCACGGGTCGTATGCGTCGTTCCCACCATGGATCGGTGGGCCGAGCGCACTACGGCGGCGGAAGCCTAGCCTGGAACGCTCCCTTCCGCCGACTCGGCCGAGGATTGCCCCCGGGAGGCCACGGGCATATGCCAAGTGCACCACCGTATCGGGTAATGCCAAATCCCTTACGGGCGGTCGCAGCCTGTGCAACAGTCGTTACCGGCCCTTCCGTCAGACTTGGCCCCGGCGCCGCCTGATATCGGAGTACGTCATGCCGTCCCCTCTCTTCGCGGACCGACCAGCCGCCCAGCCGCCCGAGCGCGACGTGGTCGAGGCACTGATCACACAGGCGCGCCGGCTGCGCGGCGGCCTGGACGCCGTACGCCGGGAGACCTCGGCGGGCGGCGAGGAGCACCCGGACCCCCGGCTGCGCTGGCAGCGCGCACTGTGCGACCTCGCCGTCCACCACCTCGACGACCTCGGCGGGCACCTGGACCAGCTCCGGGAGGGCCTGCCCGCCGACCCCGAGGCGGAGACGGCCGACGAGGACCGGCTGCCCGTGGCCCCGCCCGAGCCCGCGGGCCACCGCAGCGGCTCGCTGCTCAGCCGGGTCGGCAGCGCCGAGTGGAATCTGCTCACCGACGAGGTGAGCTGGTCGCCGGAGCTGTTCGGGATCTTCGGCCGGGAGCCGGCCGAGGGACCGCTGACGCTGGACGAGCTGCCGTCCCTGGTCTTCTGCGAGGACCAGCAGCTGCTGACCACGATGGTCACGGACTGCTTGGTGGACGGCCGGCCGATCGACGGCGAGTTCCGCATCGTACGGACCGACCAGAGCGTACGTACGGTGCACATGGTGGGCGAGCCGGTGCTCGAAGCCGACGGCAGCACGGCGTGCATGTGGGCCGTGCTGCGCGACGTCAGCGAACTGCGCCGCAGCCAGCGGGCGGTGCGCGAGACCCGTGACTCGCTGCAGCGCCAACGGCACAGGGCGCAGACCGAGCACCGGCTTGCGGTCGAGCTGCAGGAAGCCGTGCTGCCGCCGTGGCGCGGCTCCCTGCGGTTCCCGCAGGGCGGGCCCGTCGCACTCGACCTCGCCGCCCGTTACCTCCCTTCCGGAACCAGCGCCCTGATCGGCGGCGACTGGTACGACGCACTGCAACTCCCGGACGGCAAGACGCTGTTGAGCGTCGGCGACCTCACCGGCCACGGCGCCACCGCCACCTCCGGCATGGCCATGGTGCTCGGCGCGCTGCGCGGCATGGCGGTGTCCGGCCAGGAGCCGGGCCCGCTGATGGGCTTCCTGAACCAGCTGCTCGACACCTCCACGCAGCCCGCCCTGGGCAGCGCGGTGTGCTGCCGCTTCGACCCCGCCACCCGGCAACTGGTCTGGGCCCAGGCCGGGCACCCCGCCCCGCTGCTCTTCCGCGACGGCACGGGCAGCCCGCTGAACCCCCCGGAGGGCGTCCTGCTCGGCGCCACCACCGGAGCCGCCTACAGCCAGCGCTGCGAGCAGCTCGCGCCCGGCGACCTGTTGGTGCTGCACACGGACGGCCTGGTGCCGCGCCGCTCGCACGGCGCGCTCGCGCCCCACGAGGGGTCCGAGCGCCTCCTGTCGCTGGCACCGCGGTTCGCCGCGGCGCGCAACGCGCAGGACTGCGTCCGCATCGTCGCCGAGGAGTTCGGCAGCGCGGAGCGCGAGGACGATGCGTGTGTGCTGATCGCCAGGGTGAGCGGGTAGCGCGCAGCGGCAGGCCCGTACGACGTCGTACGGCAGTACGGCGCTGAGCGGTGCGCACGGCCCCGCAGCGCGGATAGGGCCAGGACCGGGGTCACGGGTCTTGGCTTTTCGGCTCTCCCGGTTGTCGTCGGTCTGCTGCTCTCTCGGCCGGCCGCTCCCGGCCGGCTGTTGTTCTCGGCCCGCGCACACCGGCCGCGTACGGCGTCGCCCGGTTCTCCGTCCGTCCGGGCCGTTTCGTACGCCGGTGCCCGCCGGCGTCAGATCCGCAGGTTCGTGCCCACCGGGCCGAGCCCCGGGCCCAGCCCCTTGGCCTTGGCCTTCGGCATCACCCGCTGGATCTCCTCCCGCAGGTCCTGGATCGTGCCGTGGTTCGCGTACTGGCCGGTGAGCCGGTACATCTCGCGCAGCCGGTCCCAGGTGCGGTGGGAGGAGTTCTCCTTGATGGACACCAGGGCCAGCCGGGCGTAGCGGTCGGCCTGTTCGGGGTCGTCGCCGATGAAGCAGGCCGAGGCGAGTGAGAGATAGTCGAAGATCTGTGAGCGCTGCCGGCCGTTGTCGCGCAGCCGCAGCGCCTGTTTGGCGTGCGCCTGGGCGACCTTCGCCGCCCGGGGGTCGTGCTCGGCCAAGGTACGGAAGGCCAGCGCCTGCATACCGTGCAGGTCCGCCTCGTCGAACATCTGCATCCAGCTCGGCGGCGGCACATCGCCCTTGTCGGAGACGAACAGTTCCTCCGCCTCGCCCAGGGTGCGCCGCATCGCCTGGCCCTGCCCCTTGGTCGCCTGGGCCCACGCCTCGATGGTGTAGAGCATCGCGCGGGTCCGCGGCAGGGTCTCGCCGCCGGAGCCGGACTTGGCCAGTTTCATCAGGTCCAGGGCGTCGTCCGGCCGGCCCAGGTGCACCATCTGGCGGGCCGCCCGGGAGAGCGCCTCGCCCGCGCGCGGGCGGTCGCCGCCCTCGCGCGCCGCGTGGGCGGCGATGACGAAGTACTTCTGGGCGGTGGGCTCCAGCCCCACGTCGTGGGACATCCAGCCCGCCAGGACGGCGAGGTTGGCCGCCACCCCCCACAGCCTGCGCTGCAGGTGATCGGGGTGGCGGTAGGCGAGCATCCCGCCCACCTCGTTGAGCTGGCCGACCACGGCCTTGCGCTGCAGCCCGCCGCCGCGGGCCGCGTCCCAGGCGCGGAAGACCTCGACCGAGCGCTCCAGGGCGTCGATCTCCTGCGACCCCACGGGGGCCGCCTCGTAGCGGTCGAATCCGATCTGATCGATGGTGTTGTCGGCGAAGGGGTCGTCGAATCGGGGGGCGTCGGCTGCCAGCGCCGGGTCGGTGTGCAGCCAGTCGTGCATGGCGCTGCTGAGTGCGGAGCCCGCGGCGAGCGCCGCGCCCGCGCCCACCAAGCCGCGTCGGTTGAGCATGAGGTCCATTCCCGTGAATTCCGTGAGGACCGCCGCCGTTCGCTCGGGCGGCCACGGGAGACCGTCCGCGGCCTGTTTCCTCCCCGCGCGCCCGGAACGACCGAACCCGAGGTCCTCGATGGTTACGACACGGCCGAGACGCTCGGTGAACAGGGCGGCGAGCACCTTGGGCACCGGATCGCGCGGGGTCTCCCCCGTGTCGATCCAGCGCCGTACCCGCGAGGTGTCGGTCGCCAGCTGCGGATGCCCCATGGCGGCCGCCTGCCGGTTGACCAGTCTCGCCAGTTCGCCCTTGGACCAGCCGGCCAGGCCGAAAAGGTCCGCGAGACGGGTGTTCGGCTCCCTGTCCACGTCAAGCCCCCAGGTTCCTCGACTGACTTGACAGTAACGGCCCGTCCCGGACGCTTGCGAGCATTCGCCAGGGTTCGCCAGGGTCCGCCAGATGGTCTGCCACCCGCGCCCGCGTGTTCTGTAGGAGTGCAGCCCCCGGCCCGGTGTCGGTACCGCATTCCCCAGGGTGCGGACACCGGATCCGGGGCCTTCGGGCCCCGGGTCGCCGGGCCGGGAGCGGCACTGCAACTCGTCGGCGCACGAAGGGATCAGCCTCACCCATGTACGCAACATCGTCCGCCGTGAGCGCCCCGAACCGGCCGTACCGTCCGCAGCCCCCGGGAAGCGGACCGTATCTCGACCCCTCCCAGTCTCCGGGGGCGGTCTCCGGCCTCACCGGCGGCCGTAATCGGCGGACGCACGGGGGAGGTGCCCAACCGCTCAGCGGGAGACTCGACTTGTCCGGCCCTCAGGGCGCCCAGCTGCGCGCCGCGGTCGCCTCCGTGCACCGCATCTGTCCCGAGTTCCATCCGGTCCAGGTGCTGCGCCGGAGCGGCAAGTCCGTCCTCCTGGTGGGCACCACCGGCCGCACGACCGCGGTCGCCAAGTGTTTACTGGACCACTCCCCCGCGTGGGCCGAGCGGTTCCGGCACGAAATAGCTGCTTATCGGGCCTTCGTACGCCACCGCCCGCCGGTGCGCGTACCGAGGCTGGTCGCCGCGGACCCCGACAACTGCACTCTGGTCGTGGAGCGGATGCCCGGCCGGGTCGCCTCCCTCCAACGGCATCCGACCGAAGCACCCCCGCGCGCGGACGTCCGGGCCGCGCTCGGCGCGATCTGCCGGGTCAACCTCTGGCGGCCGCCGGCCGGGATGTTCGACGCGCCCCTGGACTACGCGGGCCGCATCGGGCGCTTCCACGACCTCGGCCTGCTGACCGACCGGGACCTGGGCGACCTGCAGAAGCTGCTGCACGGTCTGGCCCACACGCAGGGCCAGTTCTGCCACGGCGACGCCCTGCTGAACAACGTCCTGCTGTCCCCCGCCGGCCCGGTGCTGCTCGACTGGGACCACGCCGGCTGGTATCTGCCGGGCTACGACCTCGCGACGCTGTGGTCGGTGCTCGGTGACGCCCCCGTGGCGCGCCGTCAGATCAGCCAGCTCGCGCAGGCCGCCGGGCCGGCCGCGCGGGACGCCTTCCTGGTCAATCTGATGCTGGTGCTCACCCGAGAAATACGGCGTTACGAGACCGCCGTGCAGCGCACCATGCGCGAGCCCACGCCGACGGGCACGCCGGGGCCGGGACACCCCGGTGCGCTCGCGGCCGGTGAGGAGCAGCGACTGCTGCTGCGTCGGCTGCACGACGACTGCCAGATGGCGCGGCGTGCGGTGCGGGCGGCGGTCGGCACCCGCTGATCCGCCAAGGGGGGTATGTGAGCGGCACGCCGTAGAGGCGTGCCGCTCACGTGTGTCCGGGCCGCGGCCCCGCTTTCGTACGGGGTTGCGGGATGCGGGCTGACATGCGAAACCCGTGTGGCGCACGGTGATTGACGGATCGTCGGCCAGGCGATAGCTGTATTCGGATCCCGTTCCGCGCACGGCCGTATGCACACCGTCCGCCAGACGCCCCGGCTCGCCCGGTCGGCCACAGGAGGCTGCATTGCGAGGATCCGACGAGAAGAGACTCCCCCGCTCCAGGGCGCGCAGGGCCGCCACCGCCGTCGCGGCGGCGGCCTTGTTGCTGCCCCTGGTCTCGGCCGCGCCGTCGTCCGGCCCGGACGGGCAGCCCCCCGCCACGGCGGAGCAGCCGCGCGCCGGCAGCTTGCAGCGGGCCTTCGGTGACGCCGCCGCGCAGTACGGCGTCCCGCGGAGCGTGCTGCTGGCCGTCGCGTATCTGGAGTCGCGCTGGGACGGGCACGGCGGCGCGCCCAGCGTGTCCGGCGGCTACGGCCCGATGCATCTGACCGACGCCCGTACGGCGCTGGCGGAGCGGCCGCATCACAGCGACGGCGACGAGGACCCGCGCGGCGACGCCTCCCGTGCCCGCAAGCGGGTCCGCGCCCAGCTGCCGCCCGCCACGGCGGTGCCCGCCCGGCTGCGCACCCTGGAGCGGGCGGCGCGGCTGACCGGGCTGCCCGCCGAGCGGCTGCGGCGCGACCCGGCGGCCAACATCCGCGGCGGCGCGGCACTGCTGGCCGCGGAGCAGCGCCGTCTGGGGCTGCGCTCCGCCGATCCGGCCCGGTGGTACGGGGCGGTCGCGCGCTATTCGGGCGCGGACGACGCCCGCACGGCGGCGGGCTTCGCCGACGACGTGTACGACGTACTGCGCCAGGGCCAGTCCCGTACGACCGACGCGGGCCAGCGGGTGACGCTGCCCGCCACGCCGGGGCCGGCGGCGGACCGGGCGCAGCTCGGGCGCCTGGGACTGCGGTCCGCCGCCGCGCCCGCGGACGGGGCGCGCCCGGAATGCCCGCGCACGGTGTCCTGCGTGTCCGTACCGGCGCCGTACGAGGAGTTCGGCGACGGCGACTACGGCAACCACGACAAGGCGGACCGCCCGCGGGACCAGCGCATCGACGCCATCGTCGTCCATGACACCGAGGGGTCCTGGGAGACGACGCTGAAACTCATCAAGGACCCGACGTATGTGTCCTGGCACTACACGATCCGGTCCTCGGACGGGCTGATCGCCCAGCACGTGCCGACGAAGGACGTCGCCTGGCACGCCGGGAACTGGTACGTCAACGCGCACTCGGTGGGCATCGAGCACGAGGGTTTCCTCGCGGCTCCGGACGCCTGGTACACGGAGGCGATGTACCGGGCCTCGGCCCGGCTGGTGCGCTACCTGGCGCGCAGGTACGACCTGCCGCTGGACCGGCAGCACATCATCGGCCACGACAACGTGCCCGGCACGACACCCGCCACGATCAAGGGGATGCACACCGACCCGGGTCCGTACTGGGACTGGGCGCACTACTTCCGCCTGCTGGGCAGGCCGTTCGTCCGTACGGCGGGCCCCGGGGGCGGCCTGGTCACCATCCGGCCCGACTACGACCTGCACCGGCCCGTCTACACGGACTGCGTCAAGCCGGGGCAGCCGTGTGCGCCGCACGGCTCGACCGCGGTGCGCCTGCACACGGAGCCGGGCGAGAGCGCCCCGCTGGTCCAGGACATCGGGCTGCGGCCGGACGGCAGCCCCTCGACGACCGGTGTGAACGACACCGGCGCCCGCGCTACCACCGGCCAGCGGTACGCGGTCGCGGAGCGCCGGGGCGAGTGGACCGCCGTCTGGTACCTCGGCCAGAAGGCGTGGTTCCACAACCCGGCCTCGCGGCCGACCGCGGTGGACGCCAGGGGCCCGGTGGTCACGCCGAAGGCGGGCCGGGCGGACATCCCGGTGTACGGGCGGGCGTATCCGGAGCCGGCGGCCTATCCGGCGGGCGTGCCCGTCCAGGCCGTCACGCCCCTGCCGTACAAGCTGCCGGCCGGCCAGCGCTACGCGGTCGGCAACCGGGTGCGCGGCGAGTACTTCTACGCCCCGACGTACGACCTCTCCCGGCACGCGGTGGTGCGCGGCGCGGACGTCTACTACGAGATCCAGGTGGGGCACCGGGTGGGCTACGTACGGGCGGCGGACGTCGACGTACGGCCTTCGGGCACATAGCGTCCGGGGCGGCGTCGTGCCCGGTTCGCAGCCGGGCGCGACGCTCTGCCGGAAGGACGGGCGCCGGGCTCAGCCTTGCTGGAACATCTCCGCCGGCAGCGGCTTCAGGAGGGCGTACAGGTCGTCGGTGATCGGCCGGTCCCAGCTGGCGATGGTGACCAGCACGCCGTCGCTGCGGTCGAACTGGGCGCAGGAGATCCGGCCCTCCGAGCACTTGATGCGCTTGACGATGAGCAGGTTGTCGTCGTGCATGACCGGGGTGTCCTCGGTCTCGACGACGGTCACCGGCTCCTCGTTGCCGAGCGCGGCGAGCAGCTGCGCCACCTCGAACGGCACCTGCCCCTCCCCGGGCTCGCGGGCCGGGGAGCCCTCCGGCAGGTTGCCGATGATCATCGCGGGGCCGCGGCCGCCGAACAGGTCGTAGCGCAGGAAGACTCCCTGGCAGCTGCCGTCCGGGGCGGGCAGCAGCCCCGCTCCGAGATTGCCGGGCCAGTCCCCGGGGTCCATGGCGAGGACGTCGAAGTCAGGCCCGGCGGGCGTGGCTGCGCTGCG
The DNA here is from genome assembly GCF_042732265.1 of Streptomyces sp. NPDC059788. Classification (NCBI taxonomy): domain Bacteria; kingdom Bacillati; phylum Actinomycetota; class Actinomycetes; order Kitasatosporales; family Streptomycetaceae; genus Streptomyces; species Streptomyces sp. NPDC059788. The sequence continues at coordinate 19,764 of NZ_JBHWHY010000047.1, read as the reverse complement.
GCGGCGGAGGAACGACATACCGCCATCGTACGTGGCCGCCGACGGCCGGCGGGCCCGGCGTCAACCCCGCGGCGGCTCGGCCGGCGCGACGACCGGGACGGCCGTCCGCAGCAGTCGCGGCAGGCCCGTGTAGTCCGTGCCCATCTTGCGGCAGACACTGGACAGCAGGCGGGTCACGACCGTCTCGGGGGTGGCCATGTCCTCGGCGATGCGGCCGGTGGGCCAGCCCTGCGCGAGGCGCTCGGCCGCGGCCCGCTCCTGGGCGGTGAGGGCGTCGGTGCCGGTGCTGTGGAGCTGGTGCGGGCGCAGTCCGGCCGCGGACAGCTCGTCGCGGGCGCGTTCCGCCAGGCCGTCGGCTCCGCAGTGGACCGCGCCCTCCAGTCCGCGGTAGAGGCGTTCGGCGGCGTCCTGGGGCAGGCCGGCCCGGCGCAGTGCCGCGCCGTGGTCGACCAGGGCCTCGGCCAGCGCGTAGCCGGCGGGTGAGTGCTCCAGTTCCCGTACGGCCTCGGCGAGCAGCTTCAGTGCCCGTCCGCCGCCGATCACGGTGGCGGCGCAGTGCAGTGCCTCGCCGACGGCCGTCGCGGTGCCGAACCTGCGGGCTCGTCGTACGCCTTCCTCGGCCATCTGGACGGCGCGCGGGCTGTCGGTGAGCGCGGTGGCGCGGGCGAGGTGCAGCTGCCAGGGGCACCAGGCGGGGTTGCGCATCCCGCGGGCGTCCAGCCGCCTGCCGACCGCCTTGAGGTGGTGTTCGGCGTGCCGGTGCAGTCCGCGGGCCAGCAGCAGTTCGCTGTAGACGGTGCGGGAGTCGGGGTAGACGACGGCGTTGGGCACGATGTCGCCGTAGCTGAAGTGGTCGGCGAGTTCCTGGGCGTCGTCGAGCCGGCCGCGGGCGAGCAGGATCTCGATGAGGATGCCGATGGCGTACCACTGGGCGGGCACGGCGCCGCCGACCCGCTCGGCGATCCGCAGTCCCTCGCGCACCAGGGCCTCGGCCTCGGTGAGCGCGCCGCGGCGGTAGCGGATGTAGCCGAGCAGGGCGTGGCCGAAGGCCAGGTGGGCGCCGCGCCAGCCCTTGCGCTCGCACTCGGCCATGCCGCGGGTGAACAGTTCCTCGGCGCGGCCGGGCTGGTCGCAGTACATGAACGTCATGGCGACGGCGACCGGGACCTCGAACCCGCGGTTGTCCTCGGTCCAGCTGAGCCCGCCGACCAGTGCCGCCTCGGCGTAGCGCAGGGCGGTGACGGCGGGCTCGCCGTGCACCACGCAGTCCCAGGCGCGCAGGCCGAGGATGTAGCGCTCGGCGAGGCCGTCGCCGGTCAGGTGGTCGGCGAGCCGGGCCAGCCTGCGGGAGCGGGCGGCGGAGTCGGGCTCGTCGGCGCGGAAGGCGCTCCACACGAAGTTCTCGGCCTGCATCCGCAGCCGGGTGCCGGGCAGGCTGGTGCGCCGGGCCTCCTCGGCGGCGACCGCCGCGGCCTCGGAGACCTGGTCGGTGTGGGCGAGGGCCTGGGCCAGCCGGTAGGTGATGGCTTCGCGCAGCTCCGGGTCGACGTCCGGTTCTTCGAGGGCCTCGCGGAGGTAGTTGACGGTGACCTCGGGAGCGGCGAGGAAGGTGGCGGCGCCCAGTTCGAAGAGGACGGCGGCGCGGTGCTCGGGCGAGGGCGGCTCCCGCAGGGCGCGGGCCAGGAACCGGCGGGCGGCGTCGGGCGCCCCGGCGCGTGCGTACTCCCGCGCGGCCTGGCGCAGCCGGGAGACGACCCAGTCGTCTCCCTGGCAGGGCACTTCCAGCAGGTGCCGCGCGGCGACCGTCGGGCCGAGTCCGGCTTCCACCACGGCTTCGGCGGCCATGTTGTGCATACCGACGCGCAGCGCGGTCGGGATCGCCCGGTGGACGGCGGTGGCGATCAGCGGGTGGGCGAACTGCAGGATGTCGTCCGTGGCCCCGGCCGGGGCCAGGATGCGGGCCTCGCGCAGTCGGCCGACGGTGTCCGCCGTCGACTCGGTGCCGAGCGCGGCCACACCGGCGGTGACCTCGGGTGTGGCCGAGGTGCCCAGGACGGCGACCGCCCAGGCGAGGCGGACGGCGGCGCCGCCGAGCCGGTCCAGCCGGTCGACCAGGCCCTTGCCCTTGACGGCCGAGGCGAGTTCGCGCAGAGCGGCCAAATCGTCCCGGCAGCCCTTGAGGCCGCGTTCGCGCAGACCGGCGGCGAGTTCCACGGCTTCGAAGGGGTTGCCGTCGGTGACCGCCCAGCATTCGGTGCAGAACTTGTCCTCGGCCGTCTCGCCGATCGCGTCGCGGATGATGCTGGCGACCGCTTCGCAGGTGAGGGCGGTGAGGGAGAACGGGCGGCTGGCATGGCGCTCGGCGAGCTTGCGGAACGGGGCGGCGTCGCGCGGCAGTTCCTCGGGCCGGTAGGCGACGACCACGAGCATCGGCAGGTCCTCGGCGCGCGGCGCGAACGCGGTGAGCCAGCCCAGGGACTCCTGGTCGGCCCAGTGGGCGTCGTCCAGGATCAGGACGGTGGGCGCCTGCTGGACGGCGAGGCGGGTCACCAGCCAGTCCAGGCCGTCGCGTACACCGGTCGGGTCGGGCACGCTGCCGCCCGCGTCGGCCACGAGACCGAGGGCCGGGGCGACGATGTCGTACCAGCTGCCGAGGACGGTGCGGGAGGCGGCCTCGTCGTACGCGGCCAGGGCCGGCTGCACGAGCTGGCGTACGACGTGGAAGGCCATGCCGTGTTCCTGCTCGTCGCCGCGTGCGGACAGCACGGTGCAGCCGTGGGCCGCGGCCCGGGTGCGGACCTCGGCGAGCAGGGCGGTCTTGCCCATTCCGGCGGACGCCGCGAACGAGAGCAGGCCGCCGCGCCGGACGGTGGCGGGCCCGCCACCGGGGCCGCAGAGCCGTTCCAACGCCGTCTCCAGCGCGTCGAGTTCGGCATTGCGTTCGAGCAGTCCCCGCCGTGCGTCGCGTGCGTGCTCCCAGCCGTTGGCCATGACCGAATCCGTTCGCCGCGTGGGTCTCCCGCCCGCCGCGAGTGCGGGCCCGTACCGGCCGCACTCTGCCTGCGATAGCGCAGAGCGTACGCCCTTACGGACGCGCGGTAACCAGGATGAGTGACACGCCACGCTCCGGCGGCCGGGCCGTGCTACGCGCGCCCGCATATAGCGGTTCCGGCCATTCCGATCCACCCGTAAGCGGTCACACTTACGGGTGAATCGGTTGTGCACGGGGGAAGTCGCGCCGTCCGGTGCGCGGATCAGCGGTGCACCGGCGTGAGCGCCCCCTCGGACCGCAGCCGGGTCAGCAGGTTGCGGGCGGCCCGCTCCCCCGAGCACACACTGCTGTTGGTGGTGGAGTGGCCCAGGTGGTCGCCGCCGGCGAGCTGGACGCGGCCGCGGGCGTCGAATCCGGCCGCGAACCGGGCGATGGCGCGGTAGTCACCCGGCCGCCGGCCGATCAGGCACGGCGAGACACGCCAGATGTGCGTCATCGTGGTGTGGCGGTCCAGTTCGGGCAGGATGCCCAGCCGCCGCACACCCGCCAGGACGTGGTCCACCACCTTGTCGTCCCCCAGGTCCCAGTTGCGGTCCGACCAGGCGCCGCGCAGATGCGTCATCACCAGCCCGGTCCCTTCCGGCACGCGCTGCGGGGAGAGGTTGTGCTCCAGCACGAAGGCGCAGAGGTCGGGGTGTTCGACACGGGACGCCTGCACCAGCATCGCCCGCTCCCGCGTGGGACGGTCCAGCCCGAAGGCGACGTGGATGCTGCGGGCGTACGGCGCGTCATCCAGGAACTCGCGCTGTTCGGAAGTGAGTTGCGCGTACAGGGGCGGCACCTGTGGCGGTGGCACGGCCAGCACGCAGGCGGCGGCGGTCTCCAGGCGTTCCGCCTCGCCCGGCCGTTGCCAGGTGACGGCCACCTCGTCCCCGCGGTCCTCGACCGAGGTGACCTGGGCGCGGTATTCGACGGGGAGCTGCCGGGCCAGCCCCTTGGGCAGGAAACCGACACCCTCCCGGGAGGTGAAGAAACCGCCGCCGCACAGGATGACGTCGATGAAGACGAACGGCATCGCGGCGGAGACCTCTTCCGGCTCGCCCAGGCACAGTCCGGAGACGAGCGGGTCGAGCAGGTACTCCAGCGTCTCGGGCCGCAGGCCGCGGCGGGTGGCGTACTGGTGGACGGACTCGAAGTCGGCGGCGGCCATCGTGGACATGTCGTGCGGTGTCAGCAGGGGACGCATGCGGCGGTAGTCGCGCAGCAGCTTGGCGACGTCGCCGAGGGGAAAGCTGGTCAGCAGTCCGCCGGTGGCGAGCTGCCGGCGCGATCCCAGCCGGACGCGGGCGACCTGCCCGCCGCGCACCAGTCCGAACAGATCGGAGCCGGGCACGACCTCGCCCGCCAGTCCGGCGTCGGCGATCAGGCGGATCAGTTCGCGGTAGCTGTTGATGAGGATGGTCGCCGCCCGGTTGACGGCGAATCCCGAGACGTTGACGGTGGCCATCCGGCCGCCGGCCGCCTCCGGTCCGGCGCTCTCCAGGACGACGGTCTCGCATCCGGCCTGCTGGAGCCGGAAAGCCGCGGACAGGCCGGCGATACCGCCGCCCACCACGACGACACGGGGCTTTGCACTCACTCCGGTTCACCCTTCCTGCCGGTGCCCGGCGCGCCCGCCGAGGGGCGTCGGCGCGGGTACCGGAACGTTCGACAAGACCGAATGGTCCGAGGGGGCCGCCGGGACGGGCCGGCCCCCGTGGACCGCGGAGCCGGGGGGAAGCCCCGGCCTCACACCGCGGGGCTCAGCTGGTCCCACCACCACGCGACCGGGCGCAGCGGCAGCGGTTCGAGACTCCCATCGCTGGGCGAGTCGGCCCAGACGCCGAACGCGGGTGCCGGGTCGGGGGCGGCACCCGGGTCAGTCCGGTAGCGCGGGGAGACGGCGCTGTAGTCCAGGTTGCCCCGGATGAAGTGGTCCAGCTGCCCGAGGTAGCACCGCACCTCGGGTGCGGCGCGCACGGCGGTCTGCTCCCGCAGCGCGACGTACAGGCACATCAGACGGTCGTGCAGCGCGGCAGCCCGGGTCATCGCCTCCTGGGGCGGCACCCGCAGTTCGTGCTCCAGGACGCCGACGAGGTTGGACTCCAGGGACTGTTCCTTGACCTCCCGGTGGTAGGAGTAGACGTCGTTGGCGAAGGTCACCAGGGCCGAGGCGATCTGGGTCAGGGCTCGTATTCGGGGTGTCTCCGCCTCCTCGTTGGGCAGCGAGGTGCCCTCCGCCATCTCGATGACGGCGATGGACGCCTTGGTGCCGCGGTCCCGGGGGCCGATGACGAGGTACTCCTCCAGGCTCGGTACCGTCCCGGAGGCCCGCTGGCCCATGCCGACGCACGCGGCGAGAAACCATTCGGCAACGCCGTCGACCCACCGTCGTACGACCGTGCCCGAGGCGTGCCGCCGGTAGCGGTGCGAGACCTCGCCGAAGGCCGCGGTGTAGGGGTCGGTCATCCGGTCGTCGGTGGTCTCGGGGTGGTCGGCTCCGTGGATCACCTGGACGGCCATCGGGAGGAAACGTTCCGGGTGCCGGCTGAAGAGCCCGCCGTCCAGATAGACGTCGTCCAGCAGCAGGCCCAGGCAGGACCAGTCGGCGCCGATCTGCAGCGGGGTGGTGGCGCCGTCGGGGGCGATCCGGCACGCCCACTCGGCGGTGCGGTTGGCCAGTACCTGTGCGTGGTGGAAGTCGTTGTCGCAGAACCCGAACCGTGCCATCCAGTCCACCACCCGCTGCTCGATACCGGCGGTCTCGTGGTGCGGCGCCGCGGGGATGGGGCAGTACAGCTGGGGGACGACGACGGCGCGGTACGCAGCCGTCACGTCGTCCGGATCGTCGTCCGTCCGGGCCTCTGGTGACGGAACCCGGGCCCACCTGGAGGCGGGAAACCCGTGTTCCGGTGCGCCATAGCCTGTTGCCTGCATCGTTCTCTCTCCATGTTCACGGTGCTTCAGATGGCACAGCCGTCGCCGCGCCGCCCGGTCCGCCACGGGGCTCGCAGACCATGGGCAGCGGGCCCGGGCTCAGCACGGCCGCCGGGACCGGTCGTACGGTCCTGGCGGAGGCTGGGCGCAGGCGCCAGCGCGCGGCGATGGCGGCAAGGGCGAGGACGGCTTCGGTCATCGCGAAGTGGTCGCCGATGCACTTGCGGTTGCCGGCGGCGAAGGGGAGCATCGCACCGCTCGGAACGCTTCCTGCCCGTTCCGGCAACCATCGGTCGGGGTCGAACCGTTGGGGGTCGGGGAAGGCCACCGGGTCCTGGTGCAGCACGTACGCGCTGTACAGGACGGTGCTTCCCGGGGGCAGCCGGTGGCCGGCCAGGGTGGTCGCGGTGGTGGTCACGCGGGTCAGCGCCCAGCCGGGCGGATACATGCGCAGGGCTTCGGTGACCACGCGGCGGGCGTGGCCGAGCCGGGGCAGGTCGCCGGGGGCGGGCGGTCGGCCGGCGAGCACGGAGTCCACTTCGGCGTGCAGCCGGCGTTCCTCCTCCGGATGGGTCGCCAGGAGGTGGAGGGTCCAGGCGAGCGCCAGCGCGGTCGTCTCGATCCCGGCGACCAGGAAGGTCATCAGCTGGTCGTGGGCCTCTTGGTCGGTGAGCGGTTCCTTGGCGTGGGGTGCCTCCCGGTGCGTGGGCGGGGCGGTGGGGTGCTCCGGTCCGCGGCCGTCCGCGCAGGCGTCCGGTGCGGGGTCGTCGTCGGTGGCTTCCAGGAGCGTGGCCAGCAGGTCGTCGTGGTCCGCGGTGCTGCCGCGGCGTTCGGCGATGATGTGGTCGATGATGTGGTGCAGCCGGGACAGGGCCCGGCCGAAGCGGCGGTTGCCGGGGGTGGGGAGCTTGTAGAGGGGGCCGAGGGGGACCACGGCGCGCAGCAGTACGCCGCGCATGACGGTCGCCAGGCACCCGCGCACCTCGGCCGCGATGCCCGGGTCGAGGGAGGTGGACATCAGCACGCCGGTCGTCACCCGGGCGGAGAGGTCCAGCATCGCGTCGGTGACGTCCAGCGTCCGGCCGGGCCGCCACTGCCCGACGGCGGCGGTGATCTCGGCGCTCATGACCGTGGCGTAGTCGGCGATCCGGGAGGGCCGGAAGCAGGGCTGGGCCAGCCGGCGTTGTCTGCGGTGCGCGCTCTGGGGGCAGGTGACCAGGCCGTTGCCGAGCACCATGCGCATCGTGTCGTACAGCGGACCGCCCTTGTCGTACGTGCGCGGGTCCATGAGGATCTGCTGCACCAGGGCCGGGTCGCAGGCCAGCCAGACGCGCTGCGGTCCCAGCCGGATCGCGACCAGGTCGCCGTGGGCGGGCAGCGAGGCCAGGAAGTCGAGCGGGCGCCGCCACAGCGGGAGCGCGTGTCCCAGCAGCGGTGCGGCGCCGGGTGCCGTCGAGACGACCCAGGAGTCAGGGCCGGCGGCCGCGGGGCCGTGCGGTGTGCGTGGACCCGCCTCTCCACGTATTGCCATCGGGGACCACCTCGTTCGGCCGGTGTTCCGGACGGCGGTCGGACGGCGCCCGGGAACGGAAGGGGACAGGTAGGTGTGATGCACCATTACCTACCCGGGCCGCCCAACCGGTCCCATGGACATACCTTGTTGAGGGGGCGCGTCGGAGTGGGGCGCGGCTCACCGGTGCGCATACGCTGAAACGGTCCGCCGCGCGCCGGAGCCGCCGCCACGTCGGCAGTAACGTATCTCCTCCGAGGTGGGCGCCCTGGGGCGGACAACCGTTCGCAAGGCGGTGGTCACGCGCCGGGGCCGCGCCCGGCAAACACGCCGTCATGTGCCGTGGTGACGCGCCACAGGGGACGGTGGTATAGGGCCCGACGGACGTGGCCGGAAGGCGCACGGCACGGCGGGCGGTGGCCCGGTGGCGCACGGCACCGGCGGCGGACCGTGCGAATCATCCACCTTTCCGATCACCTCCTCTTCGTACCCTCCACGTCTCCTTGAGTTCATTAGGACCGGGTACCCGTCCCTTTGTGTCGGCCCAATTCGTTCCGCAGGTATGCCTGACACTCCTGTGGATCAGCCGGTACGACGTCTCGGCCGGCGCTTCTTCAAGCCCGTTGGCATCTCCGACTCCCCCGCGAACGACCGGCCGACGGCCGACCCGGAATGCGAAAGGGAATACTTCCGCCCGGAACTCTCCGCCGATCTGCTGGACCGTCTCGGCGCGGAACTCGACCGGATCAAGGCCACTTTGTGGACGCAGCACAGCGAAGCCGAGTACGGCGCGGGCCCCCGGCGGTGCTGAGGACGGCACGCGCCGCCTGACAGTCCGGGCCTCGACGCCGCCGCCCAGCCCGCAGGGAAGTTGCCGTGTACGATCCCCCCACCCTCCACCTGCTGATGCCGTCCACCGCCGACGGGTACCGGATTCCCGCCCAAGTCACCTCCGAGCCCGACCTGACGGCCGCGTTCGGCCTCGCCGACGGCCCCCTCTTCCGGGACCAGCCGGCCCACGAGGGCCTGGCCGACGCCTATGACGCCTACGACGCGGCGCCGATGGTCGTCCCCGACGACCTCGACGCCGAGCTGGCGCAGCTGCTGGACACCGCCGAACAGCCCGCCGTGACCGCCGAGGTGCCGGCGTCCGAGCGGCACAGCCACCGCAAGCCGACCTTCCCGCACGCCGGCCGCGGCGCCCGGGAAGGCTTCGGCCTCTCGTGGCGGCGCACCCTCAGCCTGGTCACCGTGGGGCTGACGTCCTTGATCGTCATGGCGGTCGCCCTGCTCGCCGCGGTGGCGTCCTACCCGCCGCTGCGGGCACTGGCCGGCGAGGCCGCCTCGCCGCGCATCGCCCAGCTGTGGCCCCTGCTGGTCTACGGGCCGTGGGTCGCCGCCATCCTGTCCATCCTGCGGGCCCGCACCCACCGGCGCCGCACCACCCACTCGTGGTGCGTCGTGATCTTCTTCGCGGCGGTGGCGACGGTGCTGTGCATCGCCAAGGCCCCCACCACCCCGGCGGGGATCACCGTGGCGGGGCTTCCGCCGGTCACCGTGCTGCTCTGCTTCCACCAGCTCATCCGCCAGCTCGAACCGGGGCCCGCGGTCACGCCGGTCACCCGGCACGCGTATTCCAAGAGCGGCGCCCACCGGCACCGTTCCGGCCGCTGAAGCCCGTCGCCCCGGCGGCCCCCGCGAGGGAGGCGCCGGGGCGCGGCGGTCCTTCCGTTTCCGTATTCCCGGGCATGGTTCTTTCCGGTCGCCGGAGCGCTCGGACGGCGGCCGGGAAAGTACGCCACCCCTTACTTCGGCATTGCCGGAAATCACGTGTCCGGACGGTCCGCTGATCCTTCGATCACTCTGCTGACCGGGCACGTTCCGGCCTGTTCCGGAACGCCGGCGGCTTTCTCCTCGATTTCGCGGCGGCATTCGCCGGGAGGTCCGTACTCCACGCCCCCGAATGCGCCCGGCTGTCTGGAGGAAACTCCGCAGCAGAAACGTTGGTTTGACCCGGCTGAGCGTATCCGGGAATTCCGTGATTCGTTGGGGGATGCGTGAACCCATGCTTCAGTGCCCGACGAAGGAGTGTGCAGCGATGGCCGTGAGTTGGGCGAAGAGGATCGCTGTCACGGAGCCGGCCCCGAAACCCGTTCGCTACGCCCGCTATCTCGCGCCGCACTGGCAGGGGCTGCTCCGGGTGGACAGCGAGAACGGAATCGGCATCGTGCCGGCCGTCGCGTTCTTCGGCGTGCTCGCCTCGGTCCTCTTCGGCGCGGGCGGCGCGGGGGTGGCGCTGCTGGTCGACGTGGCCACGGACCGCGACCATCTGGCCCGCGCCTGGGTGGCGTTCGACCTCGTGGCCGCCGTGGCGCTGTCCGTCTCGTACTGGCTCGTCGGCCGGTACGGACTGCGGTTCTACGACACCGACCCCGCCACCAACGACCTGTGGCGGCTGATCACCGTCGCCAACACCGCCTGGCGGTCGCTGCCCCGGTCGCACCGTACGGCCCAGAGGCCGAGGCTGCGCGCCGTGAACACCGCCGCGCGCATCCTGCTGGCCGACCCCGCGGACACCCGTACGCACCAGATGCTGCACGCGCACGCGGACGTCCTGCGGCACCTGGCCACCACGGTGCTCGCGGACAGCCGTCCCGACCAGCCGCCGGAGCCCCCCGGCGCGTACGCGGCACGCGCCGCCGAGCCGGGTCCCCGGCACGAGCCCGGTCCCGTGCCGGGCACCTCGCTGGAGCGCGCGTCCTCCATTCCCCACCAGTCCTGATTCCGGTCCCGTGGCCGACGGCCTTCGTTCCTGCGTGCGGTTCCGGTCGTTGCTGGTGCGCGCAGCCGGAACGGCGGGGCGCGGCCGCCGGGAAACGGGCCTTGTGGGCGGTGGGTCCCCGGGCCGGGGACGGGACCTGACCTTGGCCGGGTCTGGTGGCCGTACCGTCGCGTCCGGGGGTGCGGCCTCATAGGGTGGAACGCCGGAACCGGAACTCTTTTCCGTCCGCTCCCAGGAGGTTCCCGTGAGCGTCAGCGCCAAGGGCACGTACCTGATCAAGAACGCGAGCAGCGGCCTGTACCTGACCGTCAGGGGCCACACGAAACAGTCACCGGCGGACATCGTGCAGGAGAGGCTGCACGACTGGCCGCAGCGGGCGGCCCAGGCGTGGCGGCTGGAGTCCGCGCCGGGCGGCGAGCACACCTTCCGGGTGCAGAACCAGCACAGCGGCGGGTACCTCCAGGTCCGCAGGTACAGCAAGGACAAGGGGGCGCCGCTGGTTCAGGAGCACCTGGAGGAGAACAGCCCGGCGTACCGGAGCCAGACGTGGCAGCTCGTCGAGGAGGACCCGTACCGGATCTCCAACCTGCACAGCGGGCTGTGGGTGAACGTGCGGGACCACGCCGCCGTCGCGGGCGCCGTGATCGAGCAGTCGACGGAGAGCACCGCCGCCTACCGCAACGCCGAGCAGTGGACCTTCGAGCCGGTCGAGGCGCGCGGCGGTGACCCGGTCTTCGACGCGCTGTCCGGGCTGCTGGTGGAGCCCGGCGGCGGCATCGTCTCCACCGTGACGCACGTCTTCAAGGCGTCGCTGGAGGCCGCCGGGGGTGTCTTCGGCACCGTCGCGAAGTACGTGCCGGGCGACACCACGCCGTTCGTACGGTTCGAGGGCTTCCGCGGTGACGAGGTCATCCGGTTCTCCTCCCGCAACCGCGTCGAGGAGGGACCGCGGAAGATCAGCACGCGGTTCCCGCACCTGCCCAAGGAGTTCCACGGCGGCTTCGACTTCGTCACCCGGGCACCGCGGCGCAGCGACCGGACCTACCTCGGGGTCAAGGGTGATCTGACGATCGCCTTCTCCGACAAGGGCAACGACGGCATCGACCGGACCGAGGACTACTTCCCGTCCCGGGAACTGGAGCCGTACGGGCGGGTCCTGGAGGCGGCGCCCGCGCGGCCCGACGACTCGCAGTACCTGCTGTTCTGCGAGCAGGCCACGGTGCTGATCGACGACCGGTTCCGCGCGCCGGACCTCCGCGAGGTGCAGCCGGTGCCGCTGGGCCAGCTGCCCAAGGGCTGGCAGGCCCCGGACGCGGTCGCCTCCGCGACCGTGGGCGACGAGGTGCACTTCTTCGCCGCCAAGGGCACCGAGTACACCGTCTTCACCCTGCGCGACCTGGTCCAGGGGCCCGCGCCGGTCCTGAACGCCTACCCGTTCCTGCTGGGGCTGTGGGCGTAACAGGCCGGCCTCGCGCGGCCGGGTGACCGGCGGCTGTCTCCGCCGGTCACCCGGTTTCCGCCCGGCTGCCGCCGCTACGGGTGTCGGCGTGGTCGCCGCCGCCCGCCACGGTCGGACGAGTTGGCGGAAGGCGGGTGCGCGGAACGGGTCACCCGCGCCGTTCCGCCGACGGCGGAACACCGGCCGGACCGGGCTGGACGATCACTACAGTCCGGTCTCATGACGAAGATCACGACGCGTACGGTCGAGTACCCGGCCGACGATTTGACGATGATCGGGCACCTCGCGCTCCCGGCCGGTGCCGACCGCCGGCCCGCGGTGCTGCTCGGACCGGAGGGCACGGGGCTCAGCGACGTCGAGCGCCGCCGGGCCGAGGCTCTCGCCGAGCTGGGATACGTAGCGCTGGCCTTCGACCTTCACGGCGGTCGCTATTTGGGTGACCCCGAGGAGATGCTGGCCCGTTGCATGCCCCTGCTCGCTGATCCCGGCCGGATGCGGGGCATCGGCCATGCGGCGCTCGACGTGTTGCGCACCGAACCGCGGACCGACCCCGACCGGATCGCCGCCGTCGGCTACGGCACCGGGGGCGCCGTCGGGCTGGAACTCGGGCGCGACGGCGTCAGCCTGCGCGCGATCGGGACAGTCAACGCACTGACCACGGGCCGACCGGGCGAGGCGGCGCGCATTCGCTGCCCGGTGTGGGCCGGGGTCGGGTCGGAAGACCCGATCATGCCGCCCGCGCAACGGGCGGCGTTCACCGCGGAGATGCAGGCGGCAGGCGTCGACTGGCGCCTCACGGTCTACGGAGGAGCCCTTCACGCCTTCCACCACCCGCCGGTCGACCACACCGTGCGTCCCGGCGTCGGCTACCACCCGCGGCACGCGCAGCGCGCCTGGCGCGACGTCGTCGACCTGCTCGCCGAGTGCCTGCCCGTGACGGAGGACCTGGGGGAATGACCCAGGCAGGCCGGCGCCGGGCAGGACCTCCACGGTGATCACCGCGACCTGCGGCGGGCCACTCCGGCGGTCACACCCCTACCCCGTGCGCGGGTCCAGCACGAAGACGGGGATCACGCGGGCCGTCTTCTCCTGGTATTCGGCGTACGGCGGATACGCGGCGACCGCGCGCTCCCACCACTCGGCCTTCTCCTGCCCCGTGACCTCCCGGGCCGTCATGTCCTGCCGTACGGCGCCGTCCTGGAGCTCGACGTGCGGGTCGGACCTGACGTTGAAGTACCAGACCGGGTGACGCGGGAAGCCGCCCTTCGAGGCCACCGCCGCGTACCGCCCCGCGTGCTCCACGCGCATCAGCGGGATCTTGCGGAGCCTGCCGCTCTTCGCGCCGCGCGTCGTGAGGATGACGACGGGCAGGCCCGTGTCCCAGAGCGTCGTCCCCCGCGTACCGCCCGAACTCTCGTACAGCTCGACCTGTTCACGCACCCACTGTGCCGGACTCGGCTCGTACACGCCCTCAAGAGGCATCGCGGTCCCCTCGTCGTCGCTTGCGGATGGTGGTGCGCAGTTCAGCACAAGCCCGCCGTGGCGGCGAGGCCTCCGCTCTCCCGCTGTCGCGGACGGCACGCCCCGGGCCGTCAGGTGAGGTCGAACTCGCCGTCGCGGGCGCCGAGGACGAAGCCGCGCCACTCGGCCGGGGTGAAGACCAGCGCGGGCACGTCCGGCGTCCGCCGGTTGCGCATCGCGATCCAGCCCTCGACGAAGGCGACCTGCACATCGCCCATGCCCTGGCTGCTCGACTGCCACGCGGCTCCGCTCAGGTCCGGCTCCGGCCTGGTTCCGTCCGCGAGCCGCTGTTCGATGATGCTCTCGGCCACGTCGCTGCTCCTCCCGGTTCGGCGTCGCGGTCAGCCTAGCCACCGTGCCCGGTGTCGGACAGGGCGCGCTCACATGACCGGCGGTTCCGCGCCCACCAGCCACATCGAGAAGAACTGCGAGCCGCCCCCGTACGCGTGCCCCAGCGCCCGGCGCGCCCCGGTGACCTGGTGTTCGCCGGCCCGGCCGCGTACCTGGAGGGCCGCCTCGGCGAAGCGGATCATGCCGGAGGCGCCGATGGGATTGGCGCAGAGCACCCCGCCGGAGGGGTTGACGGGCAGGTCGCCGTCGAGTTCGGTCACGCCGGACTCGGTGAGCTTCCAGCCCTCGCCCGGCGCGGCGAAGCCCAGGTTCTCCAGCCACATCGGCTCGTACCAGCTGAACGGCACGTACATCTCCACCGCGTCGATCTCCCGGCGCGGGTCCGTGATCCCGGCCCGCCCGTACACCGCGGCGGCGCAGTCCTTGCCCGCCTGCGGGGAGACGAAGTCCTTGCCCGCGAAGAGCGTCGGTTCGCTGCGCATCGCCCCGCCGTGCACCCAGGCGGCGGGCCCGGGGGCGCGCCGCGCGCCCGCGCGGTCGGTCAGGACCATCGCGCAGGCGCCGTCGGAGGACGGGCAGGTCTCGGAGTAGCGGACCGGGTCCCAGAGCATCGGGGACGCCTGGACCTTCTCCAGGGTGATGTCGTGTTCGTGGAGGTGGGCGTACGGGTTCTTGAGCGCGTTGCGGCGGTCCTTGTACGCGACGAGCGAGCCGACCGTGGCGGGGGCGCCCGTACGGCGCATGTAGGCGCGTACGTGCGGGGCGAAGAAGCCGCCCGCCCCGGCCAGCAGCGGCTGCTGGAACGGGACCGGCAGCGACAGCCCCCACATCGCGTTCGACTCGGACTGCTTCTCGAAGGCGAGGGTCAGTACGGTGCGGTGCACGCGGGCGGCGACGAGGTCGGCCGCGACCAGGGCGGTGGAGCCGCCGACGGAGCCCGCGGTGTGCACCCGCAGCATCGGCTTGCCGACCGCGCCGAGCGCGTCGGCCAGGTACAGCTCGGGCATCATGACGCCTTCGAAGAAGTCCGGGGCCTTGCCGATGACGACGGCGTCGATGTCCTGCCAGGTCAGCCCGGCGTCTGTGAGGGCCCGTTGTGCGGCCTCCCGGACGAGACCGGCCAGGGAGACGTCGCGGCGGGCGGCGACGTGCCGGGTCTGGCCGACGCCGACGACGGCGACGGGTTCCCTGGACGCTCGGGCGTTGCTCATCGCGGCTCCCCTTCGAGTACGGCGACCAGGTTCTGCTGGAGGCAGGGCCCCGAGGTGGCGTGCGCCAGCACCCGCCGCGCCTCGCCGCGCCGGACACGGAGCGCGGCCTCGCCGATGCGGATCAGGCCGGTGGCCATCATGGGGTTCGCGGCGAGCGCCCCTCCGGACGGGTTGACCCGTACCCCGTCGTCCAGCCGCAGCGCCTTGCGGAGCACCACCTCCTGCGAGGTGAACGGCGCGTGCAGTTCGGCCGTGTCCACCGGCCGTTCGAAGGCTCCGGCGCGCTCCGCGGCCAGCCGGGTGGACGGCGAGTCGGTGAGGTCCCGTACGCCGAGTCCGTGGGCCTCGATGCGGTGGTCCATGCCGCGGATCCAGGCGGGCCGGTCGCACAGCCGCCGCGCGGTGTCGCCGGCCGCGAGGACGACGGCCGCCGCGCCGTCACCGACGGGCGGGCAGTCACCGGTGCGCAGCGGTCGGACGACGTACGCGCCGTGCGGTACGGGGCCGCTGAGCTGGGCGTGCGGGTTGGCCGCCGCGTCTGCGCGGCTGCGCGACGCGACCCCGGCCAGCCCGGCTTCGTCCGTGTCCCCCGCGTCGATGAGGGCCTGGGCCTGGAGGGCGGCCAGGGAGACGGAGTCGGGCCACAGGGGCGCGAGGTAGTACGGGTCGAGCTGGCGGGTGAGCACGTCGCGCACCTCGCCGGACGAGGACTTGCCGTACGCGTACACGAGCGCGGTCTCGGCGTCGCCGGTCAGCAGCTTGACCCAGGCCTCGTACAGCGCCCAGGCGCCGTCCGCCTCGACGTGGGATTCGGCGATGGGCGGCCAGGCGCCGACGCTGTCCAGCGCCATGGTGAAGGAGAAGGCCCGCCCGGCCAGGTAGTCCGACGACCCCGAGCAGGTGAAGTCGATCTCTTTGGCGCGCAGTCCCGCCTGGGCCAGCGCGTCCTGGAGGACGGGCAGCAGCAGTTCGGCTTCGGAGACCTCGGCGGTGTCGCGGGTGTGGTCGCTCTGCGCGAAGGCGACGACCGCGACTTCGCGGGGCGGGGCCGGGCGCGACGGTGCGGCCTGGCCGGGGGCCGTGGCGGGGTCCGGAGCTTTGGTGGGGCCGGGGGTCGCGGGCATCAGACCAGCTCCTTGTAGCTGTCGTACCCGGCGTCGGGTTCGCCGGTGGGCCGGTAGTGGTCCGGGTAGCGGTCGCCGTCGCGCCACACCGGCTCCACCCGCAGGCCCATCCGCACCTCGTCGTACGGGATGCCGCCGATGCGCGCGTGCAGGGCCAGGTCGGCGCCGTCCAGGGCGATGTGCGCGTACACGTACGGCACCTCGATGTCGAGGTTCTTCGCCTTGATGTTGACGATGCAGAAGGTGGTGACCGTCCCTCTGGGGCCGACCTCGACGCGGTCGCGGGTGGCCACGCCGCAGGTGGGGCAGGCGCCGCGGGGCGGCACGTACACCTTGCGGCAGGAGGGGCAGCGCTCGCCGACGGTCCGGCGCTCGGCGAGGGCGGCGAGGTAGCGGGTCTGGGCGCGGCCGGGCGAGTAGGTGTAGTCGAGGCGTGCGGGGGCGGTGATGCCGGTGACCGGGTCGGTGAACTCGCCGCTGTGCGGGACGGCTTCGGCCGGCGTCCCGCCCTCGTAGGGTTCGAAGCACGCGATGTCGGTGATGGCGCCGGTACGCTCCGCCGCCCACCGGACACGGACCCGCATCCCGGTACGCACGGCGTCCGGCCCGGGTGCGTCCAGGGCGTGCAGAAGTGCCGTGTCCGCGCCGTCGAGGCGGACGAGCACCCAGGCGAACGGGGTGTCCAGCGGCTGGTGGGGGCGCGGGGCCGGGTTCCAGGCCCAGGTGGTGACGGTGCCGGTGCCGCCGACCTCGACGAGGTCGCGCAGTTCGGCCGCGGTGACCGGGTCGTACTCGACGGGCGGCACCAGCACCCGCCCGTCGCCGGTCCGCACGCCCAGGACGGTCCGCTCGCGCAGCCCGGTCAGGAAGGCGCTCTGTACGGGCCCGAGGGAGCGGGTGAACGGGAACTCGACGACGAGCGGTGCCGACAGGACGTCTGGGGTGCGGGAGGTCGGTGGCATTCGGGCTCCTCGCTTCGGTACGGGGTGGGGCGCGGCGGTGCGGGGCGGCGCCTGGTCGGGCGCGGCAGGGGCCCGGGGGGGGCGCGGCGCGCGTCGAGGCCGCCGCCGGGGTCGGGCGCGGCGCGTTCAGGCGCGCCGGAAGACGGGCGGGCGCTTCTCGGCGAAGGCCCGCGCTCCTTCCTTGGCGTCGGCCGTGTCGAAGACCGGCCAGCCGCGCTCCAGTTCGGCCTGCAGCCCGTCCTCCTCGGTCAGCGCGGCCGTCTCGTAGACGGACGCCTTGACCGCCTCCACGGCGAGCGGGCCGCACGCGTTGATCTGTGCGGCGATCTCCAGTGCCTTGCCGAGCGCGTCACCGTCCGGTACGACATGGCCGATCAGCCCGATGCGCGCGGCCTCCTCGGCGGAGTAGGGGCGGCCGGTGAGCAGCATCTCCAGGGCGTGGGTGCGCGGGATCTGGCGGGCGAGGCGGACGGTGGAGCCGCCGATCGGGAAGAGCCCGCGGCGTACTTCGAAGAGCCCGAAGGTGGCGCTCCGCCCGGCCACCCGGATGTCGGTGCCCTGGAGGATCTCCGTGCCCCCGGCGACGCAGGGTCCCTCGACGGCGGCGATGACGGGCTTGCGCGGGCGGTGGTGGCGCAGCATCGCCTTCCAGTGCAGATCCGGGTCGGCTTTCAGGCGCTCGCGGTACTGCTCGCCGTCCATGCCCCGGCCGGCCAGCGCCTTGAGGTCCATGCCGGCGCAGAAGGCGCCGCCCGCGCCGGTGAGCACGACCGAGCGCACGGTGTCGTCCTCGTCGGCCGCGGTCCAGCCGTCGTACAGGCCCACCAGCATCGGCAGGGAGAGCGCGTTCCTCGCCTCCGGCCGGTCGAGGGTGAGCACCAGGGTCGCGCCGTCGCGTGTCACGGTGAGGTGTTCGGTCCCGCCCATGCGTCCTCCTGTCCGTACGGTCGCGTGCCGTGCGCCGGCCGGCGGCCGGGCGCCGGGCGAGTGCCGGCCCGGCGCCCGTTCGCCGGGCGGGTGCCACCGGTCCGCCCCGGAACGTAGAACAGGTTGCAGTAGCCGGGGGCCGACTTCAAGAGTTTTCTGACAGTCAGTCAGTTTCCGTTGCCGTGCCCCTTCCCCCGTACGGCGCACGGCGCTCTAATGACCGCGGACCGACGCCGCCGCCCGCTTCTGGAGGAGACGTGGAATACAACCTCGCCGATCTGTTCGAGTCGGTCGTCGACACGGTTCCCGGGCGCGAGGCGTTGGTCCACCTCGACCATCCGGGCACGGGCGCGGCACGCAGACTGACGTACGCACAGCTCGACCGCGCCGCCAACCGCCTCGCCCACCACCTGCGCGACCACGGCGTCACCCCCGGCTCCCACGTCGGCCTGCACCTCTACAACGGCGTCGAGTACCTCCAGACCCTCTACGCCTGTCTGAAGATCCGCGCCGTCCCCGTCAACGTCAACTACCGCTACGTCGAAGACGAACTGGCCTACCTCTACCAGGACGCCGACCTCGTCGCGCTGGTCTTCGACGCCGAGTTCACCGGACGGGTCGCGGCCGCCCTGCCGCGCGCGGACCGGCTGCGCCACCTGATCCGCGTGGGCACGCCGCCCGCGGACGCGCCGGAGCCGCGCGTCGCGCCCGTACCGTTCACCGACGCCGAGGCCTCCGGCTCGCCCGACCGCGACTTCGGCCCGCGCTCCGGCGGCGACCGCCTCGTCATCTACACCGGCGGCACCACCGGCATGCCCAAGGGCGTGCTGTGGCGGCACGAGGACATCTTCTTCTCCGGCATGGGCGGCGGCGCGCCCACCGGCGAACCGGTACGGCGCCCCGAGGAGCTGGCCGAACGCGTCGCCGCGGGCGGCGAGGGGCTGGTCTTCTTCCCCACTCCCCCGCTGATGCACGGCACCTCCACCCTCACCGCCTTCATCGCCTTCCACTTCGGCCAGAAGGTGGTCCTGCACCGCAAGTACGTGCCGGAGGAGGTGCTGCGCACCGTCGAGCGCGAAAAGGTCACCAGCATCTCGCTGGTCGGCGACGCGATGCTGCGCCCCCTCGCGGACGCGCTGGCGGGCCCGCTCAAGGGCACCGACTGCTCCTCGCTGTTCAGCGTCAGCAGCTCCGGCGCGATCCTCTCGCCGACCGTACGGGACCAGTTCGCCGCGCTCGTGCCGGGCGCCCTGCTGCTCAACAACTTCGGCTCCTCCGAGTCGGGCTTCAACGGCACCGCCACCGAGGACGCGGGCCCCGGCCGGGGCTTCCGGTTACGCGTCAACGCGCACACGGCCGTCGTCGACCCCGCCTCCCCCGCGCACGCCCCGGTGGCGGCCGGCGAGGTCGGGCGGCTCGCGCTGCGCGGCCACGTACCGCTCGGCTACTACAACGATCCGCACAAGACCGCCGAGACGTTCTTCGAGGCGGGCGGCGAGCGGTGGGTGCTGCTCGGCGACATGGCGACGGTCGACGAGGCGGGCGTCGTCACCGTCCTCGGCCGGGGCTCGCAGTGCATCAACTCCGGTGGCGAGAAGATCTACCCGGAGGAGGTCGAGCAGGCGCTCAAGGCACATCCGGACGTGTACGACGCGCTGGTCGCCGGCGTACCGGACGAGCGGTGGGGCAGCCGGGTCGCGGCGGTCGTCCAGCTCCGCGCGGGCGCCGCGCCGCTGACCCTGGAGGCGGTACGGGACCACTGCCGTACCCGGCTGGCCGGCTACAAGGTCCCGCGTTCGGTCGTCCTCACCGAGCACATCCGGCGCTCCCCGAGCGGCAAGGCGGACTACCGGTGGGCGAAGGCGGTGGTTTCCGGGGCGAGCGCGCCCTAGGAGCCGGACCCCGCGGTTTTTGGCGGGCGCCGTTCCCGTACGGCACGGGCCGGGCTC
>NZ_JBHWHY010000046.1:54257-86936 GCF_042732265.1 Streptomyces sp. NPDC059788 | reverse complement strand
CCGAACCGCTCCCCCCCCGCCGCATCTGGCTTCCGCCCCCCGCGTCCGCTGCGCCCCCGGCGGGGCTGCGCCCCCCCCCCGGCGCCCCCGCCCGCGGGCCACGACCGCGGGCAGCGGCGCGGTGCTCACTTGCAGTACCAGTCGGACGGCACGCCCAGCGCCGTCCGCGCCCAGTGGCCCGTCCGGCTGAGCCGGCAGATCGTCTCGGCCGCCTCGTCGACCGCGATGTACCACTCGCGGATGGTGCCGTCCGCGCTGCCGCTGACCAGCGCCCGGCCGTCGGGCCAGAACGACAGGGACAGCACGCTGCCGGTGTGCCCGGACAGCACCGCGGACGTCCGGCGGGCGGCGACGTCCCACAGCCGTACGGTGTCGTCGTCGCCGCCCGAGGCCAGCGTGCGGCCGTCCGGGCCGAACGCCAGCGAGGCGACGCTGCTGGAGTGGCCGCGCAGCGTGCCGTCCAGCCGGCGCCCCGGTATGTCCCACAGCAGGACGTTGTGGTCCGTGCCGGACGTGGCCAGCGTCTTCCCGTCCCTGGTGAAGGCCGCGGCGAAGATCGGGTAGGAGCGGCCGGTCAGGCGGGCCCGGTCGGCGAGGGTGCGGGGGTCCAACAGCCGTACCCTGCCCTGGTTGCCGACGTTCTCGGTGACCGCCAGGGTCGAGCCGTCCTGCGCGAAGGTGACGGTGGACCCGCCGCCCGCCAGCTTGCGCGCGGCCGTCCTGCGGTGGCCGGCCACGTCCCACAGCAACAGGCCGCGGTCGTCCCCGACCGTGGCCAGGCTCCTGCCGTCGTGCGAGAAGGCCGCCTGCCGGACGGTGTTCGTGTGCCCGCGCAGGGTGGCGAGCAGCCGGCCGGTGCCCGCGTCCCACAGCCGGACCGTACGGTCGGCGTGCACCGAGGCGAAGACGTCGTTCTTCGGCGAGAACACCAGGCCCGTGATCATGCCGGGCGGCGCGTCGAGCACCCGCAGCGGCCGGGGCCGGTCGGCCGACCACAGCGTCAGCGCGCTGCCCGCGGCGGCGATGATCCGGCCGTCCGGGGACACCGCGACCGAGGTGATCGCGCTCTGCCCGGCGCCCAGGGTCTCCTGCCGGCTGCCGGCGGAGCGCCACAGCCGGACCGTGCCCGTGTCGTCGTCGGACGGCGCGGCGAGGGCCGAGCCGTCCCGCGCGTAGGACAGCGCGCTCGCCCCGTCCACCCGCGCCGCGAACTTCTCCCCGGCGTGGCGGGACCGCACGTCCCACAGCCGCACGATGCCGTCGTAGCTGCCGACGGCGAGGGTGCGGTTGCCCGCCGCCCAGGCCAGGGCCGTGATCCGCTCGGCGGTGCCGGTCAGTTCGCCCGTTCTGCGGCGGCCCGCGACGTCCCACAGCAGAACCGTGCGATCCCCGCCGCCGCTGGCGAGCGTACGGCCGTCCCGGCTGAAGGCCAGCGCGAACACCGGCTGGAGGTGGCCTTCGAGCGTGGCCAGGGGCCGGCGGGTGGCCGCGTCCCAGAGCCGGACCGTACGGTCGTCGCCGGCCGACGCCAGTACCTTCCCGTCCGGCGAGAAGGCCACCGCCACCACGTTGCCGGTGTGCCCGGACAGGTCGGTGGGCCGCCGCGAGGCCACGTCCCACAGCCGTACCGCGTCGCCCGTGCTGCCGGAGGCGAGCGTGGTGCCGTCGCGGGAGAAGGACAGCGACATCACCCGGCCCGAGGGGCCGTCCAGCTTGGCGATGCTGCGGCGGGCCGCTACGTCCCACAGGCGTACGGTGCCGTCGTCCCCGGCGGTCGCGAGGGTGCGGCCGTCCGGGCTGAAGGCCAGCGCGTACACCGAGCCGGTGTGGCCGATGAGCGTGCCGCGCATCCGGTTGGCGGCGGTGTCCCACAGTTTGACCGTGCGGTCCATCGAAGCGGTGGCCAGGGTGCGGCTGTCGGGAGCGAAGGCCACCGCGTTGACGAGGCCGGTGTGGCCGGTGAACTGGTTGGCGCGGTAAGCCGCGTAGGCGCTGAGCAGGCTGCCCCGCGCCTCCACCGTCTCCGCCTGCCGGTAGCCGTACAGCGCGGTCAGTGCCGCCGCCTGAGGCTGTTGCCGGCGCAGCTCGGCGGCCTCGGCCGCGTACTGGCGCGAGACCGCGATACGGCGCTGCGACTCGGCGTCCGACCACTGCTGGACGGCGAGACCCGCCGCGATCAGGGCGAGGACGAGGAAGGTGCCGAGCGCCGCGGTGAACCAGCGCGCGCGGCGGCCGCGCCGCCGGTCGGCTCCGGTGGCGCTGCGCAGGAAGTCCCGCTCCAGGGCGTTGAGCGCGGAGCCGTGCAGATGCGCCCAGGCGCGCGCGCCCGCCAGTTGCGCGCCCCGGTACAGCGCGCCCGCGTCCCGGCCCAGTTCGTGCCACGCCTCGGCGGCGGCGGTGAGCCTGCGGTGGGTGCGCAGCGAATCCCGGTCCTCGTCGAGCCAGTGCCGCAGCCGGGGCCAGGCCCGGATGACGGCCTCGTGGGCGACCTCGACCTTGCCGTCGGACAGCACGACCAGCCGGGCGGCGGCCAGTTTGCGCAGCAGCCCGTCGATCTCGTGCGGGTCGGCGAGGCCGTCCAGTTCGCGGCGGGGCAGCCGGCGCCGGGTGTCCTCCGTGCCCTCGCCGAGCGCGGTCAGCCGCAGGAACACCGCCCGCATCACGTCCCGCTGCCGGGGCGCGGCCTCGTCGTACATCCGCTCGGCGGTCTGCGCGACGGCGCCGCGCATCCCGCCGGTGGCGCGGTAGTCGGCCAGCCGCAGGGTGTCGCCGCGGCGGCGGTGCCACGCCTCGCGCATCGCGTGCCCGACCAGCGGCAGCGCGCCCGGCTGGCCGGCCGCCTCGGCGAGCACCGCCTCCACCAGGTCCGCGTCCACCTGGACGCCCGAGCGGACGGCGGGCTCGGCGATGATGTCGCGCAGTTCACTGCGGCTGGGCGGCCCGACGGGCAGCTGGGCGGCCGCGCGCAGTGCGGTGACCAGCCCGGGGTGGGCGAAGCAGCGGGCGTAGAAGTCGGCCCGGATGCCGACGGCGACCCGGATGCGCCGGTCGCCGGAGCGGGCCAGGTCGGCCACGGCGCCGAGGAACGCGGCGCGCTCGGCCTCGTCCGTGCAGAGGGTGAAGGTTTCCTCGAACTGGTCGACGACCAGCAGGGCCCGCGCGGTGTCGGGGCGCGCGGCGAGCCAGGTGCGCAGGGCGAGGCCGAGGGCGGCCGGGTCCTCGTCCATCCGGCGGCGGAGGGCGGCGGCGTGGTCTTCGGGGGTGGTGGTCCCGTCTTCGGGGGCGGGGAGTTGCCCTTCATGGGTGGGAAGTTGGGGAGCGGCGGCTTCGGAAGCGGCGGGCTCAGGGACTACGGTCCCGGGGGCGGCGGGCTCGGGAGCGGCGGTCTCGGGGGCAGTGGCTTCGGAAGCGGCGGGCCCGGAAGCGGCGCCCCCGGGAGCGGTCCGCTCCTCGCCCGCGCCCGCCCCTTCATCCGTATCCGTCCCTTCACCCGCATCCGCCTCCACACCCCCACCCGCCGCATGCGCACCCGCCCCCACCGCCGTCGCCGCCTCCCCCACCGCCCGGACCGTGTCGGCGGCGGGGCTCCCGCGGCCCGGCGGTTCCGGCTCCGCCACCAGGCGGGCCACCGCCGCCGCGAGGGCACCGAGGGGCCGCGCTCCGGGGGTCAGCAGGACCGGATGCCACTGCGCGCCGAGGTGGGGCAGCAGTCCGGCCCTCAGCAGGGAGGACTTGCCGCTTCCCGAGGCGCCGAAGACGACGGTGAGCACATGCTGTTCGACGCGCCCGGACAGTTCCTTGGTGAGGGTCGCGCGGCCGAAGTACTCGGCGGCGTTCGCCGCTTCGAAGGCGGCCAGCCCCGGGTACGGACACCGTGCCGTGGCCGGTCCGGCGTGGCCCGCCCCGGCGGCGGCGCGCCACCGCGCCTCCCATTCGGCCCGTTCCCCGCCGCACGCCTGGGCGTAGGCCAGGACGACGTCCAGCGTCGCCAGCCGCTCCCCTTTGGCCGCCTCCGCCAGTGTGCTGGCCGAATAGTGTGCCGTCTTGGCGAGCGTGCGGTAGCTCGGTGTCCCGGCCCGCTCCCGCAACTGCCGTAGTTCCCAGGCGAGCCGCTCCACCGGTCCCGCGTGCGGGTCCACCGGGCGTTCCGGGCGTCCCAGCCGGGGTTTGTGCTGCCCTCCCCCTGCGATCCCCGCCACCTTCTTCCGTGCGCCGGGGCCGCCCCCGCGGCCCGGCTCCCCATTGTCCGGCTTGTTTGTCGCGGGCGGGCCGCACTTTCGGACAACTCCGCGGCGTTGCACAGTCGTAGTCGCCGGCGCCGTCGGGGCGGCAAACGGGGGTGGTGCGCGTACGCACGTCCGCGCACCACGGCACCCCCGGCGCGTCGGACACACCGAAGGCTGCCGGAGCGCCGAGGAGTCCGGCCCTTCGGGACGGGTGTTTCCCGATGGCATCCTGAAGGCGTTCCGGGCGCGTACCGGCAAGGGCCGACCGCGTCCGGCCGCGGCGACGGGAGGGCTCGGTGGACGGGAAGGGCTCGGTGGACGGGGCGGCAGGCGCGGCGGCCGGTGGCCGGGGCGTCACGGCGGACTTCTGGTTCGATCCCGTGTGCCCGTACACATGGGTCGCCGCACAGTGGCTACGGGAAGTGGCGCGGGTCCGCCCGGTGCGGGTGCGTCCGCGGCTGATGAGTCTCCAAGTGCTCAACGAGGGCCGGGAGGTCAACCCGGAGGACCCGGACGGCGAGTGGGGCGCGTACCTGTGGGCCCCGGTGCGGGCCTGCGCCGCGGTGGAGCAGCGGTACGGGCAGGAGGCGCTGGACCGCTTCTACCGCGCGCTCGGCATCCGGCTGCACCACCGGGGCGAGTGGGACGGGATCGAGCGCGCGCTGTCGGACGCGGGGCTGGCGCGCGAGGTGGCCGCGGCGGCGTGGAGCACGGAGTACGACGCGGTGATCCGGGCCTCGCACGCGCGCGCCGTCGCCCTGGTCGGCGAGGAGATCGGCACGCCGGTCGTCGCGGTGGGCACCGTGGCCTTCTTCGGGCCGGTGGTCTCCCCCGCGCCCCGGGGCGAGGCGGCGGGCCGGCTGTGGGACGGCGCGCTGCTGATGGCTTCCGTACCGGGCTTCCACGAGCTGCGCCGCCCGGCCGCCGCGGCACCGGACTTCGGACCGGAGCCCGCCGGCACCGCTCCTTACGTCGGCCATAAGTCGGACGTCCGTCCCTCCACGGGATGACAGACCCGGCAGAGGTCGGACTTCCGGCCGGTACGGCTTTCCACACTTCGGGCTGAGGCCTCGCGGGGCCCCCGCGGCCGAGAATGGGACAGCACCGCACACCCGGCTCCCCAGGCCCTCCCGGCCCGTGGAGCCCGGTGTTCCGCCAGGGCCCACCGGCCCCGGCGGCCCGCCCGTCCCCTTCCCAGGAGTTCACCCGTGTCCCACGCGGCCGCCTTCCCCGCCCCCGCCCGAGCCACCGCGGCCGTCGCCGCCCGTGCCACGGATCTGAGCAAGGTCTACGGCGAGGGCGAGACCCGTGTGGTCGCGCTGGACAACGTGTCCGTCGAGTTCGGCCGGGCGCGCTTCACCGCCATCATGGGCCCCTCGGGCTCCGGCAAGTCCACGCTGATGCACTGCATGGCGGGCCTGGACTCCATATCCGCCGGCTCCGCGCTGATCGGGGACACCGAGCTGACCGGTCTGAACGACAAGCACCTGACCCGGCTGCGCCGCGACAAGATCGGCTTCATCTTCCAGGCGTTCAACCTGCTGCCGACGCTGACCGCCGCCGAGAACATCACGCTGCCGATGGACATCGCGGGCCGCAAGCCCGACCGGGAGTGGCTGGAGCGGGTCATCTCGGCCGTCGGCCTGTCCGGGCGCCTCAAGCACCGGCCGAACCAGCTCTCCGGCGGCCAGCAGCAGCGCGTCGCGGTGGCCCGCGCACTGGCCTCCCAGCCCGAGATCATCTTCGCCGACGAGCCCACCGGCAACCTCGACTCCCGCTCCGGCGCCGAGGTGCTGGGCTTCCTGCGCGAGTCCGTACGGGCGATGGGCCAGACGGTCGTCATGGTCACCCACGACCCGGTCGCCGCCGCCTACGCGGACCGGGTGATCTTCCTCGCGGACGGCCGTGTCGTCGAGGAGCTGTACGAACCGACCGCCGACGCCGTCCTGGACCGGATGCGGCTCTTCGACGCGAAGAACCGTACGAGCTGACGCCCGCCGCCGACACCGACCCCAGGACTGACACCACCACCATGTTCCGAACCGCCCTGCGCAATGTGCTCGCGCACAAAGCCCGCCTGATGATGACCGCGCTCGCGGTCCTCCTCGGCGTGGCCTTCGTCTCCGGCACCCTGGTCTTCAGCGACACGGTCGGCAAGGCCGTCAAGAAGGCTTCGGCCAAGAGCTTCAAGGACGTCGCCGTCTCCGTCCAGTCCACCTCGGGTGACGGACCACGCATCCCCGAGGACGGGCAGAACCGCTCGACGCTGCTCACCGACCGGCTGGCCGACCAGGTCCGCTCGCTGCCGGGCGTGGCCGCCGTGCACGCCAACGTCAGCGGCCGCGCCACCGTCGCCGACAAGGACAACCAGCCGATCGGCAACGACTGGCAGAACGTCGCCACCAACTACCAGCCGGGCGCGGACGGCAAGGACAGCCGCTACCCGGTCGTCCAGGGCCACGGCCCGGCCGCGGCCGGCGAGATCGCCCTCGACGAGGCCACCGCGGAGAAGAGCGGTCTGAAGCTCGGCGACACCGTGCGCTTCGCCACCGACGGACCGGCCCTGCACAAGAAGCTCGTCGGCATCGTCCACTCCGAGGACCCGCAGGTCACCGCGGGCGGCAGCCTCGCGCTGTTCGACACCGCCACCGCGCAGAAGCTGTTCGTGCACCCCGGCCAGTACGACGAACTGGTCGTTGCCGCCAAGCCCGGCACCGACGAGAAGGCGCTGACCGCGGCGGTCGAGAAGCTGCTGCCGAAGGACCGCGCGACGGCGACCAGCGGCGCCGTGCTCGCCGCCGACCAGGCCAAGATGGTCGAGCAGAGCAACCAGGCGATGAGCAAGACGCTGCTGGTCTTCGCCGGTATCGCGCTGTTCGTCGGCATCTTCATCATCGCCAACACCTTCACCATGCTGATCTCCCAGCGCAGCCGTGAGATCGCGCTGATGCGGGCGATCGGCGCCTCCCGCCGTCAGGTGGTGCGCTCGGTGCTCGCCGAGGCGGGCCTGCTCGGCCTGGTCTCCTCCGTCGTCGGCTTCGCCCTCGGCACCGGTATCGCGGTCACCATGCGCGCCGTGCTCAACGCCAACGGCGCCGGCTTCCCCGACGGCCCGCTGGTCATCAGCCCGAGCGCCGTACTGTCCGCGCTGGGCGTCGGTGTGCTGGTGACCGTACTCGCCGCCTGGCTGCCGTCCCGCAAGGCCGCGAAGATCGCCCCGGTCGAGGCGCTGAACACGGTGGACGCGGCGCCCAAGCTGCGCGGCCTGGTCGTCCGCAACACCATCGGCGCGGTCATCACCGGCCTCGGCGTCGCGATCATGCTCTATGTGTCCACCCAGAAGACCGCCGAGGACATGATGACCCCCATGGCGGGCTCGGCGCTCACCCTGGTCGGCGTGATCGTCCTCGCGCCGCTGCTGTCCCGGCCGCTGGTCTCGCTGGCCGGCAAGGTCACCACCCGGGTCTTCGGCATCAGCGGCAAGCTGGCCAAGGAGAACGCGCTGCGCAACCCGCGCCGCACCGCCGCCACCGCCTCCGCCCTGATGATCGGCCTCACCCTGATCACCGGCATGACGGTCGTCGGCGTCTCGGGCCAGCGCGCCTCGGACGAGATGGCAGCCCAGGGCCTGACCGCGGACTACCAGGTCGGTACGGCCAACTTCCTCGGCCTGGACCCCGAACTGACGAAGAAGGCCGCGAAGCTGCCCGGCGTGCAGGCGGCGGTGCCCCTCCGCTCTGCCGCCTTCGAGACGAACGGCGGCGACGGCTACGGCTCGATCTCCGGCACCGACCTCGCGCACCTCGACAAGGTCGCCGACCTCACGTTCGTCAGCGGGTCGCTGGACGCCGTGCGCGACGGCGGGGTCGCGGTCTCCCGCAGCCGGGCGGAGAAGCTGCACTGGAAGACGGGCGAGACCCACGAGGTCGGCTTCTTCACCGGCACGGAGAAGAAGGAGAAGGCCCGGCTCAAGGTCGCCGGCGTCTACGAGGACAACGCCACCATCGGTGACCTGTTCGGCTCCACCGCGCTGGTCGACCCGCACGTCAAGCCCCTCAAGGACGAGAAGGTCCTGATCAAGACGGCCAACGGGCCCGACGCCGGGCTGGAGAAGGAGATCCGCAAGGCCCTCGGCGACAGCCCGCTGCTCAAGGTCCAGGACAAGGACGCGCTGCGCAAGGAGAACGCCGGCAGCATCGACACCGTCCTGAACATGGTCTACGGACTGCTCGGCATGGCCGTGATCATCGCGGTGGTCGGCGTCGTCAACACCCTGGCCATGTCGGTCTTCGAACGCACCCGGGAGATCGGGATGCTGCGCGCCATCGGCCTCGCCCGCAGCGGCATCAAGCAGATGGTCCGCCTGGAATCCGTCGTCATCTCCCTGTTCGGCGCGGTGCTCGGCATCGGCGTGGGCATCTTCCTCGCCTGGGCCGGCGGCAAGATGACGGCCGCCTCGATGCCGACGTACGAAATGATCCTGCCGTGGGACCGCCTGGGCATCTTCCTGGCGATCGCCCTGGTGGTCGGCGTCCTCGCCGCCGCCTGGCCGGCCCGCCGGGCCGCCCGGCTGAACATGCTGGAGTCCATCGGCGCCCAGTGACCGCCCGGAGGCGGTTCCCCGCCCGCCTGTCCCGTCCCTTCACCCCCAGGGACGGGGCAGGCGTTTTGCCGTACCGGACCGGGCGCGAAGGGTTCGCCCGCCCCGAAAGGGCAACCCGCACCGGCATGGCAGCCGATTCCTCCTCCGAGAAACCCACCGCGCTGATCACCCACTCCTGGTGGGACGTACTGCGGCGCACGGCCAAGGAGTTCGTGGACGACGAGCTCGCCGACCGCGCCGCGGCCCTCACGTACTACGGAGTGCTCTCCCTCCTCCCCGCGCTGCTGGTGCTCGTCTCGATGCTCGGGGTGATCGGGAAGTCGGCGACCGACGCCGTCCTGGGCACTTTCGAAGAGATCACGCCCGAGGCCGCGCGGCAGATCCTGCGGGGCGCCGTGCACCAGTTGCAGGACGGGCCCGGCACGGGCGGCGTGCTGGCCGTCGTGGGTCTGCTGGCCGCGCTGTGGTCGGCCTCCAGCTACATCGCGGCCTTCATCCGTACCGCCAACGCCGTCTACGACCTGCCGGAGGGCCGGCCGGCGTGGAAGACCCTGCCGCTGCGCCTGGGCGTGACCGTCGTGCTGATGGTGCTGCTCGCCGCCAGCGCGGTGATCGTGGTCTTCACCGGTTCGCTGGCCCGGCAGGCGGGCCGCGCGCTGGGCGTCGGCGACACGGGCCTCGCGGTCTGGTCGGTCGCCAAGTGGCCGGTGCTGGTCCTGCTCGTGGTGCTGATGATCACCATCCTGTACCGGGCCACGCCCAACGTGCGGGACCAGGGCCTGCGGTGGCTGACCCCCGGCAGCTTCCTGGCCGTCGCGCTGTGGCTGGCCGCCTCGGCGGGCTTCGCGCTGTACGTGGCGAACTTCGGCTCGTACAACAAGACGTACGGCACCCTGGCGGGCGTCATCGTCTTCCTGGTCTGGGTGTGGCTGTCGAACCTGGCGGTCCTGCTGGGCCTGGAGTTCGACGCCGAGCTGGCCCGGCAGCGGGCGATCGCCGAGGGGCACCCGCCGGGTGAGGAGCCGTACGTGGAGCCGCGCGACACCCGAGCCTGGCCGCGCCGCCTGCCGCGGCCGCGCCGGCGCCGTACGGAACGGGAGCCGTCGCCGGACCGCCGGGGAGCCGTCCCGGGAGCACCGAAGGGCTCACGGCCCGGCGGCACCGAGAAGCCGTGGCCCGGCGGCGCTGCCCCAAAGAGGTGAGCGTTGGCACCACCGCCGTCCCCAGCGGGTACCTCTGTCCTTCCGGAGCCCCACCCACGGCGCGGACCCGAGCGCCTTCGAGTGCTGAAGGAAACCGAGAGCAGTGACAGACACAGCAAGCCAGGGACCGGCACCCGGCGACGACCGCCCGGTGCTCACCAACCGGCAAGGCCACCCGGTCTACGACAACCAGAACCAGCGGACGGTCGGCGCGCGCGGGCCCGCCACGCTGGAGAACTACCAGTTCCTCGAAAAGATCAGCCACTTCGACCGGGAGCGCATCCCGGAGCGCGTCGTGCACGCGCGCGGTGTGACCGCGTACGGCCACTTCGAGAGCTACGGGAAGTGGGGCGACGAGCCCGTCGGCCGCTACACGCGGGCCAGGCTGTTCCAGGAGGCCGGCCGGCGCACCGAGGTGGCCGTGCGGTTCTCCACCGTGATCGGCGGCCGGGACTCCTCGGAGGCGGCCCGCGACCCGCGCGGCTTCGCGGTGAAGTTCTACACCGAGGACGGCAACTGGGACCTCGTCGGCAACAACCTGGGCGTCTTCTTCATCCGGGACGCCATCAAGTTCCCCGACGTCATCCACGCCCTCAAGCCCGACCCGGTCTCGCACGAGCAGAAGCCGGCCCGCATCTTCGACTTCATGTCGCAGACGCCGGAGTCGATGCACATGCTGGTCAACCTCTTCAGCCCGCGCGGTATCCCCGCCGACTACCGGCACATGCAGGGCTTCGGCGTCAACACCTACAAATGGGTGAACGACGAGGGTGACACCGTCCTGGTCAAGTACCACTGGCTGCCCAAGCAGGGCGTGCGCAGCATGACCGAGGCGGACGCCGCCGCCGTCCAGGCCGGGGAGCTGGGCCACGCGACCAAGGACCTGTACGAGGCGATCCGCCGCGGCGAGCACCCCGAATGGGAGCTGGCCGTCCAGGTGATGGCCGACCACGACCACCCGGAGCTGGACTTCGACCCGCTGGACGACACGAAGACCTGGCCGGAGCAGGACTTCCCGCCGCGGCCGGTGGGCCGCATGGTCCTGGACCGCACGGTGGAGAACTACTTCGCCGAGAACGAGCAGATCTCCTTCGGCACCGGCGTCCTCGTCGACGGCCTGGACTTCTCCGACGACAAGATGCTCGTCGGCCGGACCTTCTCCTACAGCGACACCCAGCGCTACCGGGTCGGCCCGAACTACCTCCAGCTCCCCGTCAACCGCGCCAAGCGCGCCACCGTACGCACCAACCAGCGCGACGGCCTGATGGCGTACGACCAGGACCAGCACGGCGGGAACGTGGAGGTCAACTACGAGCCGTCGATCCTCGGGGGCCTGCACGAGGGGCAGTACCCGACCCACGACGAGCAGGGGCCGGAGATCCGGGGCCGGCTCACCCGCAAGCGCATCCCGCGCACCAACGACTACCTCCAGGCGGGCCAGCGCTTCCGGCTCATGGAGGACTGGGAGCGCGACGACCTCGTCAAGAACCTCACCGACCTGATCTCCCAGGCCGACCGGGCGGTGCAGGAACGGATGGTGTGGCACTTCCTGCTGGTCGAGAACGAACTCGGACTGCGGGTCGGTGAGGGGCTGGGCATCGGCCCGAAGGGCGTCGCCCACCTGGAGCCGCTGGCGGGCCAGGATCTGACGGACGAGGACCGCGAGCGGCTGTCGCGCCTCGGCGACAACCCGCCGCGGGACGTCTCCGGGCTGACCATGACCCACTGCGTGCCCGACGAGCGGCATACCGCCGCCTCCTGAGGGGCACCGTGAACGCACGGACGACGCCCTGCGGCACGGCCCCGCCGGCGATCCGGCGGGGCCGTGTCCGTGTGCGCCAGGGGTGGCCCGCCCCCGCCTCCCGCGCGAGGGGCGCCACGGGAGGAGGAACGATCGGTCATGGCAGCGGCGAAGCGGTACGCGGTCGCGGCATCGGGCCAGTGGGTGGACGACGAGGACGGGCGGCGGCTGCCCGCGGGCGAGGTGCACGCCTGGGAACAGGGGCTGAACCAGACCGTGTGCGGCCTCTCGCTCAGCCGCTCGCAGCTGGCCCGGTTCCCGCACGTCGCGTGGCCCGACATCCTTCCCGAGTCGGGCGGGGCCGCGGACCGCGTGCAGCGGGTGTGCCCCCGCTGCGCGTCCGTCGCCGGCCGCCGGGGCGGGGACGCCCGCCCCCGCTGGCACCGGACCAACCCCAGGCCGTGACCGGCCGGCCCGCCGCCGTGCGGACGCACGAGGGCGGCGGGCGGACGTACGGCACGGCGCCGGTCGGTAGCGGCGTACGGGGTCAGCCGGGCCAGGTGCCGGTCGCCTTGCGCACGGCCACCGCGCCGCTGCGGTCCACGGCCGCCTTGACCACCGCGAGCGTCGCGCCCTGGAGCGCGGCGGCCGGCAGCACCTCGCGCCAGCGGCGTTCCTCGTCCAGGGCCTCCGGCGCGTCCTCCGCGCCGCCGACCAGCTTCCACAGGCGCTTGAACAGCACCCCGGCCAGCACGCCGCCGAGGACGCCGAAGACCATCCCCAGGGGCTTGTAGAGCAGTTTGATCATCAGCGGTGTCCTTTGTTCCGGCAGGCCCGCCGGGCCTTGGCACCCGCTCCGGCGAGCGGGCGGGCGGTCTTCTTCCTACGCGGCATGTACGGACGTATGCGTGCCCGGCCGCGGCGGCGCAGTACCAGCGCGCCGGCCAGCAGCGCGCCGCCCGCGACGGCGGCCGTACGGAGCGCGGTCGAACCGGCCGGCCGGTCCGTGGCCACCGCCGTCCCGTGCCGCAGACGGTCCCCGAGCCGGGCGGCCTTCTCCCGGGCGCGGCTCTTCACGTCGGCCTTGCCGGCCAGGGCGGCGACGGTGTCGCCGAGGTCCTGCCGGGTCCGCTCGATGCGGGCGCGCAGTTCGTCCGGGCTCGCCGCGCCCTCCTTGCCGCGGTCACTGGTCATCGCCGGGCCCTCTCCCTGATCTCCTCGATGTCCTTGCGGACGCTGCGTACGGCCTCCTCGGGCACCGGCGGGGTGGCCCGGCGGAGCCGCTGCCGCCCCAGCAGTCCGAGGACCGCCGCCAGCACCAGCAGCGCGCCCACGACCACCAGGCCGGCGGCCCACAGCGGCAGCACCAGCCCGAGCGCGATGACCGCGGTGGCCACCAGCGCCTGCGCGGCCAGGAACGCCACCGTCCCGGCGCCGCCGAGCAGCCCGCCGCCCGCGCCGAAGCGCCTGCCCTTACGGGCCAGTTCCGCCTGCGCCAGCCGCATCTCGTCGCGTACCAGGCTGGACAGCTGCTCCGATGCCTGGGTGACCAGCTCGCTGACCGGCCTGCCGTCCGGCCGGGCCGTCCGGTGATCCACGAAGTCGCTCATCCCGGTCACGTCTCCTTCCTTGTGCGCGCCGGGTACCTCCTCAGGGGCCGGTTAACCGGAACGTTGGCCCGTACGGGTGCCGGGGCCGTACCGACGGCCGTACGCCGGGGCGCACAACGCGAACGGCGCGCGCTCCCCGGCAGGGGAACGCGCGCCGCGGGAGGCGTGCGGGCTCAGAAGACCGACTCGGCCTCCTGCATCCGGTTCACCGGCACGGTCTTCAGCTCGGTCACCGCGTCGGCCAGCGGGCTCATCACGATGTCCGTGCCGCGCAGGGCGGTCATCTGGCCGAAGTCGCCGCGGTGGGCGGCCTCGACGGCGTGCCAGCCGAAGCGGGTCGCGAGCACCCGGTCGTACGCGGTGGGCGTACCGCCGCGCTGGACGTGGCCGAGGATGACCGGGCGGGCCTCCTTGCCGAGGCGGTGCTCCAGCTCCCGGGCGAGGGCGGTGCCGATGCCCTGGAAGCGCTCGTGTCCGTACTGGTCGATCTCGCCGTGGCCGTAGTCCATCGTGCCCTCGGCGGGGTGGGCGCCCTCGGCGACGCAGACCACGGCGAACTTCTTGCCGCGGTCGAAGCGCTCCTCGACCATGGCGACCAGGTCGTTCACGTCGAAGGGGCGCTCCGGCAGGCAGATGCCGTGGGCGCCGCCGGCCATCCCGGACTCCAGCGCGATCCAGCCCGCGTGCCGGCCCATGACCTCGACGACCATGACGCGCTGGTGCGACTCGGCGGTCGTCTTGAGGCGGTCGATGGCCTCGGTGGCGACGCCGACGGCGGTGTCGAAGCCGAAGGTGCGGTCGGTGGCGGAGATGTCGTTGTCGATCGTCTTGGGCACGCCGACGATCGGCAGGCCCGCGTCGGCGAGCATCTTCGACGCGGTGAGCGTGCCCTCGCCGCCGATGGGAATGAGCACGTCGATGCCGTACTCACGAGCGAGGTCCTTGCCGTTCTCGCACGCCTCGCGCAGCCGGGCGCGCTCCAGGCGGGCGGAGCCGAGGATCGTGCCGCCGCGGGCCAGGATGCCGCTGACCGCGTCCAGGTCCAGCTTGCGGTACCGCCCGTCGAGCAGGCCCTTGAACCCGTCCTCGAAACCGATGACCTCGTCGTCGTGGCCCGTGAGAGCCCGGTGCACCACCGAACGGATCACAGCGTTGAGGCCGGGGCAGTCGCCGCCCGCGGTGAGGACTCCGATACGCATGGTGCAGTGTCTCCTGTGCTCGCTGTTGGTTCTTGTGAGCCGGGTCCGATTGTTTCACGGGCCGCACGGCGTTGCCCTCACAGCGTCGGGCACCGCTACCGGTGGCCGCTGACACATACGTAAAACTGGAAGCGCGGCGTATCCACAGCCGCAGGTATTGTCAAGAGGGGCAAGCTCACCATAACGGGTATTTTGACCTTGCGAAGCGACGGATGGATCGGAGAGCACGCGTGACGCGCAGCGTGTACGTGACCGGTATCGACCGCGGCGACGGCCGCCAGGTCGTCGAGCTGGGAGTGATGGAACTCCTGACCCGCCATGTGGACCGGGTGGGCGTCTTCCGCCCGCTGGTGCACGACGGACCCGACCGCCTGTTCGAACTCCTGCGGGCCCGCTACCGGCTCTCCCAGCCCGCCGAGACCGTCTACGGCCTCGGCTACGAGGAGGCCGCCCGCCTCCAGGCCGAGCAGGGCACCGACGAGCTGGTCTCCCAGCTCGTCGAGCGTTTCCACCGGGTGGCCAGGGACCACGAGTACGTCCTGGTGCTCGGCTCCGACTACGCGGCCACCAGCCTGCCCGCCGAGCTGAACCTCAACGCCCGGCTGGCGAACGAGTTCGGCGCCGCGGTGCTGCCCGTCGTCGGCGGCCAGGGCCAGGAGGCCGCGTCGGTCCGCTCCGAGGCGCGCAACGCCTACCAGGCCTACCACTCGCTGGGCTGCGACGTCGTCGCGCTGGTCGTGAACCGGGTGGCGCCCGAGCAGCACCCGGCCGTCGCCGAGCAGCTCTCCGCCCACCTGCCCGTCCCCTGCTACGCCCTTCCCGAGGACGGCGCCCTCTCCGCGCCCACCGTCGGCCAAATCGTGCACGCGCTCGGCGCCGAGGTGCTGCTCGGCGACGACTCGGGGCTGGCCCGCGACGCCCGTGACTTCGTCTTCGGCGGCGCCATGCTGCCGACGTTCCTGAAGGCGCTGACCCCCGGCTGCCTGGTCGTGACCCCGGGCGACCGCGCCGACCTGGTGATCGGCTCGCTCGCCGCGCACAGCGCCGGTGCCCCGTCCATAGCCGGTGTCCTGCTGACCCTGGACGAGCGTCCGGGCCCCGACATCATGGCGCTGGCCAACCGGCTGGCCCCCGGCACGCCGGTGATCTCGGTGTCCGGCGGCTCCTTCCCCACCGCCGCCGAGCTGTTCGCCGTCGAGGGCAAGCTGAACGCCGCGGCCCCGCGCAAGGCGGAGACCGCCCTCGGCCTGTTCGAGCGGCATGTGGACACCGCCGAGCTGACGAACCGCATCTCCGTCGCCCGGTCCGGCCGCGTCACGCCGATGATGTTCGAGCACGAGCTGATCGAGCGCTCCCGCTCGGGCCGCCGCCGTGTCGTCCTGCCGGAGGGCAACGAGGAGCGGGTGCTGCGCGCCGCCGATGTCCTGCTGCGCCGCGACGTGTGCGACCTGACGCTGCTGGGCGAGGAGGCGGCGATCCGCAAGCGCGCCGCCGACATGGCCATCGACCTGGACGGCGCGCAGATCATCGACCCGCAGGTCTCCCCGCTGCGCGAGCGCTTCGCCGAGCTGTACGGCAAGCTCCGCGCCCACAAGGGCGTCACCTACGAGCTGGCGTACGACGTCGTCGCGGACGTGTCCTACTTCGGCACCCTGATGGTGCAGGAAGGCCTGGCCGACGGCATGGTCTCCGGCGCGGTGCACTCCACCGCGGCCACCATCCGCCCCGCCTTCGAGATCATCAAGACCAGGCCGGGGGCGCAGATCGTCTCCTCGGTCTTCTTCATGTGCCTGGCCGACCGCGTCCTGGTCTACGGCGACTGCGCGGTCAACCCCGACCCCGACGCCGAGCAGCTCGCGGACATCGCCATCCAGTCGGCGGCCACCGCGGCGCAGTTCGGCGTCGAGCCCCGGATCGCGATGCTGTCGTACTCCACCGGCACCTCCGGCTCCGGCGCGGACGTCGACAAGGTCCGCAAGGCCACCGAGCTGGTCCGCGAGCGCCGTCCCGACCTGCTGGTCGAGGGCCCGATCCAGTACGACGCCGCCGTGGACGCCGCGGTGGCCAGGACCAAGCTGCCGGATTCGGAGGTCGCCGGCCGGGCCACGGTGCTGGTCTTCCCCGACCTGAACACCGGCAACAACACCTACAAGGCCGTGCAGCGCTCGGCCAACGCGGTCGCCGTCGGCCCGGTGCTCCAGGGCCTGCGCAAGCCGGTCAACGACCTCTCGCGCGGCGCGCTGGTCCAGGACATCGTCAACACGGTGGCCATCACGGCCATCCAGGCGCAGGGCGCGGCACCGGGCGGCTCGCCCGCCGCCGACGCCTGACGCCCCCGGCCGCCCCCACCACCAACCGAAAGCTGCTTCATGACTGCCAACGCCACCCGCGTCCTCGTCCTCAACTCCGGCTCCTCTTCGGTGAAGTACCAGCTGCTCGACATGAAGGACGGCTCCCGGCTCGCCGTGGGTCTCGTCGAGCGCATCGGCGAGCAGACCTCGCGCCTGTCCCACACCCCGCTGGCCACCGGCGGCGACAAGCGGGAGCGCGAGGCCCGGATAGCCGACCACGAGGAGGCGCTGCGGGCGGTCGCCGACGAGCTGTCCGCGGACGGGCTCGGCCTGGACTCGCCCGAGCTGGCGGCGATCGGCCACCGGGTGGTGCACGGCGGCCTGAAGTTCACCGCGCCGACCGTGATCGACGACGCGGTGCTCACGGAGATCGAGCGGCTGGTGCCGGTGGCGCCGCTGCACAACCCGGCGAACATCACCGGCATCAGGACCGCGCAGGCGCTGCGGCCCGACCTGCCGCAGGTCGCGGTCTTCGACACCGCCTTCCACACCACGATGCCGGAGCACGCGGCGCGCTACGCCATCGACGTGGAGACGGCCGACGCGCACCGCATCCGCCGCTACGGCTTCCACGGCACCTCGCACGCGTATGTGTCGCGCAGGACCGCCGAGCTGCTCGGCAAGGCACCCGAGGACGTCAACGTCATCGTGCTGCACCTGGGCAACGGCGCCTCCGCCTCGGCGGTGGCCGGCGGCCGCTGCGTGGACACCTCCATGGGGCTGACCCCGCTGGAGGGCCTGGTCATGGGCACCCGGTCCGGTGACATCGACCCGGCCGTGGTCTTCCACCTCAAGCGGGTGGCGGGCATGGACGCGGACGAGATCGACGAGCTGCTCAACAAGAAGAGCGGGCTGATCGGGCTCTGCGGCGACAACGACATGCGGGAGATCCGCCGCCGTATCGACGAGGGCGACCGGCAGGCGGCGCTCGCCTTCGAGATCTACATCCACCGGCTGAAGAAGTACATCGGCGCCTACAGCGCGGTGCTGGGCCGGGTGGACGCGGTGGCGTTCACCGCGGGCGTCGGCGAGAACGCCGCCCCGGTGCGCGAGGCCGCGGTCACCGGCCTGGAGGAGCTGGGGCTGGCGGTGGACGCCGAGCTGAACGCCGTACGGTCCGACAAGGCGCGGCTGATATCGCCGGAGTACGCCCGGGTCGCGGTCGCCGTCGTCCCCACCGACGAGGAGCTGGAGATCGCCAACCAGACATACGCCCTGGTCAGCAACTGACCTCGGGCCTCCCGGCCGGGCGCTGCCGGCATCCGCGCGGCGCCCGGCCGGCACACCGCTTCCGGGCACCCGAGCCCCAATAATTCCGCTCCGAAACAAACGATAGGATTGAGCCATGCGCCGTTCCAAAATCGTCTGCACCCTGGGCCCCGCCGTCGACTCCTACGACCAGCTGAAGACGCTGATCGAGGCCGGCATGAACGTGGCCCGATTCAACATGAGCCACGGCACCCACGCGGAGCACGAGGAGCGCTACCACCGCGTCCGCAAGGCCGCCGAGGAGACCGGCCGCGCCATCGGCGTGCTGGCCGACCTCCAGGGCCCCAAGATCCGCCTGGAGACCTTCGCCGACGGCCCCGTTGAGCTGGTGCGCGGTGACGAGTTCGTCATCACCACCGAGGACGTGCCCGGCGACAAGACCATCTGCGGCACGACCTACAAGGGTCTGCCGGGCGACGTCTCCAAGGGCGACCCGGTCCTGATCAACGACGGCAACGTCGCGCTCCAGGTCGTCGAGGTCGACGGCCCCCGGGTGCGCTGCATCGTCATCGAGGGCGGCGTGATCTCCGACCACAAGGGCATCAACCTGCCCGGCGCGGCGGTCAACGTCCCGGCGCTGTCCGAGAAGGACATCGACGACCTGAAGTTCGCCCTGAACATGGGCTGCGACCTGGTCGCCCTGTCCTTCGTGCGGGACGCCAAGGACGTCAACGACGTGCACCGCGTCATGGACGAGGTCGGCCGGCGCGTCCCGGTGATCGCCAAGGTGGAGAAGCCGCAGGCGGTCAACAACATGGAGCAGGTCGTCGCGGCCTTCGACGGCGTGATGGTGGCCCGTGGCGACCTCGCCGTGGAGTACCCCCTCGAAAAGGTCCCGATGGTGCAGAAGCGCCTGGTGGAGATGTGCCGGCGGAACGCCAAGCCGGTGATCGTGGCGACCCAGATGATGGAGTCGATGATCACCAACTCGCGGCCGACCCGCGCCGAGGCGTCCGATGTCGCCAACGCGATCCTGGACGGCGCGGACGCGGTCATGCTCTCCGCCGAGTCCTCGGTCGGCCAGTACCCGATCGAGACCGTCAAGACGATGTCGAAGATCGTCGAGGCGGCCGAGGAGGAGCTGCTGTCCAAGGGCCTGCAGCCGCTGGTCCCGGGCAAGAAGCCCCGTACGCAGGGCGGCGCGGTGGCCCGCGCGGCGGCCGAGATGGCCGACTTCCTCAACGGCAAGGCCCTGATCGCCTTCACCAAGTCCGGTGACACCGCCCGCCGCCTGTCCCGCTACCGCGCGGCCCAGCCGATCCTGGCCTTCACCACGGACGCCGCCACCCGCAACCAGCTCGCGCTGAGCTGGGGCGTGGAGACCTTCGTCGTGCCGCACGTGGAGCACACCGACGAGATGGTCGACCTGGTCGACGCCGAGCTGCTCAAGCTCCAGCGCTACAACGACGGCGACACCATGATCATCACGGCCGGTTCGCCCCCCGGCGTCCCCGGCACCACCAACATGGTCCGCGTCCACCACCTGGGCGGCGACCGCGGCTGACCGCCCGCCAGGACCCGAACACGACTGTGGGCCGCATCCCGTAGGGGGTGCGGCCCACAGCCGTACGCCGGGGCGGGTTCAGCCCGTGATCGACTGGTGCAGCCCCGGAATCGTCAGGGTGCCGCCGAACTGGCCCGCCTGCGTGATCTTCACCTTGGTGAAGTACGCGAAGGGGACGTTGACGGGCGGCGGGTGCTCCGGGTCGAAGACGATCGGTATCAGCCCGAAGAGGTTGCCCTGGAGGCGCTCGGTGTACATGGTGACCTTGCCGTCGCGGATCGTCGAGGTCGAGCCCGCGGCCGCCTGGACGTGGTACTTCTTCCCGGCCGGGCCGTCGACGATCTGGTGGAGGTCGCCGATGTCGATGCTGTCGGCGGTGAACTTCAGGGCCTGCTTGGTCCGGCCGTTGGGCATCGTGAGGTTGACGACGCCCTCGTAGTCCAGGCCGCGCAGGGTCAGGCCGCTGGACTCCAGCTGCCACGGCTGGTTCGGGACGGAGGTCGGGGGCTGCTCGGCCTTGCCGTCGGCCTTCTTCTCCTCGACGCAGGGGAACGGCTTCTTGCCGTCCGCGTCGGGGGCGTTCGGATCGGCGCTGCCGCTGGGGGACGGGGACGGCGACGGGAGGGCGTCGTCCGCCTTGTCCTTGTCCTTGGCGTCGTCCCCGGCCTTCCCGGCCTTGCCGGTGACGTCGTCGGCCGCCTTGCCCAGCTTGTCGGCGGTGTCCTTGAGCGGGTCGGTGGCCTTGCCGCCGGGCTTGCCCGCCGTACCGCCGGAGTCCTTGCCGGAGGGCGCGGAGGAGGACGGGGACGGGGACGGCGACGCACTCGGGCTGCCGGACTTCTGCTCGCCGGGGTGGAAGACGTCGTGCAGCTTCCTGCCCACGCCCAGCGGGTCGTACCAGGGGTTCTTTTCCGTGGGAGAGGCGGAAGGGGACGGGGTCGTGGACTTCCCCGTGGACGGGGACGGGGTGGGCTCGGGGGCCGTCCCGCTCTGGTCCGGGGCCGGGGTGGAGGCGCCGGGTGCCGGGGTGTCCTGGCCGGTGCCGGTGCCGGTGGGGTCCTTGTGCTCGGCGGCCTTTTCCTCAGCGGCCTTTTCCTTCGCCGCCCGGTCCTTGTCCGCCTTCTCCTTCTTCTCCTTCTCGGCCTTTTCCCTGGCCGCCTTGTCCTTCTCGGCCTTCTCCTTCGCGTCCTGCTCCGCCTTGTCGGGGACGCTGACGCACGGGCCGTTCCTGAAGGGGCTCTCCGGCGGCTGGGGCTTGGCCATCGCCAGCTGCGGCGTCAGACCCATGCCCATCAGGACGGCGGACGGCATCGCGGCTATCGCTATCGCCTTGCCGGCGGGCACGTGCAGCCGGGTCAGCAGCGGCTTGCGCGGGGCCGCGTGGCGCGGCCCGGTTCTCGCGCCAGGGGTGGCCGCGTTCGTCTCGTGCAGTTCGTCACCCGGCACTGTGCCTCCCGTTCGTCCCGTTGACCGGGCTCGCTCCTGACAGGTCGTCCGGTGTGCCGCCCGCGGGCCGGGCCGAGTCGTCGTCCTTGGGGGCGAGGGGCTTGCCCGGTGCCCAGGAGACCCCCAGCGCGCCGCCGATCAGGCCCAGCAGGAAGCCGACCACGAAGGCGCCGAAGTTGGAGACCACCAGGGAGACCAGGGACAGCAGGATCGCCGCCACGCCCGCGAAGACACGGGAGGCGGGCTGGAACCACATGGTCAGGCCGAGGACGACCAGGAGTACGCCGATGATCAGCGAGCCGGCGCCCGCGGTCGTCGCCATCCGGACGGTCAGGGAGCCGATCGTGAGGTTCGCGTAGGGGATGTACATGATCGGGAATCCGGCCAGCAGCGTCAGCACCCCGGCCCAGAACGGGCGCTGACCTCGCCACTCCCTAAACGAAGTGCGCTTGCGGCCGATGCTCTCGTTCAGCCGTGGTCGCGTGTCGGCGCTCATGTCGTACAGCTCCTCGGGACTGGCTAATCGGTGGTACGTGAGCTGGAGTGCGCGGTGCGGTGGCCGCCGGCGTACGGGCGCGGGGCGCGCGGACGGCGAAACCGCTCCGCCGCGCACACCCCTGCCCCCGTGCGCTCAGTGCGTCAGTAGCACTCGTTCTTGCCGCGGCTGACACTCATGTGCAGACCGCTGAGTTCGAACGTGCCGGCCGTGGTGGCCCACGCGCGCTGCTTGACGTCCTTGAACAGGACATGTTCGGCCTGCTGGGCGAAGGAGCCCGGGAGGTAGTCCCCTCTGCCCCCCTCGCCGGGCTTGGCCGGGCCGGGAGTCTTGCCGCGGGTGTCGTCCACCGAGACGCCGATGTCCACATTGGTGAACGTCGCGTTGGTCCGCAGGTCGTCGGCGTCGATGTAGAGCGTCTTCGCCTGGACCTTCGGGCCACCGCCGCCGCCCGCGTTGAGCCGCATCGTCACGTCGCCGAAGACCGGCACCGGCACCACGACCGACTGGCACAGATTGGTGATCGTGGCGGACTTCAGGCCCACCACGGCGACCGGGTGCTGGCCGTCCTTGCCCTTGTCGAGGGCGCCGTACTGGACGAACCCGTCACCGTCGAGTTCCTGCGCGGTGACCTTGAACTGCTGACCGGAGACGCTGAACGACGCCGCCAGCGCACCCTGCGCGATGGCGACTCCGATGGCAGCCGTCGCCGCGACGCTCGGCACCATGACAACGGCGAACCGCTTCCATCTGGTCCCGCCACGAGCCAGGGACTCCATGACTTTCCTCCTTCTCGGACGTACATCTC
The DNA here is from genome assembly GCF_042732265.1 of Streptomyces sp. NPDC059788. NCBI lineage: Bacteria > Bacillati > Actinomycetota > Actinomycetes > Kitasatosporales > Streptomycetaceae > Streptomyces > Streptomyces sp. NPDC059788. The sequence continues at coordinate 64,481 of NZ_JBHWHY010000046.1, read as the reverse complement.
CGGTTGCGGTCCGCATCTCGGGGAGACGGCGGCCGTATCTGGGATGGGAGAAGTGCTACGTCCTCGGGAAGGAGAGCGCCCGTATCGAAAGGCGTACGAGCGTACGGCGTTCCGAATCACCGGCGATCACCCCCGAGCGACAACCACTGGCCACGCTCACGCATGGCCTTTGTCGGACAGGCCCTGCCGGGTGGGCAGGAACCCCCCTGTCCAGGACCGGTGGCGGCGCCGCCGGCCACTCGGTGGGGACCCATGAACTCCGCGGCACCGACCGGTTGCCGGGCGGCGGGAATGGACCGAGCGTGGCCGATCGTGGTGCATCGGCGGCTGTCGCACAAGGGGTTCGTTACTTGCGAGTAACGGAGAGATAACCACGGCGCGACGGCGCGAAATCGAGCGGGTACCCAGGGTTGTCGCCGACAGTGAGGGGACACGGGGGAAGCGGGGACAAACGCCCACAAACCCCCACCCCCCTCTTACTCCAAGTAACAGCGGCCACGATTACCAAGATTTGGTAAAACGTGGCCGCTGTCGAGTAGGGGACCCGCGTGTCTCAGGAGACGCGGGAGACCGGACGCCGAGGGGTCAGAACAGCACCCGCGCCAGTGCCGTACGCGCCGAAATCACCCGCGGGTCGTCGGTGCCGATGACCTCGAAAAGCTCCAGCAGCCGTACGCGCGCGGCCTCGCGGTCCTCGCCCGCCGTACGCCGGACGGCGTCCACCAGCCGCCCGAAGGCGTCCTCGACATGGCCGCCGACCAGGTCCAGGTCGGCCGCCTTGATCTGCGCCTGCACGTCGCCGGGGGCGTCGGCCGCGGCCTTGCGCACCTCCTGCGGGTCCAGGTCCCGCACCCGGCGCAGCAGTTCGGCCTGCGCCAGGCCGAGCTTGGCCTCCGGGTTGGCCGGGTCGTCGGAGAGCACGTTCTTGTACGCCTGGACGGCGCCGTCGAGGTCGCCGTTGTCCAGCGCCTGGTTCGCGGCCTCCAGGAGCGCGTCGTAGGGGCCCACCGGCTCGGGGGCGTCGTCCTGCGGCTGCTGCTCGGCGTCGGCCGGGTCGACGGGCGCGCCCACGATCCCGAACTGCTGCTCGGCGGCCTGCACGAGCTGGTCCAGCACCTGGCGGATCTGCGCCTCCGGGGCCGCGCCCTGGAACAGCGGGATCGGCTGGCCGGCGACGACCGCGAAGACGGCCGGGATGCCCTGCACGCCGAACTGCTGGAACAGCGCCTGGTTGGCGTCGACATCGATCTTGGCCAGCACGAACTTGCCGGCGTACTCCCCCGCCAGCCGCTCCAGCAGCGGGCCGAGCTGCTTGCACGGCTCGCACCACTCGGCCCAGAAGTCGATGACGACCGGGACCTCGGTGGAGCGCTGGAGGATGTCCTGCTGGAACCCCGCCTCGTCGACGTCGAACACCAGACGGGCGCCGCCTGTGGGCCGCCCCGTGCGGGCCGCCTCGGCGCGCGCCTGCTCCGCCTTCTGCTTGGCTTCCCCGGCCGCCTTCACCGCGGCGAGGTCGACGACTCCACTCATGGACATGTTGCGTGGCTGCATGGGTCTATCCTCCCCCTTCCGCGGACCATCGCGAAAAGCGGTGCCGAAAATTCACGGTGCGCGAAAAACGCGCGGCGCCGGCCCGTCCGTGCGGCCCGCCGGTGTGCCGGCGCAGGACGGAGATGCCGCGTTCCGCCGGTCCCCGAGGGGCCGGTGGTGCTGCTGCGGCCCCGGGTCCCCACCCGCGGCCTGTGGTTGTCGCGTCCGGGGCGCGCCGTCGCGGCCACACCCTTTCGCTACGACCCGTAGCGTAACTGTGCGGCTCCCCGGCCGGGCAACCCCGCACCGAATCCGTCCGCGTGATCTGCCTCACGAGGACGGGTCCGCGAAAGGCTACTGGCCGGTATGGTCGCCCCCATGCACCGCTGCCCCCTCACCGGCACCAGCTCCCCCGCGGGCCGTGCGGGCTCCCGGAGCCGTACGGGCCGGCCGCGCAGCGCCGAGGCGGACCGCGCGATCCTCGACGCCACCCGCGCCGCGCTGGTCGAGCTGGGCTGGGGCAAGCTCACGATGAGCGATGTGGCCGCCCGCGCCGGGGTGGCCAAGACGACGCTCTACCGCCGCTGGGCCAACAAGAACGAACTGGTCCTGGACGCCGTCGCGGTCCTCTTCGACGAGCTGGAACTGCCCGACCGGGGCTGCCTCCAGGCCGACATCGAGGGCGTCGTCCTGCAGTTCGCCTCGCTGCTGGCCCACCCGGAGACCAAGACGGCGCTGATGGCCGTGGTCGCCGAGTCCACCACCGACGAGGCGCTGCGCGCACGCATCCGCTCCGCGGTGGTGGAGCGGCAGAAGCGGCTGGTGGTCCTCGGGCGCGAGCGGGCCCAGGCGCGCGGGGAACTGCCGCCGGACCCCGCCGGCGAGGAGGGCGCGGCAGCGGCGGGCCGGGCGGTGGGCCTGATCTTCGACGTGATCGCGGGCGCGGTCGTGCACCGGGCACTGGTCAGCGCGGAGCCGGTGGACGAGCTGTGGGCGCAGCAGTTCAGCACGCTGCTGCTGGCCGGTCTGGGCGGCCTGGCCGGACCCGCGGAGACGGAAGCGGGCCCGCCCGGAACGTAGCGCTCCGGGCGGGCCCGCGGTCTTCGTACGGCCCCGCCGCGCGGACCCCGTACGGCCCGCCGCTCAGACCTGGTAGCGGTCCGCCGCGAACAGGTGCACGTGCTCCGCGACCCACTCCGACGTCCGCTTCAGTCCCTCCTCCAGGGACACTTCGGGCGTCCATCCCGACCACTCCAGCGCCCGCGAATTGTCCGAAAGCAGTCGCTGGACCTCGCTTCCGGCGGGCCGCAGCCGCGAACCTTCCACCACCACCTCGGCGTCCCGCCCGGACGCGGCTATCAGGGCCCGCGCCAGATCCCCGATGGAGATCTCGCGTCCCGTACCGAGGTTGACGACCTCGCCCAGCGCCCGGTCGCAGTCGGCCATCGCCAGGAACCCGGCCGCGGTGTCGGTGACATAGGTGAAGTCGCGGGTCGGCGCGAGCGAGCCCAGCCTGATCTGCCGGGAGCCGGAGTGCAGCTGGGCCAGGATGGTGGGGATGACGGCGCGCGCCGACTGGCGCGGGCCGTAGGTGTTGAACGGGCGGACGACCGTGACCGGCAGCTCGAAGGCGTGCCAGTGGGAGAGCGCCATCATGTCCGCGCCGATCTTCGAGGCGGAGTACGGGGACTGCGGCTGGAGCGGGTGGTCCTCGCCGATGGGCGCGGTCAGCGCGGTGCCGTACACCTCGCTGGTCGAGGTGTGCACCAGGCGGCGCACGGAGTGCCGGCGGCACGCCTCGGCGAGATTCTCGGTGCCCACGACGTTGGTCTGCACGTAGGCGCCGGGCGAGTCGTAGCTGTACGGGATGCCGATGAGGGCGGCGAGATGGAAGACCGTGTCGCAGCCGGCCACCGCGTCCGCCACCCGCCCGGCGTCGCGCACATCGCCCGCGATCATCTCGACCGGGCTGTCCGGGCCCAGGTAGCGGGCGAGGTGGCCCTTCTCGGCGTACGGCTTGTAGTGCACGAAGGCGCGGACCTTCGCGCCGTACCCGACGAGCTGGTCCACCAGCGTGGAGCCGATGAAGCCCTCGGCACCGGTGACCAGGACGGTGCGGCCCTTCCAGCGGGCTTCCATGACGGCGTGGTCGGTGGTGCTCATGCGGTCTCCTTCAGGAAAGGGGTGGAGGGGTGGGACGCGGGGTGGCCGGCCAGCGTCAGGACCTTGGCGGCCAGCAGGTCGGCGGCCCGCGCGTGGGTGCCGGGGTCGGCGGCCTGCCCCATGGCGGCCAGCCGGTCGGGGTCGTCGAGCAGCGGCGTGACGAGCGCGTCCAGGCGCTCCGCGGTGGTCTCGGCGTCCGGCAGCAGGACGGCGGCGCCCGCGTCGGACAGCACCCGCGCGTTGTGCGTCTGGTGGTCGCCGGGCGCGTGCGGATACGGCACCAGGACCGCCGGCATCCCGATCGTCGCCAGCTCGGCGACGGTCGCCGAACCGGCCCGGCACACCACCAGGTCGGCGGCGGCGTAGGCCAGGTCCATCCGGTCCAGGTACGGGACGGCCTCGGCGACCGCCGCGCCGCCCGTCGCCACCAGCCGCTCCCGGGTCTCCTCCAGGGCGGCGGGCCCGGTCTTGACCAGCAGCCGCACGTCCGTACGGGACCGGTGGCGGGCCGCGAGTCCGACCGCGGCCTCGGTGAGCCGGGCCGCGCCCAGGCTGCCGCCGTTGACGAGCAGCAGCCGGGCGCCCTCCGGCACGCCCAGTTCGCGGCGCGCCCGCGCCCGCAGAGCCATGCGGTCCAGGCCCGCCAGCGGCCCGACCAGCGGCATGCCGACCGTTTCGGCGCGCTCACCGCCGACCAGGTGCGCGCGGCTGCGGTCGAAGGCGAGGGCGATGTGCGGGGTGAGCCGGGCGGCGAACTTGTTGGCCCGGCCGGGCACCGCGTTGGACTCGTGGACCAGGCTGGGCAGCCCGGCCAGCCGCGCCCCGACGATGACCGGCGCGCTCGGGTAGCCGCCCATGCCGACCGCGACCTGGGCGCCCTGGGCGCGCAGGATCGAGCGGCACTGGGCGCCGGATCTCAGCAGCGCGGCGGGCAGCAGGTAGCGCTTGGCGCCGAGCGACGGGTCGAAGGGAATCATGTCCACGGTGTGCAGGCGGTATCCGGCCTGCGGGATGAGCCGCGTCTCCAGCCCGCGCTCCGTACCGACGAAGGAGACCACCGCGTCGGGCACGGCCCGTCGCAGGGCGTCCGCGAGGGCGAGCCCGGGGTAGATGTGGCCGCCGGTACCTCCCGCACCGATGACGACTGAGAGTGGTGTGCGCATGGCCGCCACGCTCGCGAAGCGCCCTAAGAAGGTTCTAAGACACAGGTTTGGCAGCCTGTGTCCATGCCGTCCTCGCCCGCGCCGCACCCCGCGCACCGCAACGCCGCCCAGCGGCCCGCCGCCCCGTCCCCGCCGAAGATCCTCGTCGTCGACGACGAACCGGAGGTGCGGGCCGCCGTCGAGGACGGCCTGAGCGTGGAGGGGTACGCGGTACGCGGCGCCTCCGACGGACTGGCCGCGCTCTCCGAGGTGGCCTCCTGGCAGCCGGACGCGATCGTCCTGGACGTGATGATGCCGGTGCTGGACGGCCTGGCGGTCTGCCGCAGGCTGCGCGCGCTGGACGACCGTACGCCGATCCTCGTGCTGACCGCGCTGGACTCGGTCAGCGAGCGGGTGGACGGGCTGGACGCGGGCGCCGACGACTATCTCGTCAAGCCGTTCGCGCTGGACGAGCTGGTCGCGCGCGTACGGGCGCTGCTGCGCCGCGCGTCGGCGTCCGCCGCCGACGACACCTCGCTCTCCTTCGGCGACCTGGTCGTCGACCCGGTGACCCGCACCGGCCACCGGGGCGGGCGGCCGCTGGAGTTCAGCCGTACGGAATGGGCCCTGCTGGAACTGCTCCTGCTGCATCCCGGACAGGTGATGCCGCGCGAGATGATCCTGGAGCGGGTGTGGGGCCGCGACTTCGGCCCGGATTCCAACTCCCTGGCCGTATACGTCGGTTACCTGCGCCGCAAACTGGAGGCGGGCGGCGAGCCGCGGCTGGTGCACACCGTGCACGGCGTCGGCTACCGCCTGGACCAGGCGGACCACACGGCCCGCGAGGCCGGGACGGGACGGGCGTGAGCGGGCGGCGCGGTCTGGGCGCGCGCTGGCGCCGTCGCCGCCCGCTGCGGACGCGGCTGGCGATCGCCGCGTCCGCCGCCGTGGCCCTGGTGGCGATCGGCATCTGTACGGCGGCGTTCTTCATCATCCGCTACCAGATGACCCGTCAGCTGGAACTGAACCTGGCCCAGACAGCGGCCCAGTACAGCGAGAAGTTCCGCAAGTGGGGCCCGACTGCGGGCGACACGAGCTGCCGATTCCAGGCCGTGCCCTGCGTCCAGTCGGTCCCCGCCGACAAGTCCAGGGACCCGCGCGACCCCTACGCGCTGCCGGTCGACGACACCACCCGCGAGGTCGCCGCCGGCCGGCACGCGCCGTACTACACCAAGCTGACCGTGGCCGGTTACCCGGTGCGGATGTACACCATGCGGCTGCGCGGCACGGACGAGGCGCTCCAAGTGGCGCTGCGCACGGACACCGTGCAGCGTGGCGTCCAGAAGTCCGCGCTGGCACTGGCCGGAGTGGGCGGCGCGGGCGTACTGCTGGCTGCCGGGCTCGGCTACTGGGTCTCGCGCACCGGGCTGGCCCCGGTCGCCCGGCTCACCGCCACCGCCGAACGCATCGCCGCCACCCGCGACGCCCGGCACCGCATCGAACTGCCCGCCGGGCCGCCCGGCCGCGAGGACGAGGTCACCCGGCTCGCCGCCAGCTTCAACACCATGCTTGGCGAGCTGGAACAGTCGGTCGCGGCGCAGCGCCGGCTCGTCGCGGACGCCTCCCACGAGCTGCGCACCCCGCTGACCGCGCTGCGCACCAACGCCGAGCTGCTCGCCCGCGCCGACCGGCTGAGCGGCGCGCAGCGCGACCGCGCGTCCGGCGCCCTGGCCCGGCAGCTGCGCGAGGTCACCACGCTCGTCAACGACCTGATCGAACTGGCCCGGGACGAGGAGCCGCAGCCGCTGGTGGAACAGGTGCGCCCGGCGAAGCTGCTGGAACACGCGGTGGAGGCGGCCCGCGGCCACTGGCCGGAGATCGCGTTCACCGCGCGTATCGACGGGGCGGCGCGGGAGGCGGCCGTCCCGGGCGTACCGGCGCGGCTGTCCCGGCTGCTGACCAACCTCCTGGACAACGCGGCGAAGTTCTCGCCGCCCGGCGGCCCGGTCGAGACGGAACTCTCCGCCGGTGCGGACGGCCTGGTGCTGACCGTACGCGACCACGGCCCCGGCATCGCGGCCGAGGACCTGCCGCACGTCTTCGACCGCTTCTACCGCGCCGAGGCGGCCCGCGCGCTGCCCGGCTCCGGGCTCGGCCTGGCCATGGCCCGCCAGATCGCCCGCGCCCACCACGCCGAACTGACGGCCGCCCGGGCGCCGGGCGGCGGGGCGCTCTTCCGTCTCCGCTTCCCGGCGGGGTAGGACGGGACCGTACGGGTTCCCGAACAGGTACGGCGTACTACCCTGGGCCGGAATCACGGCCGGGTGGGGCCGGGCGGGCGGACCGGAAGGGGCGGGCGGTGAGCGGACGAGCGCGCCGTGCGCTGCCGGGCTTCCTGCCCCGCGCGCTGGCCGGCCTGTGGGCGGTCCTGCTGGTCCTGGCCGGTACGTCCGGCACGGCAGGCGCCGCGCCGGGCCCGTTGGGGCCCGTCCCGCCGGCTGCCACCGCGAACCCCGCGGCCACCGCTTCCGGCCTCGCCTGGACCGCTTCCCGGCCATCATCCGCCGCCGCGCCCCAGGCGCTCACGGCACACGCCGCGCCCGGTCACCCCCGGGCCGATGCCCGTCCCGCCCCGGACCGGCCGGTGGCCCGCCAGACCGCCGCCGCCCAGGTGCAAGGGGTCCTCCCGCACCCGCGCTTCCCCGGCCTCCCGGGCGCGCTGCCATCCGCGGCCCCGGCGCCCCGCCACTCCCCCTTCGGGTACGGCGAGACCGTCGGCCCCCGCCAGGAACGGGCGCCGCCCCCGGCCCGGTACTCCCCGCGCAGCCCGCGCGGACCCCCCTTCGTACGGAGCAGCTGACGCCCCAGGCGTACGGCCGCCCGCAGCACCGCCCTGCCCGGCGACGCCTCCGCGCGCCGCCGCGGCCCGGTGCGCGCGGCAGGCCCGCGCCCCGCCTCCGTACCCCTGAAGGGGAGATTCATGCCGTCCCGCGCTCCGTCGCGGCGCCCCTGGCGTGCGCTGATCGCGCTCGCCGTCGTCGCCGTGTCGCTGTTCTTCGCCCTGACCACCCCGGCCCGCCTCGGACTCGACCTCCGCGGCGGCACCCAGATCGTCCTGGAGACCAAGGACTCGCCCACCGCCCGCGCCGACTCCGCCGCCACCGACCGGGCCCTGGAGGTGCTGCGGCAGCGGGTCGACGCGCTCGGCGTCGCCGAACCGTCGCTGTCCCGCTCCGGCGCGCAGCGCATCGTCGCCGAACTGCCCGGTGTCCAGGACCCGAAGGAGGCCGTCGAGGTCATCGGCCGCACCGCGCAGCTCACCTTCCACCCCGTACTCGCGTCCCTGCAGGACCCGAAGGGCACGCCGGAAGCGAAGGCCAAGGGCGACCGCACCCGCACCCTGCCCGACCCCGACGCCCCCGGGCAGGCGCTGCGGCTCGGTGCGGCCGCTCTGACCGGCGAGGGCGTCAAGGACGCGGAGGCCGTCTTCGACGCGCAGGGCGGCCGTGGCTGGACCGTCGACCTGGCGTTCCGCGGCGCCGCCGCCGACGCCTGGGCGCGGGTCACCGGCGAGGCGGCCTGCGCGGCGCCCGGCGATCCGGCCCGGCGGGTCGCGATCGTGCTGGACGACCGGATCATCTCCGCGCCCGGCATGCAGCAGAGCGTCCCCTGCAAGACCGGCATCAGCGGCGGCAGTGCGCAGATCACCGGCGGGTTCGACGACGCCGAGGCCCGTGACCTGGCGGCTCTCGTCAAGGGCGGCGCCCTGCCGGTCCCCGTCGAGGTCGTCGAACAGCGCACCGTCGGCCCGACGCTGGGCGCCGACGCGATCAAGGCCAGCGCCACCGCCGCCGTCATCGGCCTGCTGTGCACCGGCGTGTTCGTCATCGTCGTCTACCGGCTGCTGGGCGCGCTGGCCACCGCCGCGCTCGCCGCGTACGGACTGATCTCCTACGCCGCGCTCGTCGCCATGGGCGCCACCCTCACCCTCCCGGGCCTCGCCGGTTTCGTGCTCGCGATCGGCATGGCGGTGGACGCGAACGTGCTGGTCTTCGAGCGGGCCAGGGAGGAGTACGCGCGCCGCGCGGCCCGCTCCGGAGGCGATCTGCGGCGCCCGCTGCGCGAGGGCTTCGGCAAGGCGTGGAGCGCGATCATCGACTCGAACGTCACCACGCTGCTCGCCGCGGGCCTGCTGTTCTTCTTCGCGACCGGACCGGTCAAGGGCTTCGGCGTCACCCTGTCCATCGGCGTGCTGGCCTCGATGGTCTCGGCGCTCGTCATCACCCGGGTGCTGGCGCAGTGGGCGGTGCGCCGGGGCTGCGTACAGCGGCGGCCCGCGATCACCGGTATGGCGTCCGGGGGGCGGGTGCGGCGGTGGCTGGCCCGCCGCGAACCGCGGCTGATGCGGCGGCGCCGCACCTGGCTGGGGATCGGCGCCGGTCTGCTGCTGTTCGCCGTCGTCGGGATCGGGGTGCGCGGTCTGGAGTTCGGGGTGGAGTTCACCGGCGGCCGGCTCGTCGAGTACAGCACCAGCCGTACGGTGGACGCCGAGACGGCGCGCGAGGCCGTCTCGGAGGCGGGCTTCCCGCGTGCGGTCGTGCAGGAGTCGGGCGACGGCGGCATCAGCGTACGGACCGAGCGGCTGAGCGACGCCGAGCAGGAACGTATCCGTACGTCGCTCCAGGCCCCCGGCGGCTCGGTCGAGGTCGAGCGGGACGAGCTGATCGGCCCGAGCATGGGCAGCGAGCTGCGCGGCAAGGCGCTGATCGCGCTGGGCATCGCGGTCGCCGCCCAGCTGGTCTACCTGAGCATCCGCTTCCGCTGGACGTTCGCGACGGCCGCGGTCCTCGCCATGCTCGCGGACGTGGTCCTGGTGGTGGGCCTGTTCGCCTGGCTGGGCAAGCCGGTGGACAGCGTCTTCCTCGCGGCGCTGCTGACCGTCGTCGGCTACTCGGTCAACGACACGGTCGTGCTCTTCGACCGCGTACGGGAACTGCGGCGCGGCGCCAAGGGCGACCGGGCGGCGCGCGGCGCGGAGGGGCTCGCCCGGATCGCCGACCGGGCGATCGTGCAGACCGTGCCCCGTACGGTGAACACGGGGATGGGCGCCCTGTTCGTCCTCGCGGCGCTCGCGGCGCTGGGCGGCGACTCGCTGGCCGACTTCTCCGTGGCGCTGCTCGCGGGCGTCCTGTTCGGCATCGCCTCGACCGTCTTCACCGCCGCCCCGGCCGCCGTCGTCCTGGAGGGCCGCCACCCGGGTCCGGAGGCGCCCGCCGCGCGGCCGCGCGACAAGGCCGGGGCCGGGAACGGCGCGGTGGTCTGACATGACACCGGGGGCGGGGGCGCGCCCCGCCCCCCCCCCCGGGGAGGTGCGCCAAGAAACCCC
>NZ_JBHWHY010000046.1:13376-54247 GCF_042732265.1 Streptomyces sp. NPDC059788 | reverse complement strand
GCCGGCGTCGCGCGGCCCGCGGCGGGGGCCGTGGCAAATGCGGGGGCCCGGCTCCCGCTGGGGTGGTATCACCCTCCCGCGGGGGGGGGCCCGCCCACGCCCCCGCCCCCGGTGAAGGTCCGCCTAGAACCCCGCGGGCTCCGTGTACACGCCCCACTCGTCGCGCAGCACGTCACAGATCTCGCCGAGCGTCGCCTCGGCCCGTACGGCCTCCAGCATCGGCCCGATCATGTTGCCGCCGTCCCGCGCGGCGTCCAGCATCGCCGCCAGCGACGAGCGCACCCGCGCGTCGTCCCGGGCCGCCTTGCGGTCCGCGAGGACCCGCACCTGGTCGCGCTCGACCTCGTGGCTGACCCGCAGGATCTCCAGGTCGCCGGTGACCGAGCCGTGGGCGCAGTTGACGCCGACGACCTTCTTCTCGCCCTTCTCCAGGGCCTGCTGGTAGCGGAAGGCGGACTCGGCGATCTCGCCGGTGAACCAGCCGTCCTCGATGCCGCGCAGGATGCCGGACGTCATCGGCCCGATGGGGTGCTGCCCGTCCGGCACGGCGCGCCGGCCCCGCTCCTTGATCTGCTCGAAGATCTTCTCCGCGTCGGCCTCGATCCGGTCGGTCAGCGACTCGATGAACCACGAGCCGCCCAGCGGGTCCGCGACGTTGGCGACGCCGGTCTCCTCCATCAGCACCTGCTGCGTGCGCAGCGCGATCTCCGCGGCCTGCTCGCTGGGCAGGGCGAGGGTCTCGTCCAGCGCGTTCGTGTGCAGGGAGTTGGTGCCGCCGAGGACCGCGGCGAGCGCTTCCACGGCCGTACGGACGACGTTGTTGTACGGCTGCTGGGCGGTCAGCGAGACGCCGGCGGTCTGCGTGTGGAAGCGCAGCCACTGGGCCTTCTCGCTCGTCGCGCCGTACACGTCGCGCATCCAGCGGGCCCAGATGCGGCGGGCGGCCCGGAACTTGGCGATCTCCTCGAAGAAGTCCAGGTGGGCGTCGAAGAAGAAGGACAGGCCGGGCGCGAAGGTGTTGACGTCCAGGCCGCGGGAGAGGCCCAGCTCGACGTATCCGAAGCCGTCGGCGAGGGTGTACGCCAGCTCCTGCGCGGCCGTCGCGCCCGCCTCGCGGATGTGGTAGCCGGAGACCGAGAGCGGCTTGTACGCGGGGATGCCGCTCGCGCAGTGCTCCATCAGGTCGCCGATCAGGCGCAGGTGGGGCTCGGGCGGGAAGAGCCACTCCTTCTGCGCGATGTACTCCTTGAAGATGTCGGTCTGCAGCGTGCCGTTCAGGACGGCCGGGTCGACGCCCTGGCGCTCGGCGGCGACCAGGTACATGCAGAAGACCGGGACGGCCGGGCCGGAGATCGTCATCGAGGTCGTGACGTCGCCGAGCGGGATGTCCTTGAACAGGACCTCCATGTCGGCGGCGGAGTCGATGGCGACGCCGCAGTGGCCGACCTCGCCGAGCGAGCGCGGGTCGTCGGAGTCGCGGCCCATCAGGGTGGGCATGTCGAACGCGACCGAGAGGCCGCCGCCGCCCGCCTTGAGGATCATCTTGTAGCGCTCGTTGGTCTGCTCGGCGTTGCCGAAGCCGGCGAACTGGCGGATGGTCCACGTACGGCCGCGGTAGCCGGTCGGGTACAGGCCGCGGGTGAACGGGTACTCGCCGGGCCAGCCGATGCGCTCGAAGCCGTCGACGGTGTCGCCCGGACGGGGGCCGTACGCGGGCTCGACGGGATCGCCGGAGAGCGTGGTGAAGTCCGCGTCCCGCTTGCGGGCGGAGTCGTACCGGGCCTGCCAGCGGCGGCGGCCCTCTTCGATGGCGTCAGCGTCCATACCCTCGAATTTACTAGGACGTCCTAGTAATTGTCGATGGCTGACGGCCGTACACCGGTAAAGAACACCCGTGGCGCGATGTGCGAAGGCCGCCGGGCCGGGCCCGGCGGCCGTACGAACTCAGGCCTTGACGGGCTGCGGCGTACCGCCCTCGACCAGCGGCCCGACCTCGCGGACGACCTTGCGCTCGACGAAGAAGGCGGCGGTCGGGATGGTGCCGGAGATCAGCACCCACAGCAGCTTGCCGAACTTCCACTTCGCCTTGGAACCCAGGTCGAAGGCGAAGACCAGGTAGATGATGTAGAGCACGCCGTGGATCTGGGAGACCACGAGGGTGAGGTCCTTGCCCGTGTCGAAGCCGTACTTGGCCACCATGCAGGCGCACAGCACGAGGAGCATCACGGCAGTGACGTAGGCCATCACCCGGTAGCGGGTCAGCACGCTTCGTTTCATGGTCCGAGCGTAACCGCCCGTTGTGGGGCGATCTTCGCCGCCCCTACCACGGATCACTCGTCCTTGAAATCCCCGGCCGCGACCCGCAGCGGGCGCAGCATGGCGAAGATCTCCGCGCACTCGTCGGCGTCGTAGGCGCCCAGGCCGAAGTCCATCGCCATCAGGTCGCGGGTGGCCTTGTCACAGGTCTCGCGCCCCCGGTCGGTGATGGAGGCCAGCGTGCCGCGCCCGTCGTTCGGATTCGGCCGCTTGTCGACCAGACCGGCCTTCACCAGCCGGTCGACGGTGTTGGTCACCGAGGTCGGGTGCACCATCAGCCGCTCGCCGATCTTCGACATGGGCAGCTCCCCCGCCTTGGAGAAGGTGAGCAGCACCAGCGCCTCGTACCGGGCGAACGTCAGCCCGTACGGCTTGAGCACGCCGTCCACCTCGGACAGCAGGATCTGATGGGCACGCATGACCGAAGTGATCGCGGCCATGGACGGCACGGCTCCCCATCGTCGCTGCCACAGTTCATCGGCGCGGGCGATAGGGTCGAAGGCAAGACTGAGCGGCTTCGGCACGCCCCCGACCCTACCGTTCGGTCATATCGTGGTCAGCCCCGTCTCATGTTTCGGTACCCGTGCCGTTCACTCCCCGGTCCCGGTCACCGGCGGCCGGTCGCCGCCGGTCCGCCGCACCTCCGCCAGCACCAGCAGTACGGTCACCGCCCCCGCCACCCCGCCCGCCGGCATCACCGCCCACAGGGGCGCGTACTCGGCGGCGGCGCCCGCCGCGCCCATCCCGAGGCCCATGATCGTCATGCGTCCCGCCTGCATCACCGTCATCGCCTGCCCCAGCAGGGCGTCGGGCACGGCGGCGACGAACCAGCGGTCCACTCCGAAGTTGTACGCGATGCCGGTGCCGGTCAGCACCAGCAGCACCACCGCCCAGCCGAGCGACGGCCGCGCGGCGAAGCCGAGGGACGGCAGGACGCAGAAGACGCCCATCGGGAACGTCAGCCGGGCGCGGGCCCGGGGGCCGAGGAAGGTGCCCGCCAGGGTCTCGGCGGTGATCGCGCCGATCGGCATGGCGCACATCAGCAGTCCCGCCCCCGCCGGGCCGGCGCCGAGCAGCTCCGCGTACGGGATGAGCAGCGCCTCGGGGATCACGACGAACGTCGGCGGCAGCCAGGTCAGCAGGAGGAGCGCCCGGACACGGCGGTCGGCCAGCAGCTGCCGCGTACCGGCCAGCGAGGCGCCCAGCAGCGCGCCGCGGGGCCCGCCGCGCGCGGGGCGGGCGCGGGTGCCCAGACGCAGCAGCAGCGCCGAGCCCAGGAACGTACCGGCGGTGACGGCCAGCACCGCGCCGGGCGTCACGGTGGCCAGCAGCAGCCCCCCGGCGGCGAAGCCGACGAGCTGCGCGCTCTGGTTGACGATGCGGACCAGCGACCGGCCCAGGACGAACAGGTCGCCCTCCCCCAGTACGTCGCCGAGCGTCGCGGCCCGCGTACCGGCGAAGACGGGGGCGATGGCGGCGGTCGCGCAGCGCAGCGCCAGCAGCACCACGACCGGCGTCCCCGGAAGCACCATCGCGGCGGCACAGCCCGCACACAGCAGGTCGCAGACGACGAGGACGCGGCGGGCCGGGTAGCGGTCGGCGACCGCGGACAGCAGCGTGCCGCCGACGACGTACGGCAGCAGGCCGAGCGCGAACGTCAGCGCGCTCAGCAGCGGCGACCCCGTGAGCCGGTAGACCAGCACGGACAGCGCGATCTCGCAGACGACGACGCCGAGCGAGGACATGAGGTGCGCGGCGAAGACATAGCGGAATTCGGGGACGGCGAAGACGGCGCGGTAGCCGGTGCCGGTGGGGGGTGCCGGGTCCGGCGCTGGACGGGGCTGCGGGGCCGTACGGGGCCGCGGGGCCGCGGCCGGAGGCAGGGCCGGGGCCGCGGCCGGAGCGGGCTCCGGGCGCGGTTCGGTGGGGCCCGTGGCGGCGGGCCCGGCGGGCGAGGGCATGGCCGCAGCGTGCCGGGCCCCGGCCCCGGCCCCCAGTCATTCGACGGCAGCCGAATCCATGACGGAACCGGCCGTCCGGTGGGAAGAGTGAAGGCATGAGGAGAGGGGGGCCTCGGCCATGCCGCTGAACATGCGCTTCGGCGCGGAGGACCTGCTGCGCATCCGCTTCGCCATCTCGCCGCTGTGCGAGACCCACGAAGCCGTACGGACCGTGTTGCGCACCGACCGGCACGGCTATCACCTGCCCTGGCTGCGGCGGATGCGTACGGCCCTGGCGGGCCTGGACCTGTCCGCGCTGTGGCTGCTGATGCCGTCCCCCCAGCCCGGCTACACCCCGGACTTCCTGGGGCCGCCGCCCGAGGCATCGCTCGCGCCCTTCGAAGAGGAACTGGCGCGGCTGCGGGCCACGGACCCGGCCGTCGCCCACGCGGAGCTGGCCAAGTCGCTGGCCTGTACGCCGGGGGCCACCGATTCCCCGCGGGGCCGGGCCATGCTGGCGGACCCGGCCGGCGCCGTACGGGAACTGGCCGACGCCACCGAGCGGGCCTGGCACGCGCTGCTGGCCCCGGACTGGCCGCGGCTGCGCGCCCTGCTGGAGGCCGAGGTCGCCTACCGGTCGCGGCAGCTGGCGAGCGACGGGCTGGAGAAGCTGTTCGCCGACCTCGGCCCGCGCATCACCTGGTCGGGCGGCACCCTCACGGTCCGTACCCGCGCCCGTTTCCTGCAGATCCAGGACCTGGCCGGGCGCGGCGTACTGCTGATGCCGAGCGTCTTCGTGTGGCCCGACGTGGTGAGCGCGTACGAGCCGCACTGGCAGCCCACCGTGATGTATCCGGCGCGCGGCATCGGCGGGCTGTGGCACGAGCCGCGGACGGGCCCGGCGCTGGCCCGGCTGCTCGGTGTGAACCGGGCGGCGGTGCTCACCGCGCTGGACGAGCCGGCGTCCACGACGGCGCTGGCGCAGCGGCTGGGCCTGGCGCCGTCGTCGGTGTCGGCACAGCTGTCGGTGCTGCGCGACGCCGGACTGCTGACCTCGCGTCGGCACGGGCACCAGGTGCTGTACGAGCGGACGCCGCTGGGCATCGCGCTCAGCGCGGGCGGCGCGCCGCCGCGCTGAGCCCGTACCCCCGCGATCAGCCCTCGGAGTCCGCCGCGAGATAGCGCTCGACGGTCTCGACCTTGGAGGTCAGGCCGTCGGTGACGGAGGGCCGGATGTCGGCCTTCAGGACGAGCGAGACCCGCCCGGCGCGCGCCTCGACGGCGGCCACGGCGCGCCTGACGACGTCCATGACCTCGTCCCACTCGCCCTCGATCGAGGTGAACATGGCGTCCGTACGGTTGGGCAGCCCGGACTCGCGGACCACCCGTACGGCGTCGGCGACGTACTCGCCGACGTCCTCGCCCACGCCCAGCGGGCTCACCGAGAATGCGACGATCATGCGTTGACCACACCTTCCCTGCGGGCGCGGGCGGCGATGACGCTCGCCTCGGCCTCGCGCTTGAGCTTGCGTTCGGCGAAGAAGCCGCCGGTGGGCAGGACGGAGAGCACGAAGTAGAGGGCGGCGGTCTGCCAGTTCCACTTGGTGCGGTTCCAGGCGTCCAGCCAGAACAGGACGTACAGGATGAACAGGACGCCGTGCACCATGCCCATCACCATGACGCCGTCGAAGCTGGTGGTCCGCTTGAGGACCGAGCAGACGAGCAGCAGCAGGAAGGACACCGCCTCGGGGGCGGAGACCAGGCGGAGCCGGCGCAGGGCGGAAGCGGTCTTGATGTCCACGGGAACCTCGTTCGGGTGGCAGGTGGCGGCACGATGCGCTTGTGCGACATTTCACAAGGGCGTCCCCATTGTTGCAGGCCCGCAAAGGATCACTGTTCAGGGGTCGGCGTGCCGGATACCTTCGATCCTGTGGCTCAGTTTCGGCTCCAGGGGAGCAAAGTGCTCGCCGTCGACATGACCGGCGACGCCGTCAAGGCGAAGAACGGCGCGATGGTCGCCTACGACGGCCAGATGACGTTCAAGAAGATGACCGGCGGCGGTGACGGGCTGCGCGGCATGGTGACCCGCCGGCTCACCGGCGAACAGATGGAAGTGATGGAGGTGAAGGGCCGGGGCACCTGTTACTTCGCCGACCGCGCCAGCGAGATCAACCTCGTGCAGCTGCACGGCGAGAAGCTGTACGTGGAAGCCAGCAACCTGCTGTGCACGGACGCCGCGCTGCGCACCGGCACCACCTTCACCGGGCTGCGCGGCGCCTCACAGGGCAACGGCCTGTTCACCACCACCGTCGAGGGCAGCGGCCAGGCCGCGATCACCTCCGACGGGCCGGCCGTGGTGCTGCGCGTCACCAAGCAGTACCCGCTCCAGGTCGACCCGGGCGCGTACATCGCGCACACCGGCGACCTCAAGCAGCACTTCCAGTCCGGGGTGAACTTCCGCACCTTCATAGGCGAGGGCTCCGGCGAGTCCTTCCAGATCCGCTTCGAGGGCGAGGGCCTGGTGTACGTACAGCCCAGCGAGCGCAACACCATCGGCGGGGAGGTCTGATGCCGTTCACCCCCGTCAACTCCCGCATGGTGCGCGCGCAGATCGGCCCGGGACAGCGGATGTTCAGCCAG
Source organism: Streptomyces sp. NPDC059788 (assembly GCF_042732265.1). Taxonomy (NCBI): domain Bacteria; kingdom Bacillati; phylum Actinomycetota; class Actinomycetes; order Kitasatosporales; family Streptomycetaceae; genus Streptomyces; species Streptomyces sp. NPDC059788. Next base: position 47,351 of record NZ_JBHWHY010000046.1, on the reverse strand, counting down.
CGCGGCGCGATGCTCGCCTACCAGGGCGACGTCACCTTCACGCCCAACATCCAGGGCGGCCAGGGCGGCATCGGCTCGATGATCGGCCGGCGGATCGCCAACGAGGCGACCCCGCTGATGACCGTGGAGGTCCGCCAAGGCCTTGAGGGCCAGGGAGGTGCCCGCACCGGCACCGTCTTTTTCGGCCACGGCGGCCACCACATCCACATCGTCGACCTGACCGGCGAAACCCTCTACGTCGAGGCCGACCGGCTGCTGGCCTTCGACGGGACGCTCCAGCAGGGCACGATGTTCATGGGGTCGCAGGGCGGCGTGATGGGCATGGTCCGCGGCCAGGTCACCGGCCAGGGCCTGTTCACCACGACCCTCAAGGGGCAGGGCGGGGTGGCCGTGATGGCGCACGGCGGCGTCATCGAACTGCCCATCACCCCGCAGCGGCCCGTCCACGTCGACCCGCAGGCGTACGTGGCGCACCGCGGCGACGTCCGCAACAAGCTGTCCACCGCCCTCGGCTGGCGGGAGATGGTCGGCCGCGGCTCGGGCGAGGCGTTCCAGCTGGAGCTGTCCGGCCAGGGCACCGTCTACGTACAGGCGTCGGAGGAGAAACTGTGAACGGCCCCGTCATCCACGACCCCCACACGCTCCCCTCGGACGACAACGTCAACGAGTACACCTTCAGCGTGGACCTGAACGGCCAGTGGTTCCTGCAGAAGGGGAAGATGATCGCCTACTACGGGCGGATCGACTTCCAGGGCATCGGGCACGGCGCGCTGGACGGCCTGATCGCCCACAGTTTCCATTCGCCATTGCACGCGGCGGACTGGGTCGTCGCCGAGGGCCAGGGCCAGATGCTCCTGGCCGACCGGGCATTCGACGTGAACTCCTACGATCTGGAAGAGGGCAACCTGACCATTCGCTCGGGCAACTTGCTCGCCTTTCAGCCATCTCTTTCGCTGAAGCAGTCGATCATCCCGGGCTTCCTGACACTGATCGGCACGGGCAAGTTCGTGGCCGCCTCCAACGGCCCGGTGGTCTTCATGGAGCCGCCGATCCGGGTGGACCCGCAGGCCCTGGTGGGCTGGGCCGACTGCCCCTCGCCCTGCCACCACTACGACCACCAGTACCTGCGCGGATTCCTCGGCGGCGTCCGGGCGCACACCGGGCTGGGCGGGGTCTCCGGCGAGGAGCACCAGTTCGAGTTCGTCGGGGCGGGCACGGTGCTGCTCCAGTCGACCGAGCAGCTGATGCCCGAGCTGGCCACGGGCGAGGTCACGGCCGAGGCGGGGGTGCCGGGCGGGGGTGAGGCAACTCGCCAAAGTGGCTCACAACTGCCGCAGCTTCCGGGCGGGCTCGGGGGCCTCCAGCGCCGCTTCGGGCTGTGAGCGGTAGTCTGCGGACGGTGACCTCGAACGTCTGAGCAAGCGCCCGACCGAGCGCCTGGGCCATGTCACAGCCATGACTAATTCGATATTCAACTTTCACGGGTAGAATTCATTCATGACGACCGACAGCGACACTCCCTGGCTGACCGACCAGGAGCAGCGTGCCTGGCGTACCCACCTGGACGTCAGCAGACTGCTGATGCACCAGCTGGAGCGCGACCTGCAGCCGTTCGGACTGACCAACAACGACTACGAGATCCTGGTCAACCTCTCCGAGGCCGAGGACCGGCGGCTGCGCATGAGCGACCTGGCCGCCGCCACCCTGCAGTCCAAGAGCCGTCTGTCCCACCAGATCACCCGCATGGAGAACGCGGGCCTGGTGCGCCGCGAGAGCTGCGAGTCCGACCGCCGCGGGCTGTACGCGGTGCTCACGGACGAGGGCTGGGAGACCATGCGCCGGGTCGCGCCGCACCACGTCTCGTCCGTACGCCGGCACTTCATCGACCTGTTCACCCCCGAGAACCTCGAATCCCTCCGGACGTCCCTGACCCCGGTGGCCGAGCATCTGCGGGGACGGCGCGGCAAGGTCTGACGGCTGCGCCGCCGGCGGCCGCGGAGCAGACGGCCGCACCACCGGCGGCCGCGGGTCCCGCGGCTACACCACCGGCAGCCGCAGCTCGAACACCGAGCCGTCGCGCACCGCCAGTGTGCCGCCGTGCCGCTCGGCGACGTCGCGGGCGATGGCGAGGCCCAGACCGGCCCCGCCGTCGTCGCGGCTGCGGGCGTCGTCGAGCCGTACGAACCGCTCGAAGATCCGCTCCCGTTCCTCCGGCGGCACCCCGGGCCCGTCGTCCGCCACCCGCAGCACGGCCCACCGCCCGTCACGCGCCACGCCCGCCCGTACGGCGCCCGCCGCGTGCCGCTGCGCGTTGTCCAGCAAGTTCCCCAGCACCCGCCCCAGCTGACTCCGCGACCCGGCGACCTCCACGCCCTCCAGGTCCCCCACCTCCACGGCGATCCGGTCCCCCACCCGCTGCGAGACCTCCTCGCGCACCAGCGCCGCCAGATCGATCCGCGCGTCCGCCGGCCGCTCGCCGGCGTCCAGCCGCGCCAGCAGTAGCAGATCCGCCGCCAGGTTCTGCAGCCGTACGGCGTCCGCCACCGCGCCCTCCGCGTCCAGCAGCTCCGGATGCGCGATGCCCACCTCCAGCTGCGTCCGCAGGCTCGCGATCGGGCTCCGCAGCTCGTGCGAGGCGTCCGCGACGAAGCGCCGCTGCCGCTCCACCGATGCCTGCAGCGCGCCCAGCGTCTCGTTCGTCGTACGGGCCAGTCGGTCGATCTCGTCCCGCGAGCCCGGCTCCGGAACCCGCCGCGACAGATCCGTACTCGCCGTGATCACGGCCATCTCCCGCCGGATGCCCTCCACCGGCCGCAGCGCCCGCCGCGTCACCAGCCAGGTCACCCCCGCCACGACCAGCAGCAGGCACGGCAGCCCGATGAGCATCGCGGTACGCACCGAGCCCACGGCCTCGCGCTCCGCCGCCAGCGGCGACCCGGCCCGAACCACGGCCTTGCCGCCCCGTGTGTCCTTCGCCTCCACCGTCGCGAAGCGGTAGTCCGCCGTGCGGTGCCCGACCGTCGCCGTACCGCCGCTGTGCCGCGCCTCGTCCTCGACCTCGCCCGGCTTGATCTTCTGATCGTCGTCGTCATCATCGTCGTCGGAGCCCCCCGGCTGCCGCCCGGCCGACGGCTGCTGCGCCACGGACTTCCCGTCCACCGCCCGCACGTCGTCACCCGCCGCCAGCACCCGTCCGTCCTCGGCCAGCACCACCACCGGACGCTCGTCCCCGTCCGGAAGATCCAGCTTCTGGTACGGCTTGCCCGTGGCGATCTGCGTCGCGACCTCGCGGGCGGCGTTCTCCGCCTGCAGATCCGCCTGGCCCACCAGATTGTGCTTCAGCACCAGCAGCAACGCCGTCCCCGCCGCGACCAGCGCCAGCGCCACGACCAGCGACGCGCCCGCCGCGGCCCGGACCCGTACCTTCCCGGAAAACCTACGCACCGGACACCAGCCGGTACCCGGCGCCGCGCACCGTCACGATCGCCGCGGCGCCCAGCTTGCGGCGCAGCGCGCTCACGTACACCTCGACGATGTTGTTGTCGCCCTCGTACGCGAAGTCCCACACGTGCTCCAGGATCTCCGCCTTCGAGACCACGTCCCCCGCGCGGAGCGCCAGTTGCTCCAGCACCGCGAACTCCTTCGCGGTCAGGACCACCTCCGTCCCGCCCCGCTCCACCCGGCGCGAGCCCTGGTCAATGCTCAGCTCCCCCACCCGCAACACGGGCAGCGCCGTTCGCCCGCGGCGGCGCAGCAGTGCCTTCACGCGGGCCACCAGCACCACGTACGAGAACGGCTTCGTCAGGTAGTCGTCCGCGCCGGTGTCCAGCCCCTCGGCCTCGTCGTACTCCCCGTCCTTGGCCGTCAGCATCAGAATCGGCACGTCGTTCCCGGCCGCGCGCAACGCGCCGCACACGCGGTAGCCGTTCATCCCCGGCAGCATGATGTCCAGTACGACCAGGTCGTACGCGCCCTCGCCCGCCCGGTGCAGCCCCTCCAGGCCGTCGTGCACCACGTCGACCGCGTACCCCTCGGCCGTCAGGCCCTTGGCCAGCGACAAGGCCAGCCGCTTCTCGTCCTCCACGATCAACAGGCGCATACGCCCACGATGCCACCGCCCGCCTGAAGAACCCTTCAGGTGACTTCAGCCTGCCTTCAGCTTGGCTGCGCCACGGTGGACCACGTCATCGAGCAACACCACTCCGACCGGGGAGAACGAACCGAGATGAAGCGCAACATCGTCATCGCCACCGTGGCCGCGGCCGCCCTCATCGGCGGCGGCACCGCGACCGCCGTCGCCTTCAGCGGGGACTCGGCGGCGCCGTCCCCGTCGTCGACGCCGCGCTCCAGCGTCAGCGTCCCCGACGACGACGTCCACGAGGACGCACGGGAGGCCAAGGCGGCGTCCGTCTCCGCCCCGCAGGCCGCGGCGGCCGCCCTCAAGGCCACGCCCGGCACCGTCACCGGCATCGACCTCGACGAGGACCGGCCCGGCCTGGTCTGGGAGGTCGACGTCCTCGGCAAGGACAGCAAGTGGCACGAGGTCACGCTTGACGCGGGCGACGCGAAGGTTTTGAACCAGCGCGTCGAGCATGAAGGGGACGACGATCACGGCGTCGATCACGCCCGTGCCGAGCTCAAGGGCGCCACCGTCGATGCCGCCCAGGCGGCGCGGAAGGCTGCTGCCTCGTACGGCACCGTCACGTCCGTCGACCTGGACGACGATCACCGCGTCGGCGCTGTCTGGGAGGTGGAAACCGTCACCAAGGACGGCAAGGAGCACAAGCTCAACGTCGACCCGCGGACGGCGAAGGTGACGGTTGCGCCGCGGAGTGCGGACGACGACGACAATGGCGGCTACGACGACTAGGCCCCCTCGGGGTGCGCGTCTTTGCGCTTCGCGCGGGGGTTGCGCTGTCGCGCGGGTCGCGTTGCTTTCGTTCGGGGGGCGGGGGTGCGCAGGGGGCCAACTCCTCGACACCGTGCACGTCATCCGGGACGTAGTTGTGAACCCAGATACCCGGCTGCTCTGCGGGGATGGCCCCCTACGCACCCCCTCCGGCCGGTTTGGCGCGTCCCGGACAGCTGGTGGGGAAGATTTCGATCACCCTGGTCGGCGCCCCACCGTGTGGTGAGGCTCGCGGTGCCGGAGGGCGAGACGGTCACCCACCACCCGGGTAGGAGGGCGGCCCCCCGGGGCTCCCCACCCCGCCGCCCCGCTCCGCGCGGCGAGCCCGTCCCCTGCGCTCCGCGCAGGGGCCCCGGGCCCGGTCCAGCGCTCCGCGCCGGACCGGGCTGTGTGTTCTCAGCCACGATGTACGGATAGTCGCCCACGGCGCGGGGCTCGGGTCCACGCAGGGGTCTCCCCGCAGAGCAGCCGGGTATCTGGGTTCACTACTACGTCACCGATGACGTACACGGTGTCGAGGAGTGACCCCTGCGTGGGCCCGAGCCCCCCACCCACCGGACCGACAGCGCACAACGCGCACCCTCACGCAGGCAACCCGGAAACCCGGCGCCAAAGGCGCCACCTCACCTCGACCCCCACCTCCCCCACCGCCCCCACCGGCACCGGCCCCCGCCCGACCTCCCGAAACCCCAACCGCCGAGCCACACCCCCACTGGCAACATTCGCCTCATCGTGGCGGATTTCGATGTGGTCGATGCCCGGCAACCGCAGTCCCTCCCGCACGAGCGCCCCCGCGCCCACCGTGGCCAGGCCCTCGCCCGTCCGCGCGTGGTGGAGCCAGTAGCCGAGTTCCAGCCCGCCGGGGCCGATCCGTCGCATCAGGCCGCAGCTGCCGACCACCACGCCATCCGTTGTGATCGCGTAGCGGTACGCCTCGCCCGAGGTCCATTCCTCCTCGCACCGGGCCAGGAACTCCCGCCCGCGCTCCCGGTCATGGCCGGCCGCGAAGGCCATCCACGGCCGCAGGTGGTCGCGCGACTCGGTGATCAGGCGATCCAGGGTGTCGATGTCGTCCGTACGCCAACGGCGCAGCTCGACCCGGTAGTGGCGAAGGCGTTCGGCGGGGGTGTCCATGGCTGGACGTTGCCCCCGGCCCGGCGGGACGGCAACCCGTTTTCAGGGGCGGCGTGGGCCCCCGCATCCGCCCCGCCTCACCCCTGCGCGTCCTCCCCCGTCAGCCCCGCCACCAGCTCGTCCGCCGCCGCGTACGGGTCCAGTTCGCCGGCCGTGATGCGTTCTGCCAGGACGGACAGGCGGCGGTCGCCTCGGAGGTCGCCGATGCGTTCGCGGAGGCGGGTGACGGCGATGGTCTCGACCTCGCGGGCCGCACGCGCGCGGCGGCGTTCCGCGAGGGTGCCGTGCTCTTCCGACCAGGCGCGGTGCTTTTCGAGGGCTTCGACGACCTCGTCGGTGCCCTCGCCCCGCGCGGCCACCGTCTTGACGATGGGCGGCCGCCAGTCGCCGGGCGCGCGCGCCTCGCCGAGGCCGAGCATGTGGTTGAGTTCGCGGGCCGTCGCGTCGGCGCCGTCGCGGTCGGCCTTGTTGACGACGTAGACGTCGCCGATCTCCAGGATTCCGGCCTTGGCGGCCTGGATGCCGTCCCCCATGCCCGGTGCGAGCAGCACCATCGTCGTGTCGGCCTGGCCGGCGATGTCGACCTCGGACTGCCCGACGCCCACCGTCTCGACGAGCACGACGTCGCAGCCGGCCGCGTCCAGCACCCGGATGGCCTGGGGCGCGGCCCACGCGAGGCCGCCGAGGTGGCCGCGGGTGGCCATGGAGCGGATGTAGACGCCGGGGTCGGAGGCGTGTTCGGACATCCGTACGCGGTCGCCGAGCAGCGCTCCGCCGGAGAACGGGGAGGAGGGGTCCACGGCGAGTACCCCGACCCGTTTGCCGGCCCGCCGGTACGCGCTGACCAGCGCGGATGTGGAGGTCGACTTGCCGACGCCGGGCGATCCGGTCAGCCCGACCACGTAGGCCCGGCCGGCCAGTGGGGCCAGTGCGGCCATCACCTCGCGCAGCTGCGGGGACGCGCCCTCCACCAGCGAGATCAGCCGGGCCACGGCCCGCGGCCGGCCCTGCCGTGCTTGTTCCACCAGCTCGGGGACGTCCACCATCGGCCATTTCCTCCCAATTTGTTCCACGTGGAGCACATGTGTGCGGCGAGCGGCACAAAGCCGGAGCCGCAGGGGCCGGGCCGGCGACGGCAACGCGTCACGCCTCCACCGTGCGTCACGCCCGTACCGGCCCCGCACGGGTACCGGCACGGCGCCCCTCGCCCCGCCCCGCGAGGCCTACTTGCCCGGCACCCGCAGGATCAGCGCGTCCCCCTGGCCCCCGCCACCGCACAGCGCCGCCGCGCCCACGCCGCCACCGCGCCGCCGCAGTTCCAGGGCAAGGTGGAGCACGATGCGGGCGCCGGACATGCCGATCGGGTGACCGAGCGCGATCGCCCCGCCGTTGACGTTCACCTTTTCCGGCGATACCCCGAGATCCTTCATTGACTGCACGGCCACCGCGGCGAACGCCTCGTTGATCTCGATCAGGTCAAGATCCTCGACGGTGAGACCGGACTTGCCGAGCGCGTGCCGGATCGCGTTGCTGGGCTGGGACTGGAGGGAGTTGTCCGGGCCCGCCACGTTTCCGTGCGCGCCGATCTCGGCGATCCAGTCCAGGCCCAGTTCCTCGGCCTTGGCCTTGCTCATGACGACCACCGCGGCGGCGCCGTCGGAGATCTGGGAGGAGGTGCCGGCGGTGATGGTGCCGTCCTTGGAGAAGGCGGGGCGCAGCTTGGCCAGGGATTCGGTGGTGGTCTCGGGCCGGATGCCCTCGTCCTTGCTGAAGACGACCGGCTCGCCCTTGCGCTGCGGGATCTCCACGGGGGTGATCTCGGCCTCGAAGAGGCCGTTCTTCTGCGCGGCGGCGGCCCGCTGGTGGGAGCGGGCGGCGATCTCGTCCTGCTCGGGGCGGCCGATGCCCAGGCGCGTGTTGTGCTTCTCGGTCGACTCGCCCATGGCGACGTTCTCGTACGCGTCGGTGAGGCCGTCGTGGGCCATCGAGTCGAGCAGTTCGACGGCGCCGTACTTGTAGCCCTCGCGGGACTTGGGCAGCAGGTGCGGCGCGTTGGTCATGGACTCCTGGCCGCCGGCGACGACCACGTCGAACTCGCCGGCGCGGATCAGCTGGTCGGCGAGGGCGATGGCGTCGAGGCCGGAGAGGCAGACCTTGTTGACGGTCAGCGCCGGCACGCTCATCGGGATGCCGGCCTTGACGGCGGCCTGGCGGGCGGGGATCTGGCCCGCGCCGGCCTGGAGCACCTGCCCCATGATCACGTACTGCACCTGGTCACCGCCGATGCCCGCCCGGTCCAGGGCGGCCTTGATGGCCGCGCCCCCCAGGTCGGCGCCGGTGAAGCTGCGCAGGGACCCGAGCAGGCGGCCCATGGGGGTACGGGCGCCCGCGACGATCACGGAGGTGGTGCTGGACGTACCGTTCGCTTTCGACATCAGCGCGGCCCTTCCTGTACAGGGAGGTTAACGAGGGTTCCCGTCAATGTACTGAGCGGTAGGCGCCGGGTCACCGGGCTGCGGGTGTGATCGCGCGCACGTTGCGTAACCACGCGTGCGAGCGGTGCACTGGAGCCATGCTGACGCGAATCGACCACATCGGGATCGCCTGCGAGAACCTCGACGCGACCGTCGAGTTCTACCGTGCCACGTACGGCTTCGAGGTGTTCCACACCGAGGTCAACGAGGAGCAGGGCGTCCGCGAGGCCATGCTGAAGATCAACGATACGTCGGACGGCGGCGCCTCCTACCTCCAGCTCCTGGAACCGACCCGGCCGGACTCCGCGGTGGGCAAGTGGCTCGCCAAGAACGGTGAGGGGGTGCACCACATCGCCTTCGGGACGGCCGATGTGGACGCGGACTCCGAGGCCGTCCGGGACAAGGGCGTACGGGTGCTCTACGAGCAGCCGCGCATCGGTTCGATGGGCTCGCGGATCACGTTCCTGCACCCCAAGGACTGCCACGGCGTGCTCACCGAACTCGTCACCGCGGCCCCCCACGAGGGAACCGCCGCCCCCTCTTCCTCGTCCCCCTCCACGACTGAGCACTGACCTTTCCCTTCCCCGGCCGGTAGAGTGCACCTTCGGCCGGGGGCCGGGTCGGGGCCCGGTCCACACTCCGCCGATGATCTGACACCATTTCTTCGGAAGGGTCAGCTCCAGTACGCGCCCGGCACGAGGCATTTCGGGCTGCGGACGAGCAGATGGGAGCCGGCCGCCACCATGACCAGGGGACGGATGGGACCGCGCAGTGCGGGGCAACGACCGCTACGAGGCTGACGACCACCTCTCGCAGTTCGAGGCCGAGATGGAGCGGCTGAAGACGGAGCGGGACAAGGCGGTCCAGCACGCCGACGACCTCGGTTACCAGGTCGAGGTGTTGCGAGCCAAGCTCCACGAGGCGCGGCGCACGATCGCGGCCCGCCCCGCTTACGACAACGTCAGCCATCAGGCCGAGCAGCTGCTGCGCAACGCCCAGATCCAGGCCGACCAGTTGCGTACGGACGCCGAGCGCGAGGTGCGCGAGGCGCGTGCCCAGACGCAGCGGCTGCTCCAGGAGCAGGCCGAGCGCCAGGCGCGCATGGAGTCCGACCTGCACGCGGAGGCCGTCGAACGGCGCCGCCGGCTGGACGAGGAGCTCAACGAGCGCCGCCAGACCGTCGAGTCGCACGTCAACGAGAACGTGGCCTGGGCGGAGCAGCTGCGCGCCCGTACGGAGTCGCAGGCGCGCCGTCTCATGGACGAGTCGCGGGCCGAGGCCGAGCAGGCGCTGACCGCCGCCCGCGCCGAGGCACAGCGGCTGGCCGACCAGACCCGCGCCCGGCTGGGCAGCGAGGCCGAGCAGGCCCGTACCGAGGCGGACGCGATCCTGCGCCGGGCCCGTACGGACGCCGAGCGGCTGCTGAACGCCGCCTCCAGCCAGGCGCAGGAGGCGACCGACCAGGCCGAGCAGCTGCGGACCAGCGTCGGCACGGAGTCCGAGGAGGCGCGGCGGCAGGCCGCGGAGCTGACGAAGACCGCCGAGACCCGGCTGCAGGAGGCCGACCGCGCGCTGCGCGAGGCCCGCGCCGAGGCGGAGAAGCTGGTCTCCGAGGCGCAGGAGAGCGCCGCCAAGCGCCTGTCGGCCGCCGAGTCGGACCAGGAGCAGCGGCTGCGGACGGCCAAGGCGGAGATCGCCCGGCTGGTCGCCGAGGCCACGAAGGAGGCCGACGCCCTCAAGGCGGAGGCCGAGCAGCTGCGCGCGGACGCCCGTACGGAGACGGAGCGGCTGGTCGCCGAGGCGCAGGAGACCGCCAGGTCCAAGGCTGCGGAGGACTCCGCCGCGCAGCTGGCGAAGGCCGCGCGCAGCGCCGAGGAGGTGCTGACCAAGGCGTCCGAGGACGCCAAGGCCACCACGAAGGCCGCCGCCGAGGAGGCCGAGCGGGTCCGCCGGGAGGCCGAGGCCGAGGCGGACCGGCTGCGCGGCGAGGCGCACGACACCGCCGAGCAGCTCAAGGGCGCCGCCAAGGACGACACGAAGGAGTACCGCGCCAAGACCGTCGAGCTGCAGGAGGAGGCGCGCCGGCTGCGGGGCGAGGCCGAGCAGCTGCGGTCCGAGGCGGTCGACGAGGGCGACCGCATCCGGGCCGAGGCGCGGCGCGAGGCGGTCCAGCAGATCGAGGAGGCGGCCGCCACCGCCGAGGAGCTGCTGGCCGAGGCGAAGTCCGACGCCGAGGAGACGCGTTCGGGCGCGAGCGCGGAGAGCGAGCGGGTACGGACCGAGGCCATCGAGCGGGCCACGGCCCTGCGCAAGCAGGCCGAAGAGGCGCTGGAGCGCGCCCGCGCGGAGGCCGAGGAGCTGCGCGGCGAGGGCGAGGAGGCCGCCGCCGCGCTGAAGTCGGAGGCCGAGGAGGCCGCGCGGCAGCTGCGTACGGAGGCCGAGGAGGCCGCCGCGGAGCGCCGGGACGAGGCGCAGCAGGAACTGGACCGGCTGCACGCGGACGCGGCGGAGAAGGTCGCCGCGGCCGAGGAGTCGCTGCACGACGCCCGCGGCGAGGCCGAGAAGCTGCGCCGGGAGGCGCAGGAGGAGGCCGCCAAGCTCAAGGCGGAGTCGGCGGAGCGGCTGCGGGTGCTCCAGCAGCAGGCCGAGGACGAGGCCGAGCGGCTGCGTTCGGAGGCGGCGACCGACGCGTCCGCCGCGCGCGCCGAGGGCGAGTCCGTCGCCGTACGGCTGCGCAGTGACGCCGCCGCCGAGGCGGAGCGCCTGAAGGCCGAGGCGCAGGAGACCGCGGACCGGGTGCGCGCGGAGGCCGCGGCCGCCGCGGAGCGTACGGGCACCGAGGCCGCCGAGGAGCTGGCCGCGGCCCAGGAGGAGGCGGCCCGCCGCCGCCGGGAGGCCGAGCAGCTGCTCGGCGAGGCCCGCGAGGAGGCCCACCAGGAGCGCACGGCCGCGCACGAGCAGAGCGAGGAACTGCTCGCCTCGGCCCGTACGCGGGTCGCCGAGGCGCAGGAGGAGGCGGAGCGGCTGGTCGAGGAGGCGGACCGGCGGGCCGCCGAGCTGGTCGCGACGGCCGAGCAGACCGCCCAGCAGGTGCGGGACGCGGTCGCGGGGCTGCACGAGCAGGCCGAGGAGGAGATCGCCGGGCTGCGTTCGGCGGCCGAGCACTCCGCGGACCGTACGCGCACCGAGGCGCAGGAGGAGGCCGACCGGGTACGGGCCGACGCGTACGCGGAGCGCGAGCGCGCCGCCGAGGACGCGGGCCGCACCCGGCGCGAGGCGCAGGAGGAGGCCGAGGCCGCCAAGGCGCTGGCCGACCGCACGGTCGCGGAGGCCATCGCGGAGGCCGACCGGCTGCGCGCGGAGGCCGACAGCACGCTCGACGAGGCGCGCGAGGCGGCCAACAAGGCCCGTACGGACGCCGCCGAGCAGGCCGACAGCCTCCTCGCGGAGGCCACCACGCAGGCCGACAAGCTGGTCTCGGACGCCTCCGCCAAGGCGCAGCAGCTGCGCACGGACGCGTCCGACGCGCTGGCCTCGGCCGAGCAGGACGCCAACCGGGCCCGCGCGGAGGCCCGCAACGACGCCAACCGGATGCGTTCGGACGCCGCCGAACAGGTGGACCGGCTCGTCACCGAGGCCCGCGCGGAGGCCGAACGGATCGTCACCGAGGCGACCGAGCTGACCTCTTCGGCGCAGGACGACGCGGACCGCACGGTCCGCGAGGGCCAGGAGGCCGCCGAGCGGCTGCGGGCCGAGGGCGAGCAGCGGGCGGCGGAGCTGGTCGCGGAGGCGACCGGCGAGGCGGAGCGGCTGCGGGCCGAGGCCGCCGAGGCGCTGGAGACCGCGCGCCGGGAGGCCGAGCGGACCGGCGACGAGGCGCGCGAGGCGGCGAACAAGACCCGTTCGGACGCCGCCGAGCAGGCCGACCAGCTGATGTCCGAGGCCGGCAGCGAGGCCGAGCGGCTGCGCGCGGACGCCGCGGAGACCACCGCGGCCGCCGAGCGGGACGCCGACCGCACCCGGGCGGACGCCCGCGAGCAGGCCGACCGGATGATCGCCGAGGCCACCGCGGAGGCGGACCGGCTGCGGGCGGAGGCGGCGGACACCGTCACCTCGGCGCAGGAGCACGCCACCCGTACGCGTGCCGAGTCCGAGCGGATCAAGGAGGACGCGGAGGCGGAGGCCGACCGGCTGCGCACCGAGGCGCTGGAGGAGTCGGAGCAGACCGTCGACGCGGCGCGCAAGGACGCGGCGCAGCGCCGCGCGGACGCCGCGGAGCAGGCCGACCAGCTGGTCGCCAAGGCCCAGGAGGAGGCGCTGAAGTCGGCGACCGCCGCCGAGGAGCAGGCCGACCGGATGGTGGGCGCGGCCCGCAAGGAGGCCGACCGGATCGTCCAGGAGGCCACCGCCGAGGGCAACGCGATGGTCGAGAAGTCCCGTACGGACGCGGACGTGCTGCTGAGCGAGGCCCGCGGGGACGCCACCGCGATAAGGGACCGCGCGGAGGAGCTGCGGACCCGTATCGAGGGCGAGGTCGAGGAGCTGCACGACCGGGCCCGCCGCGAGTCCTCGGAGACGATGAAGAACGCCGGGGAGCGCGTCGACAAGCTGATCGCGCAGGCCACGCAGCAGCAGGCGGAGGCCGAGGAGAAGGCCAAGCGGATGGTGTCGGACGCCAGCAGCGAGGCGAGCAAGGTGCGCATCGCCGCGGTGAAGAAGGCGGAGGGGCTGCTCAAGGAGGCCGAGCAGAAGAAGGCCGCGGCCGTACGGGAGTCGGAGCGGCTGCGCACCGAGGCCCGCGCGGAGGCGGAGCGGATCGTGGAGGAGGGCAAGCACGAGCTGGAGGTGCTCGTGCGGCGCCGCAAGGACATCAACGCGGAGATCTCCCGTGTCCAGGACGTCCTGGAGGCGTTGGAGTCTTTCGAGGCGGCGCCGGCGAACGGTGGTGGCAAGGAGGGGGCGAAGGCCGCCGCGGGAGCGGGCGCAACTCGTTCGAGTGGCAAGCAGTCTGAGGGGTAGCCACCCAAATGAGGGGCCATTCTCCACTTCAAACGCGCAATGACTCGATGACACGCCGTTGCGGCCCCTAGGATTCCCTTTATCACCTCACCGGTCTCTTTCGACAGGAACCCCATGAGCGACACTTCCTCCCCCTACGGCTTCGAGCTCGTGCGGCGTGGGTACGACCGCGGTCAGGTGGACGACCGCATTTCCAAGCTGGTCGCCGACCGCGACAGCGCCCTGGCCCGCATCACCTCGCTGGAGAAGCGGATCGAGGAGCTGCACCTCGAAACGCAGAACGCCCAGGCCCAGGTCAATGACGCCGAACCGTCCTACGCGGGCCTCGGCGCGCGCGTGGAGAAGATCCTCCGGCTGGCGGAGGAAGAGGCGAAGGACCTGCGCGAGGAGGCCCGGCGGGCCGCCGAGCAGCACCGTGAGCTGGCCGAGTCGGCCGCCCAGCAGGTCCGTAACGACGCCGAGCAGTTCGCCACGGACCGCAAGGCGAAGGCCGAGGACGAGGGCGCCCGGATCGTCGAGAAGGCGCAGGGCGAGGCGACCGCGCTGCGCGCCGAGGCGCAGAAGGACGCGCAGTCCAAGCGGGAGGAGGCGGACTCCCTCTTCGAGGAGACCCGCGCCAAGGCCGCGCAGGCCGCCGCGGACTTCGAGACGAATCTCGCCAAGCGCCGGGAGCAGTCCGAGCGGGACCTGGCCTCGCGCCAGGCCAAGGCCGAGAAGCGGCTCGCGGAGATCGAGCACCGGGCCGAGCAGCTGCGGCTGGAGGCCGAGAAGCTGCGGACGGACGCGGAGCGCCGGGCCCGCCAGACGGTGGAGACGGCGCAGCGCCAGGCCGAGGACATCGTGGCCGACGCGAACGCCAAGGCGGACCGCATCCGCAGCGAGTCCGAGCGGGAGCTGGCGGCGCTGACCAACCGCCGCGACTCGATCAACGCCCAGCTGACGAACGTCCGCGAGATGCTCGCCACGCTGACCGGCGCGGCGGTCGCCGCGGCCGGCACCCCGGCGGACGAGGAGCCCATCTCCCGCGGCGTCCCGGCGCAGCAGTCGCGCTGAGGCGCCGTTCGTCGTGGTGACGCCGGTGCGGCCGGCGGGCTCCCCCGGCCCGTCTCCGTGACGGCCGGTACCGCGCTCCACGACAGCAGCCGTGCCCCGCCCGCCCCGCCTGACTTCGACAGGCCGGGCGGGCGGAATGCTTTCAGCAGTCGTACGGACCGTCGTACAAGCCGCTTCCCGGCTCCCGGCGGACCCGGCGGGCGATGCCCGGTTCGCCCGAGATGCGGGCCCACCGGCCCCCGCTTAGCGTGCTGTACATGATCGAGATCGAGGGGCTGACCAAACGGTACGGCGACAAGCTCGCCGTGGACGGGCTGACCTTCACCGTGCGGCCCGGGATCGTCACCGGCTTCCTCGGCCCCAACGGCGCCGGCAAGTCCACGACCATGCGGATGATGCTCGACCTGGACCACCCGACGTCGGGACGGGTCCGTATCGACGGCCGCCACTACCGGCAGCTGCCCGATCCCCTGCAGCACATCGGCGCCCTGCTGGACGCCAAGGCCGTGCACGGCGGCCGGAGTGCCTTCAGCCACCTGCTGTGCCTGGCGCAGAGCAACGGCATCCCGCGCGCCCGCGTCCACGAGGTGCTGGACACCGTCGGCCTGACCGCGGTGTCCAAGAAGCGCTCCAAAGGCTTCTCGCTGGGCATGGGCCAGCGCCTGGGCATCGCGGCGGCGCTGCTCGGCGACCCCGAGATCCTCATGTTCGACGAGCCGGTCAACGGGCTCGACCCCGAGGGCATCCACTGGATCCGCAACCTGATGAAGGGTCTGGCGGCGCAGGGCCGCACGGTCTTCGTCTCCTCGCACCTGATGAGCGAGATGGCGCTGACCGCCGAACACCTGATCGTCATCGGTCAGGGGCGGCTGCTGGCGGACACCTCGATGGCGGACTTCATCCGGGAGAACTCGCGTTCGTACGTACGGATGCGGTCGCCGGAACACGAGCGGCTGCTCGATGTGCTCCGGGCCGCCGGATACGCGGCGGTGGCGGCCGGCGGCGCGGTGGAGGTCGACGGGGCGGGCGCCGCCGACCTCGGGGAGCTGGCCGCGCGCAACCGGCTCGTCCTGCACGAACTGAGCCCGCAGCAGGCGTCCCTGGAGGAGGCGTTCATGCAGCTGACCGCAGGGTCGGTGGAATACCACGCGCATTCGCAGGAACCGCGCCCGCAGGCGGCGCCGGACGGGAGCCTGCCGGACGCGCCGCCTCCCCCGGGCGCAACGGGAGCACCGGGCGCTACGGGAGCCCCGGGCGCGCCGCCCGGCGGCGGCTGGGGTGCCGACTGGCGGAACACGAAGCGGAGGTCCTGACGATGGCGGCGCTCTCCCAGGTCCTGAGGTCGGAATGGACGAAGATCCGGTCGGTGCGCTCCACGGTGTGGACGCTGGGCATCGCGCTGGTCGTCACGGTCGCGCTGGGCGCGCTGATCTGCCTGCTCGCCTCGAACGACTTCGGCACCATGTCCCCCCGCGACCGGGTCGTCTTCGACCCGACGAACGTCAGCTTCGCCGGAATGGGCCTCGGCCAGCTCGCGATGATCGTCTTCGGGGTGCTGGTGGTCTCGAACGAGTACAGCACCGGGATGATCCTCACCTCGCTCGCCGCCGTACCGCGGCGCGGCGCCTTCCTCTTCTGCAAGGTCGCCGTCGCCGCCGTGCTCGCCCTCGTCGTCTCCTTCGTGACGGCCTTCCTCTCCTTCTTCGTCGGGCAGGCGATGCTGGGCACGCACGCGGCGTCCCTCGGCGACCCGGGCGTCCTGCGGGCCGTGGTGGGCGGCGGGCTGTACATGACGCTGATCGCGGTGTTCTCGATGGGCGTGGCCACGATGCTGCGCAGCCCCATGCTGTCGCTGGGCATCCTGATGCCGTTCTTCTTCCTGATCTCCAGCATCCTGGGAAACGTCTCGGCCACCAAGAAGATCGGCTGGTACCTCCCCGACCAGGCGGGCCAGAAGATCATGCAGGTGGTGCCGCCGGCCGGCAGCGAGGTGCCGTACGGGCCGTGGGGCGGGTTCGCCATCATGGTCGCGTGGACGGTGGCCGTACTGCTGTGCGGATACGTCCTGTTGAAGCGGCGCGACGCCTGAGGCGCGAGGCGTGCGGCCGGGGCCGCGGTGCCGGTCTCCCGGGCCGGTCCGCCGGCGCCCCTGCCGCCCCTCGCGCCCGCGTTTTGACGGGAACCGTCAGCCTGCGGATAACCTCCTAACCCTCACGGGGGTACGAGAGCGCCTCTGCCCCGAACATCTTTCGAGGGGCGGAGAATGATCGAGGCAGTCGGCCTGACGAAGCGCTACGGCGCCAAGACGGCCGTGCACAACCTGTCGTTCCAGGTGCGGCCGGGCGCCGTCACCGGCTTCCTGGGGCCCAACGGCTCCGGCAAGTCGACGACGATGCGCATGATCCTGGGACTGGACACCCCGACGGCCGGGCGCGTCACGATCGGCGGCATCCCGTTCCGCAAGGTGCCCAACGCCCCGCGGCACGTCGGCGCGCTGCTCGACGCCAAGGCGGTGCACGGCGGCCGCAGCGCGCGCCAGCACCTGCTCTCCCTCGCGCAGCTCTCCGGCATCCCGGCGCGCCGGGTCGACGAGGTGCTCGGCGTCGTCGGCCTCCAGGAGGTCGCCCGCAAGCGCTCCAACGGCTTCTCGCTCGGCATGGGCCAGCGGCTGGGCATCGCGGCGGCGCTGCTCGGCGACCCGCAGGTGCTGCTCTTCGACGAGCCCGTCAACGGCCTGGACCCCGAGGGCATCCTGTGGGTCCGCAACCTGATGAAGCAGCTGGCCGCCGAGGGCCGTACGGTCTTCGTCTCCTCGCACCTGATGAGCGAGATGGCGCTGACCGCCGAACACCTGATCGTCATCGGCCGCGGCCAGCTGCTGGCGGACATGCCGGTCAAGGAGTTCATCTCGGCCAACTCCGCCGACTTCGCCCGGGTCCGTACCCCGGACACCGAGCCGCAGCTGCGCGAGAAGCTGGGCTCGCTGCTCGGCGAGGCGGGTGCCCAGGTCGTACCGGAGCAGGACGGCGCGCTGCGCGTCACCGGGCTGCCGCTGCCGCG
The DNA here is from genome assembly GCF_042732265.1 of Streptomyces sp. NPDC059788. Taxonomy (NCBI): domain Bacteria; kingdom Bacillati; phylum Actinomycetota; class Actinomycetes; order Kitasatosporales; family Streptomycetaceae; genus Streptomyces; species Streptomyces sp. NPDC059788. The sequence goes on along the minus strand of NZ_JBHWHY010000046.1, from coordinate 29,702 downwards.
CATCAGCGACCTCGCCCACGACGCGGACATCCGCCTGTGGGAGCTGTCGCCGCACCAGGCGTCCCTGGAAGAGGCGTACATGCAGCTGACGCAGAGCGTCGTGGACTACCGCTCGACCACCGACCAGCGCGCAGGCCTCCAGCAGCAGACGCCCGGCTACGCGCCGCAGGGCCCCGGAGTTCCGGGCCGGCCGCCGCACGGGTACGCGCCCCAGGCGCCGCAGCCGGGCCCGTACGGACAGCCCGGCCACCCGGGGCAGCCGCAGGGCCACCCGGGCGCCCAGGGGCAGCCGAACCCGTACGCACAGGCTCCGGGCCAGGGCTACCCGCCGCCGGTGGCCGGTCAGTCGCCGTACGGGCAGCCGAACCCGTACGGGCAGCCGCAGCCGGGCCCGCAGGCCGGTGCCCCGGCGCCGATGCCGCCCGCCGCCCCCGCCGACATCTCCACGCCGCACACCGAGGACGCCCGATGACCAGCCCTCAGCAGCCGCAGCCGCAGCCTGAGCCGCACGACACCGACGCCCCCGGCGCCGGTGCCCCGACGCCTCCGGCAGGGGCCCCGGAACCGCCCGCACAGCCGCCCGTGCAGCCGCCCGCCGAGCAGCCGGAGCCCCGGCCGCTGGCCGCGCACCCGCAGCCGGAGCAGCAGGCGCAGCAGCCGCCCCAGCAGCAGCCCGCCGAGCAGGCCCAGGCGCAGCCGCAGCCGGCGCGCGAGGCCGGGACGATGATGCTCCAGGCCCAGCAGCCGCCCGCCGCCGCGCCCGGCAGGGAGGCCGGGACGATGATGCTCCAGGCCCAGGCCGCGCCGCAGGGGCAGCCCGCGCCGCACGGCGGCCCGCACGCCCCGCAGGGTGCGCCCAGGGACGCGGGCACGATGACGCTCCAGGCCCAGCAGCCGCCCGCCGGTCCCGCGCCGCAGCAGCCGCCCTACCAGCCGCACCAGCCCGCACAGCAGCAGGCGCAGCAGCCGCCCCGGCAGCAGCAGATCCCGGCCGCCTGGCAGGCCGCCGGCCCCGGCGGCACCGCCCCCGCCTACGTCTCGCCGATCCCGGTACGCCGTACGAACCTCGGGCACGCCCTGGCCTCCGAGTGGACGAAGATCCGTTCGGTGCGCTCCACGATGTGGACGCTGGGTGTGCTGGTCCTGCTGAACGTCGGCATCGGGCTGCTGACGTCGCTGGCGCTGGCGGGCCCGGACCGGGAGGTCGCGCCGGTGCTCGGCTTCGCCTGGTTCGGCCTGCTGCTCGGCACGCTGTGCGTGATCCCCCTCGGCGTACTGGTGATCTCCTCGGAGTACGGCACCGGCATGATCCGTACGACGTTCACGGCCTGCCCCAGCCGGGCCCGGGTGCTGACCGCCAAGGCGATCGTCCTGTTCACGCTCACGTTCGTCGTCACCACGGTCTCCAACGTGCTGGTCGCGGTGGTGCACGCCGGGATGCTCAACGGTCCGGCGCCGACCGGCGACCAGTGGCTGCGTGCCACGGTCGGCTCCGGCCTGTTCGTGGCCGTGCTGTGCCTGCTGGCCCTGGGGGCGGGCACGCTGCTGCGGCACTCGGCCGGCGCGATCAGCGCGATGACGGGCCTGGTCCTGCTGCCCATGCTGATGGCCGTGTTCATGATCGGTTCGGAGAGCCTGCGCCCGTTCGCGGCCAAGCTGATCGAGTACTCGGTCCCGAACAACCTCGGCGCGCTCTACGACCAGCCGTTCATGCCCGACGGCCCGTCCGGCTGGCAGCCGCTGCTCGTCCTCCTGGCGGTCACCGCCGTCGTCCTCGGCGGCGCGTACGCGGCCCTGGAGAAGCGGGACGTCTAGTAGAGCCGCGTCAGCCCTATCAGGGGCGCCGCGTACTTTTGCGCGAGGTCTCAGTACCTCGGCGCGTTACGGGACCGCTGGAGCCGCGCGCTCCGGCGGTCCCGTGCGTTCCAGCACGCCTTGTGCCAGTGTCTGCGCTCGTCCACGTCGCCCTCCCGCGGCCAGGCGACGACGTGCGGCACCCCCGGCGGGATCTCCTGGTCGCACCCCGGGCACCGGTAGTGCTTGGCCCCGCCGCCGCCCCCCAGGTGCCGTACGACCCACTCCTCCCCGCGCCACTCCTCGGTACGTTCGAGACCGTAGCGGCCCCCGCCCGCGTGGTCGGCTGGCTTCTCACCGCCGCGGGGGCGGTTTCGACGCGGAGACACTGGGCACCTCGGGAAACTTGCGGGGTCACGGGCCGTCACCACCCTACGCGGCTCCGTCATGGGGGACCGTCGCCTGCCGCGATCCTGCGATCATCGGGAAACTTCGCCGCAGGCCGTGCCCTTGGCACGTGTCACCCGTTGTTGCCTGATAGGGGGATGTCGCGTCGGCTGCGAGGAGGCAGAAGAGCGATGCGTGTTGGGGCTTTCATTCTGGCCGCACAGTTTCCGGGCCAGGGGCAGGGGGAGGCGCTGCACCGGGCGGTGCGGTCCGCGGAAGTCGCCGAGGAGGCCGGGCTCGACGCGGTCTGGCTGGCGGAGCACCACTTCATGCCGTACGGGGTCTGTCCGTCGGCGGCGACGCTCGCGGCGCTGCTGCTCGGCCGTACGGGCCGGATCGGCGTCGGCACGTCCGTCAGTGTGCTGCCGACCCAGCATCCGGTCGCGCTCGGTGAGCAGGCGGCGCTGCTGCACCTGACCTCCGGCGGCCGGTTCACCCTCGGTGTCGGCCGGGGCGGCCCCTGGGTGGACCTGGAGGTCTTCGGCACCGGGCTGGCCGCCTACGAGCGGCACTTCCCCGAATCGCTGGATCTGCTACTGCGCTGGCTGCGCGAACCGCGCGTCGGCGCCGCGGGGGAACGTCACTCCTTCCGGGAGGTGGCCGTCGTGCCGCGGCCCGACGAGTCGCTGGAGATGCCGGCCGGCCCGCCCGTCGTGCTCGCGTGCACCTCGCCCGGATCGGTGCGGCTGGCCGCCGAGCGCGGGCTGCCCATGCTGCTGGGGATGCACTGCGGCGACGAGGAGAAGGCGGAGATGGTCGCGCTGTGGCGCCGGCTCGCGCTGGCGGCCGGGCGGGACCCGGCCCGGGTCGCGGCGGCGGAGCACGTCTCGGCCGGTGTGGTGCAGGTCGCCGACACCCGCCAGGGCGCCGCCGAGGTCCTCACGAAGGCCATGCCCGGCTGGCTGCGGCGCGGGCTGGCGGCCCACGAGACGATCGACGGCCGCTACCGCGCCATGCGCGACCCGCTGGCGTACACGGAGCTGCTCTGCGACCTCCATCCGGTGGGCTCGCCGAAGCTGTGCGCCGACCGGCTGGCGGCCTCGGCCGAGCGGACCGGCATCCGGCGCTTCGCGCTGCTCGTGGAGGGTTCCGGCGATCTGGCCGCCACGGAGGAGAACGTCCGGCGGCTGGGCGCCGAGGTGCTGCCGCGGCTCGGCTGAGCGGGGCCCGCGGCCGGGGCGGGGTCCGGGCGCGGCCGGTCGGCGGCCCGTGTGCGGTACCGGCCGCGGCCGGCCGTCGTCTGGCGCGATCGTGCCGGTCCGCGGCCCCGCGACCGGAGGGCTCCGTTCGCGCCGCGCCGACTCTGCGTGACGGGCGAGGAGTTGACCGATGCTGCCGCCGGCGCACCGGCGCCGTACGACAGCGCGTCGCGCGGGCGCAGCGGCAGCATCTCCGGTCAGCAGTCGCGCAGCTCGGGCGACTGGTTCAGCAGCTGGCCCCGGACGGAGGTGAACTTGGCCAGCCTGCCGTCCGCCGACGGGTCGAGCGGGAAGACCGCGACCCGGTGGCAGTTCTGGAATGCCAGCCGCACACCGAAGTGGCGCTCCAAGGACCCGCGTATCGCGTCACTCGCCAGCGCTCGCAGCAACTGACCGCGCGCCTGCTCGTCCGGCGGCGGCGTCTGGTTGTCGGCGAACTGTCCGCCGTCCACCTTCAGCTGGGCCACCAGCGAGCTGATCATCTCCCATGCGTAGGGCAGGGAGGTCCGGACGCAGTCGACAAATTCCGCTTCGTCGACCTCGCCTCGCTCGGCCTGTTCGAGGAGGGCCGGTGAGACGTCGAGCGACATGAGGTTCTCCTCTCGCGGCCCCGCCGGGACGGGGCCTCAGGAATGGGACGGGGTTTCGCGACGGAGCGTGTCCGTATCACGACCGCCCGCTTCAACGGTATGCCGCTCCCCCGGCCCGCACCAGGAGATTGCAGAGACAACCGGCCACCGGTGGACCGGGCGGTTCAGGGGCGAATCGCGTCCGTGGCCGTCGGTCGAGTAGCGTGACGCACCATGCGTCTCGTCATTGCCCGTTGCTCCGTGGACTACGCGGGCCGGCTCAGTGCCCACCTCCCGTCGGCCCCTCGCCTGATCCTCGTGAAGGCGGACGGTTCGGTCTCCATCCACGCGGACGACCGGGCCTACAAACCCCTCAACTGGATGTCCCCGCCGTGCACCCTCAAGGAGGGCGACGGCAGCGTGTGGACGGTGGAGAACAAGGGTGGCGAGAAGCTCATCATCACCCTGGAAGAGGTGATGCACGACTCGGCACACGAGCTGGGCGTGGACCCGGGCCTCATCAAGGACGGGGTGGAGGCGCACCTCCAGGAGCTGCTGGCCGACCGGATCGAGACACTCGGCGAGGGCTACTCGCTCATTCGGCGTGAATACCCCACCGCCATCGGGCCGGTGGACATCCTGTGCCGGGACGCGGACGGCGGGACGGTCGCCGTGGAGATCAAGCGGCGCGGCGAGATCGACGGTGTCGAGCAGCTCACCCGCTACCTCGAACTCCTCAACCGCGACCCGCGCTTGGCGCCGGTCAAGGGCGTCTTCGCGGCCCAGGAGATCAAGCCGCAGGCGCGGGTGCTGGCGACCGACCGCGGCATCGGCTGCGTCGTGCTGGACTACAACGCGCTGCGCGGCATCGAGGACGACAAGCTGCGGCTGTTCTGAGGCCCGCGCCCGCTTCGGGCGGGGCGGGGGCGCCGCATGGCGCGAGGCCGGCGTGCCGCTTCGCGCGGGGCCGGGGTGCCGCCCGCTTCGCGCGGGGCCGGGGTGCCGCCCGCTTCGCGCGGGGCCCGGACGGCCCTTCGGAGGAATGACGACGGCCCGGTACGGGGACGCCCGCCCATGGTGGCGGACGGCCGCGTGCCGGGCCGTCGTGCTGCGCTCAGGGACTGTTCGTACCGCTGCTTGTACCGCCGGTGGTGCCGCCCGTCGTGCCGCCACCGGAGGACGTGGTGGTCGCGGAGCCGGTGCCGCCCGCGCTGCTGGGCGCCGGGTTGCCGGAGGTGCCCGTCGGGTCCTGGCTGGTCGGCTTGTCCGTGGGCTTGTCGGTCGGTTTGTCCGTCGGCTTGTCGGTGGGCTTGTCCGTCGGTTTGTCCGTCGGCTTGTCCGTGGGCCTGGCGGTCGTGCTGGGGTCGGTGGGCCTGGTGGTCGGGTCGGTCGGACGCGTCGTCGGGTCGGTCGGGCGCGGGCTGCCGTCCGTCGGGCGGGTCGTCGGGTCCGTCGCGCCGCCGCTCGGGGAGGCGGTGCCGGTGCCCGGCTGCCCGCTGGTGCCCGGGGTGCCCGGCGCCGTCGAGCCGGGGCCGCCCGTGCCGGGGCGGCTGCCCTGGCCGGTGCGGGTGCTGCCGGTGCCCGGCTGATCGGCGGGCAGGCCGTCGCCGTCCCGGCCCGGTTCGGCGGACTGCTCGGTCTTGACCTTCTCGCCCACGCCGTCGTCGGACCCGGACACCGCGCCCAGGGTGACGACGGTGCCCAGTACGGCGATCAGCAGCGCGCCGGCGCCCGCCGCGACCAGGTTGCGCCGGGCGCCCAGCACCATGGCCTTGCGGCCCTTGGCCTTGCCGCCGCCCGTCCCCGGGCCGCCCGCACCGGCCGAGGCGCTGCCCGCGACGGCGCCGCGGGTGACCACGGTGGGCGCGGTCGCGTCGACGGCCGGGCCCGTCGCGAGCCCGGCGGGCACCCCGCCGGGCGGCGAGGCGGACTCCTCCGTCCGCGCGTCCGGGACCTCCTCGCCGGCCGCCGCTGCCGTGCCGGCGGGCGGGGTGAACGTGCCGGAGCGGTCGGCGACCAGGGCCAGCGCCCGCCGTCCCGCGACCGTGCCGCGCCGGTCGGAGAGCACGCCGCGCAGCCCTATCGACGCCTCCAGCTCGGCGCGCGCCCGGTCCAGATTGCCGGTGCACAGGGCGAGCACGCCCAGCTCGTGGTGGAAGTACGCCTCCTCGGCCACCTCCCCGGCGATCCGGGCGGCCTCCGCGCCGTGCCGCAGGCTGCGCTCCCAGGCGCTCCAGTGCAGGGCGGCGGCGAAGGCCGGGGCGGCCGTACGGGCGAGCAGGACGGCGGCGCTGGGGTGGCCGCCGTCGCGGCTGCCGGTCAGGACGCCCATCGCGGCCAGTATCGCGTCGGACTCGGCGGCGGCCCGCTCGGGCGTCACCGAGGGATGGCCGGCCCACCAGGCGTAGTGCTGGGCGGCGGTCAGGGCCCGCTCGCCGGCGCCGTCGTCGTACCCGGCGGCCGTCAGCTGGTCCGCCACGGTCGCCGCGAGCCGGTAGTGGGCGCCGGCCGGGGTGATCAGGCCGCAGTCCAGCAGTTCGCCGAGGGCGGCGTCCGCGTGGGTGTCCTGGACGAGCGCGGGCAGATGCGCCTGGTGGGGCAGCTCGCCGCCCAGCGCGACCGCGAAGCGCAGCGTCTCGCGCGCCGCCTCGCTCAGCCCGGCGGCGATCAGCGGCGCGGGCGACGCGGCCTCGGCGACGGTCGGCAGCGGCGCGTCGCGGCCGTCGCCGGGCGCGTCCTCGGAGCCGTATCCGTCGAAGGTGTCCTGGTCGGTGCGCAACCGCTGCCGCAGCAGCGCGCCGGCCTGGACGAAGCGCAGCGGCAGCCCCTCGGACTCGAACCAGAGGTCCGCGGCCCACGCGGCCTCCTCGTCGGTCAGCGGCCGGCCGACGACGCCTTCCAGGAGCTCCCGGCAGGCGTCGCGGCCGATGCCGCCGAGGAAGACCTCTTCGAGGTGGGAGCCGGGCGAGGGGGCCGCGACGTCCGGGGTGGCGGCGAGCAGGAAGGCGCACTCGGGGGTGGCGCCGAGCAGCTCGTCCAGCGCGGCGCCGCCGAATTCGAGGTCGTCCAGGACGACGATCGCGCCGATCTCGCCGAGCAGGCGCAGCAGCTCGCCGCGGTCGGGGCGGTGCAGCGGGGCCCGGTGGACGGCGGCGAACAGCTCGTACATCACGTCGGTGGGCGTGCGGCGGTATCCGGAGAGCCGCACCACGCCGTCCGGGGCGAGGCCGTCGCAGGCGGTGGCGACGGTGTCGAGCAGGCGCGTACGGCCCGCTCCGGAGGGTCCGGTGACGCGTACGGATCTGCCGCGGGACAGCAGCCGCACCAGCCGGTCGGACTCCTCGGCGCGCTCCAGGAGCGTGCCCTGGCGGCCCGCGGAGACCGGTACGGCGGGCGGGGCGGCGGCGCGCGCCAGCTCGGCGCGCTCCTCGGGGCCGTGCTTGCCGGGTACGGCGGGCTGCTCGCCGGGCGGGCAGGGTTCGATCTCGCTGCCGTCGACCGGGTTGACGGTGAGCAGATAGGGGCCCGACACGAGCTGTACGGTGCGGGCGAGCCCGCCCGAGGCGGCCCCGGGGCCGCCGTGGGAGGGCGTGGGCGTCGCGGCAGGGCCGTCCTGCTCGCCGTACTCCTCAGGTCCCCGGTTGGTGTTCGGGTCCATGGTGAAAAGCCCCCAGATGCGCTTGGCGTGCCGACCGGCCGATTGCGTCCCGGCCGTCCGCACTCCCCCAGCCTCCGACCGGGGTGCTCCCCGGCCGCCGCTTCTGGTCCGGTGCCCGCCGTGCGTGTACCGGACGGCGGAAAACCGAACCTTAGACCTTCGCCCAGTATCTACGAAGCGCCGGGGTCCGTTCCTGCCCGGAACGTCACAGTGTTGTGAGAATCCTTCGCGTATGCGGCTTTGATCTTGTGCGTGGTGCCGGTACGCGCCGCGTGCGCTGCCCGTACGCGCCCTCGCGCGGGCCCCTCACGCGCCCGCGCACGCCGGGCGGCGTCAGACCCGCGGCAGCGTCTCGGCCTCGATGCCGCCCTCGATGGCGAGGATGCGGTGCAGGCGGGTGGCGACCAGGAGGCGCTGCATCTGCGGCGGTACGCCGCGCAGCACGAGGCGGCGGTTGGCCCGCCCGGCGCGGCGGTGCGCGCCCATGATCACGCCCAGGCCGGTGGCGTCCCAGGAGTCCAGGCCGGTCAGGTCCAGTACGAGGTCGCCCTGGCCGGAGTCGACGGCGGTGTGCAGGACGGTTCGGGCGTCCGCCGCGCTGCGGACGTCGAGGCGGCCCCCGACGACCAGCTCGGCGTGGTCGCCCCTGATGTGCATATGCGCTCCCCGGTGATGAATGCTCGATCGTTACGTCTACAGAACTGACTGCCTCTCATGCGGCGAAGTTGCCGCCTGTAAGCGAACCGATACCGAATTCACCCCGGAGGGTGACGGCGCCGGACCCGTGCGCCCGACGCCCCGGCCACCACAGGGTGTGCCGCCGGCGGCCGGCGCCCGGCCGCCGCGCCCACGGCGGGGCCGCGGGCGGCGCCTGACGCGGCGTCAGCGCGGTGCGGGGTCCGGGCCCGTCCGACGCGGTATCAGTGCTCGTAGAAGCCTTGCCCACTCTTGCGACCGATATCGCCGGCATCGACCATCCGCCGCATGATCTCCGGCGGCGCGAACTTCTCGTCCTGCGACTCGGTGTAGATGTTGTCGGTGGCGTGCAGCAGGATGTCCACGCCGGTCAGGTCGGCGGTGGCCAGCGGCCCCATGGCGTGGCCGAAGCCCAGCTTGCAGGCGGTGTCGATGTCCTCGGCGCTGGCCACCCCGGACTCGTACAGCTTCGCCGCCTCGACGACCAGCGCCGAGATGAGGCGGGTGGTCACGAAGCCGGCCACGTCGCGGTTGACCACGATGCAGGTCTTGCCGACCGACTCGGCGAACGCGCGGGCGGTGGCGAGGGTTTCGTCGCTGGTCTTGTAGCCGCGCACCAGTTCGCACAGCTGCATCATCGGCACCGGCGAGAAGAAGTGCGTGCCCACCACCCGCTCGGGGCGCCCGGTGGCCGCCGCGATCTTGGTGATCGGGATGGCCGAGGTGTTCGAGGCGAGCACCGTCTCGTCCCCGACCAGCTTGTCCAGAGTCTGGAAGATCTCCCGCTTGACGTCGATCCGCTCGAAGACGGCCTCGACGACGATGTCCGCTTCGGCCGCCGCGTCCAGGTCGGTCGTGGTGGTGATCCGCCCCAGCGCCTGCTCGGCGTCCTCGGCGGCCAGCTTGCCCTTGCTGACGAACTTCGCGTACGAGGCCTCGATGCCGCCCTTGCCGCGGGCCAGCGCGCCTTCCGTCACATCGCGGAGGACGACCTCCCAGCCCGCCTGGGCTGAGACCTGCGCGATGCCGGACCCCATGAGTCCGGCCCCGATGACGGCGAGCTTCTTTGCCACTTGCTGTCCCCTAACACGCTGTACATCCGACGGCTCTCGGCAGTGACGTTAGCGTCCGTCGGCGATCGATAGGAGGGTTAGAGATGCGCGTCACGTCTCAGATGACGGACATCACACCGCCCGGCCTCATCCGCCGTCGCGCACGGCATAGTTGAGGACCTTTCCGCTGAGCGCGTCCTCCAGGTCGTCGAGCAGGACGAGCGCCTCGCGTGACACCTCGTCGGGCGCGCGCCCGGCGAGCATCGCGCGGGCGATGTGGGCCGTGAGCGTGGCGTACACCCAGTTGAGCTGACCGGCCACCAGGAGCGGCAGCCAGTCGTCGGCCGCCGCACCGGCCTCCTGGCGCAGGGTCTCCTCCAGGCGGGTGAGCTGTTCCTGCTGGAGGTGCCAGAGGCGGGCCTTGAGGGTGGCGGCGCCCTCGATGACGCGCATGAAGCGGTCGTAGCCCTCGACCAGCCCGACGGCGGGCGAGACGGCCTCCACCTGCTCGCGCAGTTCGCGCAGGACGGCGGCGGCCGCCGACTCCCCGGCGTCCCGGCCGCGCACGTAGCGCGCGAGGCGGTCGACCAGCCCTGCGCTGCGGTCCATGAAGAGGTCTTCCTTGGCCGGGAAGTAGTTGTAGACGGTGTTGACCGAGACGTCGCAGACCTCGGCGATCTCCGCGATGGTCACCGCGTCGAAGCCGCGCTCCAGGAACAGGCCGGTGGCCATGTCCGAGATGTGCTGGCGCGTCTGCCGCTTCTTGCGCTCCCTGAGCCCCTCTGCCATGTCCGCATCGTACGTCTTCTTGGTGCTCGTTGAATTTTGGGGGCGTTGCAAAATTTCAGCGTCTCTGTTTTTCTGTCCGGCATGGCAGTCATCACCGCGTCCGGGCTGGCCCGGACCTTCACCACCGCCCGCGGCACCGTCGAAGCGGTGCGCGGCATCGACCTCACCGCCGGGCGCGGCGAGATCCTCGGCCTGCTCGGCCCGAACGGCGCCGGAAAGACGACCACCCTGCGGATGCTCACCACCCTCCTCGCGCCCACCGGCGGCAGCGCGACCGTGGCCGGCTGCGACCTCGTCCGCGACCCGGCCGGGGTGCGGCGCCACACCGGCTACGTCGCCCAGTCCGGCGGCGTCGACCCGAACATCTCGGTACGGGAGGAACTGGTGACCCAGGGGCGCCTGTACCGCCTGACGAAGTCCCAGGCCACGGCCCGCGCCGAGGAACTGGCGCACGGCCTCGGACTGCCCGACGGGCTGCTGGACCGCAAGTGCGCGGCGCTGTCCGGCGGGCAGCGGCGGCGGCTGGACATCGCGATGGGCCTGATGCACCGGCCCGCGGTGCTCTTCCTGGACGAGCCGACGACCGGGCTCGACCCCGGCAGCCGGGCCGGCCTGTGGGAGCTGGTCCGGCGGCTGCGCTCGGACTTCGGCACCACCGTCTTCCTGACCACCCACTACCTCGACGAGGCGGACGCGCTCGCCGACCGGCTCGTGGTCGTGGACCAGGGCGTGGTGGCCGCCGAGGGCACGCCGCGCGCGCTGAAGTCCGAGTACGCCGGTTCGCCGGACGCGTCCCTCCAGGACGCCTTCCTGGCCATCACCGGACGCGGCCCCGCCCCCGCGGACACCACTCCCGTCGCCGTCTGACCGCCACCCCTCCCGCCAGGCCCCCCAGGAGCCCCCGTATGTCCACCGTCCTGTCCGACACCGCCCTGATCTTCGGGCGCTACGCCCGGCTGACCCTGCGCTCGAAGATGCAGATGCTCTTCGGCGTCCTGATGCCCCTGCTCTACCTGCTCTTCTTCGGCCCGCTGCTGACCAGGATGCCGCTGGCCTCGGAGGGCAGCTCCTGGCAGGTCCTGGTGCCCGGCCTGCTGCTGCAACTCGCGCTCTTCGGCGCGTCGTTCTGCGGCTTCGCCCTCATCCTCGAAAAGCAGTACGGCGTGGTGGAACGGATGCGGGTGACGCCCGTCAGCCGGCTCGCGCTGGTGCTGGGGCGGGTGCTGCGGGACACGGCGCTGCTCACGTCGCAGTCGGTGCTGCTGGTGCTGGCGGCGCTGGTGATGGGGCTGCGGGCCCCGCTGGGCGGCATCCTCATCGGATTCGCCTTCGTCGCCGTGACGGCCGTCGCGCTGTCCTCGTTCTCGTACACGCTGGCCATGAAGGCCGCCGCGCCGCAGGAGTTCGGGCCCGTCGTCAACGCCGCCACCATGCCCACGATGCTGCTGTCCGGGCTGATGCTGCCGATGGCCCTGGCCCCCGGGTGGCTGGACGTGCTCTCGCGCTTCATGCCCCTGCGCTACCTCGTCGACGGCGTCCGCGCCGCCTACGTGGGCGACTACACCGCGGCGCCCCTGCTGTACGGCGCGCTGGTCGCGGCCGGGCTCGCCGTGCTTGCCGCCGCCGTGTGCACCCGCGCCTTCCGCAGGGCCGCGGCGTAGGCTCGCCCGTATGGTCAATCTGACGCGCATCTACACCCGTACCGGCGACAAGGGCACCACGGCCCTCGGCGACATGAGCCGTACCGCCAAGACCGACACGCGGATCGCGGCCTACGCGGACGCCAACGAGGCCAACGCGGCGATCGGTGTGGCCGTCGCGCTCGGCTCGCTGCCGGAGGACGTCGTCAAGGTGCTCGTCCGGGTGCAGAACGACCTCTTCGACGTGGGCGCGGACCTGTCGACGCCGGTGGTGGAGAACCCCGAATTCCCGCCGCTGCGCGTCGAGCAGGCCTACGTCGACAAGCTGGAGGCCGACTGCGACCACTACCTGGAGAGCCTGGAGAAGCTCCGCAGCTTCATCCTGCCCGGCGGTACGGCGGGCGCCGCGCTGCTGCACCAGGCGTGCACGGTGGTACGCCGCGCCGAGCGCTCCACGTGGGCGGCGCTGGAGATGCACGGCGACACCATGAACCACCTCACCGCCACCTACCTCAACCGCCTCTCCGACCTCCTGTTCATCCTGGCCCGCACGGCCAACAAGGAGCTGGGCGATGTGCTGTGGGTGCCGGGCGGCGAGCGGTAGGCGTGATCACCAGGGCGTGGGCGGGTCCTGGCGGCCGGAGCCCTGGCCCGCCCCGGCGTGGTCACGGCCGTGGTCATGGCCGTGGTCATGGCCGTGGTCACGGTCGAGGTCGCGGGCCCGGCCGCCCGCGCCGCCCGCGCCGCCCGGGGGCAGGTGCCCTTCCGGCGCCTGCTTCGGCCAGAGCGTGTAGCTCACCGCGATGACCAGGTTGATGCCGATGACGATGAGCATCTTGGTCTGCCAGCCGCGCAGCGAGGAGGTCTGGGCCGGGTCGCCCACGTACCAGGCCGCGATCTGCAGCAGCCCGATCGCGATGAGCGCGGCCAGAATCCAGCGGGCCGCCGACTGCCACTCGAAGACCGTGCGCTCCCGGCCGTACTTGGGCGCCGGGACGGGCGGCGGGCCGCCCGCGAAGCGGTGGGCGAAGCGGACGTCCACCCACTTGATCGTGCGGTGCCCCAGGGCGACCGAGAACCCGATGTAGACAGCGGCGAGCCCGTGCTTCCAGTCGGCCTCGGCGCCGTTCTTCAGGTCCACGGCGGTGGCGACCAGCAGGACCAGCTCCAGCAGCGGTTCCAGCAGCAGGACGGCGACGCCGGCGCGCGGCATCTTCGCCAGGTAGCGCAGGGCCAGCCCGCCGGCCAGCAGCACCCAGAAGCCGACCTCACAGACGACGATCAGTGTGACGATCACGGGACTCCCCTTCTTTCCTGTCCCTTCCAGGCTCACCCCTCGATCCGGCCGTCACCTCGTCGCCCGCGATGATCCGGTACTGCATCTTTCGATGTAGCGCGCGGCGCGGCGGGTTCGGCCGGGGCGTGGAGGCAGCGGTCCGCACTGCCGTGTTTGATGGAGGGGTGACCGTGAGACCCTTCGGCGCCCTGGGACGCCCGCACCGCCACGACGTGTGCATGGCGGTCGGCGGGCTGCTCGGCGGGCTGCTGCTGTGGGGGCTGGGACTGCACAGCGGCCGGCCGCTGCTGGGGCTGCCCCCTTGGCTCGGCCTGGTGTCGCTGGCCGTCATGTCCGCCACCGAGCTGCTGCGCCGGACCGCCCCGCGGGCGGCACTGGGCCTGGCGACCGTCGCGCTCGCGCTGGACGTGTGCAGCGGCGGGCTGATCGCCACGATCGTGATGTTCACCGACATCGTCTACGCCGCGGTGCTGTACGGGCCCCCGGCCACCGCCCGGCGCGTGCCGGTCATCAGCGTCCTGCTCACCGTCGTCGCCACCATCGTCCCGGTGGCGATCCTGCACGACCCGCAGGCCCTGCTGCTCGGTGTCGGCGTCGGCGTGATCACCATCAGTCCCGCCTGGACCGGAATCATCATCCGCGAACACCGCAACGCCGCCCGGGCCGCCCGGCTGGAGGCTGAACAGACCGCGCTGCTGGCCGAGATGGACCGTACGCAGGCCATCGTCGCCGAACGCGCCCGGATGGCCCGCGAACTGCACGACATGGTCGCCAACCACCTGTCGGCCATCGCGATCCACTCCACGGCCGCCCAGACGATAGACGACCCCGGCGCCACCCGGGAGGCGCTCGGCGTCATCCGTGAGAACAGCGTGCAGGGCCTGGCCGAGATGCGGCGCCTGATCGGGCTGCTGCGGGACGCCAAGCCCCCCGGCGAGGCGGCGGAGGCCCAGGCCACACCGACCCTGGACGGGCTCGACGCGCTCCTCGCGCAGGCCCGCGCCAACGGGGCGAGCAGCGGGCTGACGTTCACCCTGGAGGACACCCGGGCGGCCGGCGGGGGCGCGCGGCTGCCCGCGCCGGTGGAGCTGGCCGCGTACCGCATCGTGCAGGAGTCCCTGACCAACGCCCTCAAGCACGCCGCGTCCGGCGAGGTCGAGGTCCGTATCGACCACGGCCGCGGCGGCCCGCTCACCGTCCGCGTCACCAGCCCCTTCGGTGACCGGCCCGGCCCGCGCGCGCCCGGCTCCGGCGCGGGCCTGGTCGGTATGCGGGAGCGGATCGCGCTGCTCGGCGGCTGCTTCGAGGCCGGGCCCGAGGACGGCGCGGACGACGGCCGCGGCGGCAAGGTATGGCGGGTACGGGCCACCCTGCCCGTCCGCGAGGAGGAAGAGGAACGATGACAGCAGCGACCGGCCGCCCGGTCCGGGTCTTGATCGCCGAGGACCAGTCCGCCGTACGGGCCGGACTGGTGCTGATCCTGCGCTCCGCCCCCGACATCGAGGTGGCCGGGGAGGCAGCGGACGGAGAGGAGGCGATCCGGCTGGCCCGCGCACTCCGTCCCGACCTGGTCCTGATGGACATCCAGATGCCCAGGCTGGACGGCGTCTCGGCCACCCGGACGATCGTGGCCGAGGAGCTGGCCGACGTGCTGGTGCTGACCACCTTCGACCTGGACGAGTACGTCTTCGGGGCGCTCCGCGCGGGCGCCGCCGGTTTCCTGCTCAAGGACAGCGAGGCGGCTGCGCTGCTGGACGCGGTGCGCACGGTGGCCGCCGGGGAGGGGCTGATCGCCCCGGCCGTGACCCGGCGGCTGATCGCGGAGTTCGCCAATCCGCGTACCGTACGGCGGCCCGCCGACACCTCGGCGCCGGACCCGGCCGTACTGGACGTGCTGACCCGCCGCGAGCGCGAGGTGCTGGGCTGCCTGGGCCAGGGCCTGTCGAACGCCGATATCGCGGCCCGGCTGGAGATGGCGGAGGCCACGGTGAAGACGCACGTCAGCCGCCTGCTGGGGAAGCTGGAGCTGCGCAGCCGGGTGCAAGCGGCGGTTTTGGCGCAGGAGTTGGGTGTGAGCGGGGGCTGATCCGGGTAACTCGTGTCGCCGTCCCGCGGGGCACGGCGGAGGGTGCCAACCACTTTGGTCCAGACCTCTTGACCGCAGGTCTGGACCTTTTTTACGCTCCCTTCACATCTTTGCGGTGAGCGCGCCCCACAGCGCTCACCGGGCGGCGCAGGTTCTCCCCCACCTCCACCCCCTTACCTGGGAGCATCCGTGACACCCGGAACCTTGACACGCACCACCCACGCACGACGAAGAGCCCTCGCGGCCCTCACCGCACTCCTCCTGCCCGTCGCCGCCCTCATCGGCCTGGCCGGCGCCACCCCCGCACACGCCGCCGAGTCGGCGACCGCCGCGTACACCAAGGTCTCCGACTGGGGTACCGGCTTCCAGGGGCAGTGGACGGTGCAGAACACCGGCACCACGACCATCAACGGCTGGACCGTCGAGTGGGACTTCCCCTCCGGCACCACCGTCGGCTCCGCCTGGGACGCCCAGGTCAGCGGCTCGAACGGGCACTACACCGCCAAGAACCTCAGCTGGAACGGCACCATCGCCCCCGGCGCCTCGGTCAGCTTCGGGTTCATCGGCACCGGCTCCGGCGGCGGCGACGTGAGCGGCTGCAAGCTCAACGGCGGCTCCTGTGACGGGGCGCAGCCCGGCGACACCCCGCCGTCCGCGCCCGGCAAGCCGGTGGCGGGCGATGTCACCGACACGTCCGTGCGGCTGACCTGGGCCGCGGCCACCGACGACAAGGGCGTCAAGAACTACGACATCCTCCGCGACGGCACCAAGGTCGCCACCGTCGAGAAGCTCGCCTACACCGACAGCGGCCTGACGAAGGACACTTCGTACACCTACACCGTGGTCGCCCGCGACACCGCCGACCAGACCGGCCCGGCCAGCGAAGCCACCACCGTGCGCACCACCGGCGGCGGACAGCCCGGTGACAACCCGCCCTCCGCGCCCGGCAAGCCGGTGGCGAGCGACATCACCGACACCTCCGTACGCCTGACCTGGAGCGCCGCCACCGACGACAAGGGCGTCAAGAACTACGACATCCTCCGCGACGGCACCAAGGTCGCCACCGTCGAGAAGCTCGCCTACACCGACAGCGGCCTGA